>NZ_FQXN01000003.1 GCF_900129985.1 Thermosipho atlanticus DSM 15807 | reverse complement strand
ATTCTTAAGTTGTAAGTTCCTGGTGTAACGGATGAATCAACAAAGATAGTTAATGTAAATGGTACAGATTGATTATCAGGTACGTCAATTACAGACGGAGAAATTGATATACCAGTTGGAGCAGTACTGCCTGCTATGGTTTGAAGTTCGAAATTGACTGTACCAGTAAAGCCATTTGCTGGAGTAATGGTCATACCAACTGATTGGGAACCACCTTGTTCAATAGTGAAATTATTTGTGTCACTGATTACTTCGAATGAAGGTGTGGCTTCTTGACTTTCCGTACCAATAACATTTAGTGTAAAATTGTATTTTCTAACTAAATTGTATTTTTTACTTTTAGCACTTAATACTAAATTATATTGTCCTGGGGATAAAGTGTCTGAAACTTTCACCTTAAATATTGTTTCGATTCTTTCCATATTTAACGTAAGAGTTGATGGTTCTAAAGTTATGAAACTAAAATAAGGATTCCCTTGTTCATCTTCTATTTTTAATTCTAAATCATCGCTAAATTTATTTAAGGATTCAATTATAACAGGAAAATCACTTTGAACATTTTGATATACTTCAATGGGGGAATTGTTTGGGTTGACAATTTTGATTTCAAAATCTCTAACATTTATAATTAGTGGAACGTATTTTACCGATGAGTCAGTTTTAATTTTTAAGCTTATGTTATAACTACCTGGAGGGGTATTATCTGGTTTAATTAGTTGCACACTTACGTATCTTTCATTTTGAATGTTTAAGGAAAGGTTGTTAATATTAAACAAGCTAGAATCATTTAAGGAAATTTCCACATTTCCTGTAAACCCATTGATGGGAGTAATTAAAAGTTTGATTTCTTTTTGTGACTCGCCAATGAACTCTAAAGAAGTAGTATCAGTTCTGACCAAAATGTCTGGACTGATTTTTAAACATCCTACCAAAAAGATTGAAATTAAAACAATTAAAGAAAGAAGTAATAAAAAATAGTTTTTATTAGTTTTCATAACCCCCACTCCTTTAATAATAATTGTCATTACAAAAATTATTATATCATAAAAATTATTATGAAAGATAAAAGATGATAAAAACATGAACCTTATTTTAAAAACACCTTATTTCAAAAAAACATCATTGGAGAATAAGGTTATAAACTTTATTAAACATTTATTTAAAGTTTTCTAGAATAGGAGCAGTACTTATGAGAATAAATCCAAGAATTTTAAGTAAATTGAAAGTTTCTCCAAATATTAATAGTGACAAAACACTGGCAAAAACTATTTCTAGAGGCATTATAATTGCAACTGTTTGTGATTTAAGTTTTTTTAATGAGAAAAAACTAAGAGTTAATGGTATGAAAGTGGAAAAAATGGAGAGTAACAGACCATAACTAACGTATTCAAACTTAATAGTTGATAATTCTTTCGTAAACGATGTAATCAACAAATAGTACAAAGTTACTCCAAAAAAAGTGTAAAAGACATTTTCAAAAACATTTGAAGTTAAATTTTTTAATTTTTTTCCAGTTACTGTTATGAAAAGTGCATTTATTATAGCTGCTGCGATTATAATCAAAGTTCCAATTATGATCTCGTCGTCCTTTTCCAAACTTTGTTCGCCGAGATTGGCAAAAAATACTCCTAATATAGAAGTTACTATAGCTATCCAATTAAAAGTACCAATTTTATCCTTATAAAAAATTTTTTGAAACAGTAATACAAAGACAGGATTAGTAAAAAATAAAACAGTTGCATATGCAGGATTTAAAAATTGAAGTCCAAAAAAGAACAAATAAGCGGCAATGCCGTAATTTAATATTCCAAGTATTCCAAAAATAACAAAATTCCTAAAATTAAACTTCTTTTTAATAAATATGAAAACTAAAAATGAGATTAAGAAAGAAATAAAGAAACGTATAAACAAAATTTGGGATACTGATGCTCCGATTGTAAATAGTAATTTACCGAAAATAGAAGTGACTGAAGAGGAGAAAGAAGATAAAACAGCTGCTAAATAATGCATAATAATCTCCTTTATTTTTTTGTATTCTAAATTATATCATACAAAAATTTGATATAAATAAAAAATCCAGGGGAACTCCCTGGAAATTTAACATATTATTTTGATTTAATTCAAAATATGGTTTTCTATGATCTTTCTAAGAGTTTCTAAACTAAAAAATTTCTTTCCAATTTCAAAGTTTTCATTAACTGTTTTTTCATATAGTTCTTTGTTGAATAAAATTTCAAACAATTTTTGTGCAGCTTCTATTTCTATGTTTTCATTTACATTAACTAGTCCATTTTCTAATTTATAAGTGTTTCCTAGACTAATGAATTTTAAGCCAGATTTTTTAATATCTTTTTCAAAAACTTTATATTCGAATATAACAATTGGTTTTTTAACGATTATAGCTTCTAATAATTGGTTTCCCCAACCTTCTAGAATTGAAGGATATGTAATTGCATCTGCAATGCTATATAAATTCCAGAATGACCAAACATTATTTTCAACATTTGGATAAAGATCAACGGTTCTAATCCCATATTTGAAGGCTTTGTCTAGTAATTTGTATTTATAATTTTCACTTTCACACATTCCAGAAAATGCTAAAACAATTTCGCCATCGAAAATTTTCCCATTATACAATTGTTTTCCTTTATATTTTTTTGCTAGTTTTGACATTTGTCTAACAAGTTCAATGGCAAGTTCGATTGCTTTTCTTTCAGTAATTCTTGTTGCTTGTAAAAGAACAATTGAATTTTCGGAGATATTATATACTTCTCTAATTTGTTTGTTTATTTCCTCACTAATGAAAGGTGGTTCATCAAAATCCATTACATTTGGTACAATTATGGAATTAACACCTTTTTTTGAATATAACGCTTCTTTAGCTAATGAGTTAATTACTACATGTTTAATATTCCGATTAACTGGAGGACAATATTTGTCTAGTAGCTCTTTTATTTTTTTGTCTTGATAGTTTAAAAAATACTCTCTTTCCCACCAAAAATCATGATGATGACCAACAAAAAGTTTTTCCGGATGATTTTCAGCGTATTTTGTGAGTGCTATTGCACTTGGAAGGAAAGCTCCTAACGACCATATATTATTTGGTATAATCACGTCGTATTTACTAAGCTTTTCTTCAATATTGGAATAAATGTTCTCGGACTCATTGAATATTGTTTCAGTTAGTTCAGTTATTGAAAAATCTTCTAATTTTTCAAAAGCGTTCTTATTAATAATTCTATATTTTGGATTTTCAAAACCTATAGAAGGAATTAATACGTCCACCCCACTTTTGTTATTACCAGCTACAATATCCACGTCATGTCCCATTCTAAGTAAGACTTTCTTCCATTTTTCCATTTCTAAGGATACACCGTCCATCAAACCAGCTCTGTAATGAACTAGTGCAATTTTCATTAAATACCCTCCAATCTTTCTTCAGTATCAATATCAAAAAGCATTAATCTTTCATGATCAAGTGAAACATTTATAATTTCATCTGCAGAATATTTTGGGAATGCAGGAGCAACTATTTTAACGATTTGTTCGCCAAGTTCAACGGCAATTATTTGATGTGATCCTTGAGGTTCAACTACAAGAATTTTTTCTTTAAAGATAGCTTCATTTTCATTGTTTGTAATCAAAAGGTTTTCAGGTCTTATACCAACAATTATTTCATCTTTGTTATATCTCTCAAGAGCTTTTTTGACTTTTTCAGAAACTTTTATGTCAATGTATTCATTTTTTAAATGAATCTCATCATTGCTTCTTATAACATTCATTTTAAAAAAGTTTGTTGGTGGAGTTCCAATAAATCCAGCGACAAAAGTATTTGCACAGTTGAAATATACTTCATCAGGAGTACCTACTTGTACAATTTTTCCATCTTTCATAATTACGATTCTATCTGCCATGGACATGGCCTCAGATTGGTCATGGGTGACAAAAATTGTTGTAGCACCTGTTCTGTGATGTATAGCTTTTAATTCGGTTCTCATTTTAACTCTTAATTTGGCATCGAGGTTTGATAATGGTTCATCCATTAAAAAGATTTTGGGTTTGACAGCCAAAGCCCTTGCTAATGCTACACGTTGCCTTTGTCCTCCTGAAAGTTGAGAAGGAAATCTTTTTAAAAGTTCTTCAATTTTTACCATTTTTGCGACTTCCATTACAACTTCATCAATTTCCGATTCTTGCATTTTTCTAAGTTTTAAAGGAAATGCAATATTGTCATATACGGTCATATGTGGCCATACAGCATAACTTTGAAAAACCATACTTACTTCTCTTTTTCTTGGTTCTAAGTAAGTTACATCTTTTCCGTCAATTAATATTTTTCCTTCTGTAACTTCTTCAAGCCCTGCAATCATTCTTAAAGTTGTTGTTTTACCACAACCAGAAGGGCCAAGAAAGACTATGAATTCACCATCATTAACTTTTAGATTTACTCCTTTGGCACCCCATACCTTTTTTCCATACCTTTTTGAAAGATTTATAAGTTCTAAAGTTGCCATATATCACCGCTCCTTTTATTATTATTTTATCAATTAAACTTTTATTCCACCCCACATTTGGAGTATATATTTCCTTATTATTAGTGTAAAAACAACGGCAGGAAGTGCTAACGAGACTCCTCCAGCAGCAGTTAGATTAATTAAACCTTTAGCGCCAACAAGAGTTTGATATACTACAACTGGGAATGTAGGATTAAATTGTGTCAAAACAATTGCCTGAGCAGTTTCAGACCAACTACCAATAAAAGCATACATTGCACTTGCAGCAAGACCTGGGAATGCAAGAGGTAAAGTGATTTTAAAGAAGGCTCCCATTCTCGTTGTTCCAAATACCATAGCAGCTTCTTCAAGTTCGGTAGAAATCCCCATAAATATACTTGCTGTGATCCAAATTGTCATTCCAATTTGTCCTACAGAGTATACAAGTGATAAACCGATTGGTCTATCGTAGAATCCCATATTTATAAGTATGATCACCATCGGCATTGCAATTGAAATCCCGGGAAACATTCTTACAAACAGAACACTTAATTTTAAAAGATTTTTACCTTTAAAATTGTACCTAGCAAATGCATAGCCAGCCATTCCACCAATTGTTAGTGAGATCAAAACGGTTAATACTGCAACTTGAATACTCCTAAACAAGGCGGGTAAAGCATTGCTGGTTACTCTAAAAAAGTTTACATAGTTATCAAATAGATGTTTGGGAACTATGAATTTTACGCTTCCAATTTCTTCAAGTCTTGCATTTAAATTAACCAGTTGTGTATTATATTCATTCTTTTCTTTTTCCAGCTTAGTTATATTTTCATTGATAATAGGTATTAGATTTTCCATATTTGCTTCTTTAGCTTTCTTAAGTTGAGATTTTAATTTAACAAGGTTGACCGTTACTCTATTAAGTTTTGCTTCGAAAGTTTTAATTTGTGTTCTAAGTTTATTTATTTCTTCTTCATTTTGTTCAATTAATTTTTTGAGTTTTTTTACTTCATTATCAAAGATTTCTTTTTTAATTGTTGAATTTGTTTTGCTTCTAACAAATTTTTGAAGTTCTTCAAAATTAGAAGTCTGTATTAATGTAGAATACTGTTTTTTTGCATTACTATAAACGCTTATTAAATATTTTCCATCAACAATTTCCAGCTTATATCTATTGAAGAAAGATGGAACGAGTTGAGTTGGCCAATCATATGCTTCTTGGTCTGACATTAAAGAGATAACAATTAGGAAATAAATAGGAGTTAAAATAACTAATATAATTCCAGCAATGACAATATAGAATAATGTTTGTTTAAAAATTTTATTCACTTTCATATTATTGCTCCTCCCTTTCAAAAGCACCAGAGACTTTAAGATATATAACTGAAACAACTGATACAATTGCAGCAACAATTACAGAATAGGCAAGAGCAACTCTATAAAAACCTAATAATTGTTCTTCGTAGAAGACAACCTCTTCCAATAGAACAGGGATTCTTCTATAACCATATATCATTACAATAATTAACCACACTTGAATTGCGGATATTATTCTTAAAATTAACGCAGTTTGGATACTTGGTTTTAGCATAGGCAAAGTGATTTTTCTTAATACGGTAAATTTTGAACCGCCAAAGATATACCCAGCTTCTATAGCTTCTTTTGAAAGACCTTGAAGACCTGCAAGTAAGATCACCATCATAAATGGAATTACTTGCCACGCGTCTATAAGTATTATAAGCATAAGAGATTGAAAATCACTTCCCGCTAGGAAAGCGATTTTTCCGTTTTCAGTAATTAGTCCTAAGTGGTAGAGTAAACTATTTACCCATCCATATGTTGCAAAACCACTTGACCACATAGCGCCAACAGCAACGGCTGGAAGAGCCATTGGTATAAGAGCAATAGATAAAAGAATCTGTGCCCCTTTAAATTTTTTGTTTATAATTAACGCCAAACCTAATGCTACAATAAATTCTAAGGTAACTGAGATAAGAACAAAAATTGCTGTATTGATAACAGCTTGTTTGAAATATTCATCTTTAAAAATTGTAATATAATTATTAAGTGTAAAAATATTATTGTTTTCATCGAAAAAGCTATAATAAATAGCTGAAATTACGGGTCTTAACCAGAAAACTATGTAATAGATCAACGTAGGAGTTATCAAAATGTAAGGAACCCATTTTTTAGATATAGTTTTTGTCAAATTTTATCACCTCGCTACCAAATTAAAGGGGGCAATGAGCCCCCTTAAATTATTTCCTTTGTGCATCAATTTGAAGTTGATACAATTCTAGCATATCAATGTCAAGTTTTCCTTCTTCAAGGATCATCTTTTTGAATATTTCGTCGTAAACAAGTTTTACTTGACCCCAATCTTTCCAAATAGGTGCAATATATGAGAGAACTCCTTCATTCATAACTTTGATCGCATTTTTAATGACTTGGTCTTGTTCGTCATTTCCTAAGAATTTTATTGCTTCATCAACTGGTGGGATAAATCCACCGGTACCTTTGTGTGATTTTACCATGATGTCTGGTCTTGTCATGTATTCGACAAACTTAAGTGCAAGGTCAAAATTCTTTGTACCTTTTACAATTGCAAGACCACTTGTTCCAGCAACTGAACCTATACCAGCTGGACCTTTTGGTGCCGGTGCAATAATAAATTGAGTTGGATTACTTTTGTAAACTTCACCAACACGTGCACAATGTGCTACTGTTATCCATGTTTCTTCCCTTTTCATTGGTGGTCTTGTGTCATCGTATGTTTTAATTGCTGGAGAGAATGCATTTCTCATTTTGTATACTAAGTACCATGCAGCAACCGCTCCAGGATTATCCAAATCAGGCCAATGTGCACCATAGGATAAAGCAATAGCTCCAATTTGATAAATAAGGGATTTCATTGGAACACCGGTAACTGCAAATTTACCTTCACCTTCACCCTGGGCTATAAGGTTTGCCCATTCAGCAAGCTGTTCCCAAGTGAGATTTTGAACATCAACATCTTCAGGTTTATATTGAAGAGCTTTTTTGTTTATAAGGGTGAGATATACATCTGCACCAATAGGTAAGAAGTACCTTTTTCCGTTAAATACTGTCATTGAATCAAAACCTTTAGAAAAATGCCTGTCGGTCCATTGTTTAACATAAGGTGTAAGATCAACTACTAGGTCATTTTTGACCCATTCTGGCATTTTTGTTGCATATGCTATAATAACATCTGTAGTAATTTTTCCGGTTTCTTTTTGAACCTTTACTTGTTTCAACATGGTTTCGTCATCCATTGTTTGGAAAACTACTTTTACTCCATACATTTCTTCGAATGGTTTAATGATTTCATTGATAATGAATTCTTTTTCTGTAGGTGGAGTCCATAGTCTTGAAGTAACAACCAAAGTAGGCACACTAAATGCCATAACAACAGAAATTAATAAAAGAAGAATAAAAACCTTTTTCATAAACCCACCTCCTATTCGAAATGATATAATTGTTGCAGGACAATTTGATAATAGCATATATAAATTCTATATTAAAACTTAGATTAACGCGAAAAAACGGAAATAATATTCATTATAATAGAAAAAATGAAAAAAACTTTCTCAGAGGTGATTTTATGGAATTCAAAAAATATGTAGAGAAACTAAACCAAATCCGTGATGAAACAATAAAAACATTGTTGGACAAATGGAATCCAAAAAACGAGTTGTATTTAAAAGTTGATAAAAATGGAAAATACAAGGATTTTAAAGGTGATACAATTGTGTTTTTTCTAAATGATGCAGATAAGAGGAAAATTACAAAAATTCAAAATGAATTATATAGCAAAATAGGAAAGTATTTAGCTAAACCTTTGAGTGAAAAATATTTTCATTTAACGTTGCACGATCTATGCAATTTTAATATAACAAATGATGTTGAAAAATGTATGAAAAATAATGAAAATAAAGTAATGAAAATATTAAATACATTTAAAAATGAAAAAAATTTAAAAATGAAATCGATAGGATTATATAATGGCGGTTCTGCCATAGGAATAATGTTTAAACCTATTGATGAGGAATCTTTTTTAATTTTAATTAAGGCCAGACAAAAATTTGATCAACTCATTAAACAAGATGACTTTTACATACCGCATGTAACTTTAGGGTACTATCTTCCAATTGATTACAGCGAATCTTTACGAAAAAAAATATTTAATACCTTGATAGATATAGATATTAATTTTGAAATTGAACTCGATTTTCACAATTTAAAATATACGCATTTTACAAATATGGATAATTACATTATAAAATAGGTTAAATCTATACTATTCTGGGCTTTCGAGATAAACGTTATTTCTAAAATTATGTTACCATTATCAGAGATGTCGAAATACAAAGTCATTAAAATATTATCTATATCATAATTTTTAGGTGAATCATCTTCAAATGTATTTTTAATAAGTTCAATTAGAGAGTTATAAATATTTAATGCATCGGTAGATATAACACCGTTTTCATCGAAAGCATGTTCATTAAAAGATTTAGCAATGACCTTTAAGTTATTATCGAACAATAAAATGCAATATAAATAAACATCATCTTGAATTTTAAATTCTTCAATAAAATTTAAAGGTAGAACGTATTCAGAATCAATTTTTTTAAACAAAAAATAATCTAAAAGGGTTAGCACATGTTTTTGAAAATCTTCATGATACGGAGAATATAAATATTCGTAACTTTTTTGATTTAGTCCATAATCTGTAAGTGAAATTTTAGGATTATTTTCTAAAATGAAATTGGATATTTCTTGTATAGTATTAGTTGGAGTTTCAGTTGGTACAATTAATGTGTAGTAAATATTAATTGGAAAGATAATCATAGAAATACTCAATAATAACCAAATAAAAATTTTTATCATACTATTCTCTCCTTTCAAGTTGTTTTAAAATTCTAGTAGATCTACTAAAATTCCTAAACCGTAACCGGCGTTATATTTTATATCTAATATGTATACAGCATATTTTTGTTGACCATTTGTTAATAGAATTTTAATATCTCTTGGAAAAAGCATAATTTTTTTGTCAGCAGTTTTTATAGTAGGAAGATTGTTTTCTATATAAATACCGTGTTTTTCATATTTTTTGATAATTCTTGATGAAATATCAAAAGTATTTAAAATTTTTCCATCTAACCCTATTTCTATTATGTTGATATGTAAAAGGCCATCAGGATTTTGTTTCATTCCGAAAGTAAATAGTGAATTATCTGAATAACCAATTATTTTGTATTCACTTGAAGTATTTGGTATTAAAAAGGGAATTTTTACAATTTTTCTTTTGGATTTTCCATTAGGATTGATTTCATATAATTCAACTTGGTGTGAAATATATCCTGTTAAGGCATAATATTTTCCATTTATATAGACTTGAGGAATAGTAATTATTCCATCGATATCTTTGAATTTAATTTCCTTATTTATTGGATTTAAAGAGTTAGAAAAACTATATTCTTGGCCACTTGCCAAATATTTATGATACTTTTGAGAAAATTCTTGTTTGTATGCTAAAAATTTTAACGAGTTAGATTCTAACCTTGCGCAACAAAAATCTGCAAATGAATTTATTTCATCTTCATATATTATTTCACCATCTTGATTAATTTTGGATATATAAATGAAACTTTCGTTATCAATTGCGACACTTCCTAAAAAAACATAATCCCCATTTAACTTAAAAAGTTTACCATAGTTTAAAGTCACATCCTCATAAGGTAATGACCAAATTTTCTCGCCGTTTTTCTCAGAAGTTATAAAAAAACCATTACCACTTGCTTTTCGATATACTTGAATTGAAATAAGTTTTGAGGAATCAGTTATGGCATCTTCTACATAGTTATAATTATCTCCCTTAAAAATTATCATTGGATAAGTATTCTCTACAAAATTTGCCCTTAATACGGATATTAAGAGTTGATTATCGTCAATTTTTACCCAATCAATACCTGAAAAGGCAAAAATGGAAACAACTAATAGAAAAATTGAAAGTAATTTTTTCATTTTTTATACACCTCCTGAAGATAATTTCTGAGGTTATCGCACGTTTGCGCCCATTTGTCAGCAACTGAAAGATAGTTATAAATATAATTATGAGTGATTATGCCTTTCAAATAGTCTGGTACTTCAATATTTAAAGCCGAAAAAATATCTTTGTTTAATTCATTTTCGATCCTCTTTTTTTCTCTGAGTTTAGTAATTTTACTCATTTTATTTAACTCATCAATTTCCGATTTAATTTTTAAATAAAAAACATCAATTTCATAAATCATGGTAGTGAAAAGATTTTTCATTAAAACATTTAAAGGATTTTGGTAATCTTCAAGGAAGTATTTTTGAATTTTATAGTTTCTTTGGGAAATACTTTTTAAAAATTTTTCTGATGTTACTTTTATCTCTTTAGTGTTTTTACCCGAGTTAATATATAAATGATTGTATAAGGGAATTTTAAAAAATAATTCTGATTCATATTCTTTTACCCATTCAAATATCATTGAATTATATTCTTTGATAGTAGAAAAATGAGCCATTGATATCAACTTTTTGGTTTTTTCTAGCAGTTTTTCACCTTCAGGGTCCTCACCATAGAAATCATCAATATATTTTGTTATTTTTTCTAAATAATAAATCACATTATTCAATTTGTTAGAAAAACCTATACTTTTATAGGTAAATTTTTCGACAAATTGTGAATAATTATAATTAGGAACTTTTAAAATAACAAAATCTTCATTAAGTACCAAATCTTCAGGCTTAATTGTAGTAAGAAAATAATATTTTGAGTAGTATAATAATTGTTCTTTTAATTTTGATAATGAGTTGTTCATTGTTTTTGCTTCTTCATTTAGATTATTCTCTTGTATAACAAAATCAATAACTTTAGAAATGACATCATTCAAATCATCTTTTCTAAAAGAAAATGGAAGCTTTTCTTGGATGCCGTTAATATAATCTTCATAGGTCAAATTTCCATGTCTTAAATAATATAAATTAATGTTGTCAAATGAAACAATTGCTTTTAAAAAGCCTTCAATATCAGGAGGATTATAGCTTTTAACTTTTTCTTCAAGAGAATCTCTTTGTTTAAGAAGTGAGTGCCATTTTCCGAGAAAAATTTTATATATTTCAGCTTTTTCAATAGTGAGTTCTTTTTTAGATTCAAAAAGCTTAACAAGCGTATTAATTTTGTTTTCGTTTTTTTCTAGATTAGCCTCAATTATAAATGTCTTGTTTAACAATTCCTGTATTTTAGATATTAATTTAGAATATGAAGGTACTAGCTTTGTATCAAAAAGTATATCTAATGCTATTTTGTTATTTATCATTTCTCTACTTTGTTCTGCTTCAGATAGAATTGTACTTAATTCATTTTGTAAAGTAGAAACTAATGATTTTCTACTATCAATTTCTGATTGTAGTAATTTTTGTTTTTGTAGTATATATTTATAATATGAGGGAATTACTCCATCATCAATAATAGTTCGTAAGCACATATTTTCTAAATCCTTAAAATAAATTTGTGAATAAAATAATTGATCAATTTTATTCTTCAAATCGTTTACCTTAGATTCGATTTGTTTAAAACTTTTTTCTTCTTCATTTAGTCGTTGATCCTTCCCAATAAGCTGCTGTGGATTTATGAGATTTAGCAATGATGGATCTTCGACAGTAAAAGTTTTAATATCATTATATGCGATATTAATACTCTTTTTCAAAATTTGAGGGGCTTGAGTATCACTAAGATTATTCATAAAATCATTTTTAAGTTTTAGTAGGTAACTTTTACAATCTTTGGCATTTTCAAAATGTGGTTTTTTATTAATTAAAGGTTCATTGAGAGTAACTTTACCATTGGTGGGAATAAAAGAACTATATTGGATTGTTTCAGTTGATGTTTGAGCAATTATTTCTAAAAAGTCATCAAAATACAGAATTAAATTGTCAAACGAGAAAGAAGAAGAAGTTATTACAGTTGAAGTTCCAGCTACAGTTAAAGTAGCTATTTTCGTTTCTTTTGGTAGTTCAACTGTAAGTTTTTGAATAGTGTTTTTTTGATATTTAGGAGTGATAACTATCTTTTTTATATAATGCATAGAATAATCACTAGATAACAATGGATCATAATTTTGTAAGAGCTCTGAAACTTTATATTGTTTTTGAAAAACTATATTTTTTCGTGAATCTAGAAGAATGACAGAGATATAATCTGAAGAGAACTTAATAAGATCAAAATAAGCATGAAGTTCATTGTTTAATGCTCCTTCAAAAGATAACTCTGGAATTTGGACCGAGAACTGCCTCTCATCTTTTTTTTGTTTGTTAATTTTTATATATAATTCAACTGTACTTTGATTTAAGAAACTTTCTATTGATTCTTTTTTTCTTGTTAAAACAATTTCCATACCTTCTTTAAAAACACTTTTTCTCCACATGCTTAACCAAAAATCCTTAACATCTTCATAAGAATAAGCTTTTACATTTAAATTAATGTATAGACTTTTTAATTTTTGATACCAAGGTTTTGATTCAAATTCTTTTTCATTCATAATTTTATTTCCTACATTGTATAAGCCATGTTGCATACTGTCAAAAACGTCAGAAATGAAATCTTGTATTTCAATACTATCGTTTGTTATCCAATTTTTAAAATCTTCCCCGTTAAAAGCAAGGGGATCTTTTTTTAATAATTTTTCAAGCTGTTCAAGTTTTAATTTTCTAAATTCATTAGAATATTTTGAAATTCTTTCATCAAAGACATAGCTAATAACTTTGTTCCAAAAAGGTTGAGCAAAATTTAAAACAGTTACCATTGTATTTACAAATGGTATAAGACCAATAAAATTAGAGACACCAACTTTTGAAAAATATTCAAAAGCTTTGTTATAATTTCCGTCTTTCAAATAGGAAATACCTTCGCTAAAATCGAGAATATCTAAAAAATATGAAGTACCAGTAACAAACTCAGGATAATATTCGGAAGGAACTTCAAGCAAACTTGCAAAATCTTTGGCAGTAGTCAAATTTTTTCGAAAATTATCAAAATTGGATTGAGGGAAAGCAAATATGGAAACTAAAAGTAAAAAAAATAACAAGCTCTTAGAAGAAAGCATGTTCACACCTCAATATTAAAAAAATTGCTAAAAATATTATATCATAAAATAGAAAAAATTCAAGAGTTTAATTGTTTTTTGTTTTGGGATGATATATAATAGTGTTGAACAAACAAAAAAGGAGGGTAAATATGGTTGTCAAATCAAGGTTTGTCATCATTCCAATGCCTGTTCTTCAATTTTCAATGAAAGTTCGACCAGCAAACGCTGGAAGACTTTATATTTATTTGTATAGTATGTCTTTAGCTGCTGGAAGGAAAATTACTCCGTGGGTATCTTTCAGGGAGCTTGCTGATTATTTTCAAGTGAAATATGGAACTATAGAGTTGGCTGCAAAAGCGCTTATGCAAATAAATGCTATTGTTCCTATTGCAAGGAAAAATAGGAAAGGATATGGTCAAAAATACCAGGTTAATGTTCCAAAATATGTTAATGGAGAATTTATTTTTATTGCTCCAGATGAATCCAATATATTTGATGATTTAATTGTTGATGAAAACTCTAAAACATTAGTTTCTGTTATTAAAAGATTAAAATCTAGAAAAGAAAAACTATATAAAGATCAATTAAAATTATTTCACGAAGATGTTTAAATAAAAAATTTAATATATGACTTTCTAAATTATGTCATCCATATTATTAATAAAATTCAATTCATCCTTTAAAAATTGTGCATATTCAACAACTAATTTATGCTTTTCAAATGATAGCTCTTTAGCTGTTTTAGTGTGAAGTTGTGAATACAATTTTAATATCTTATCTTCGAAGTGTTTCAAAATATTTTTAAGATTAGAACCATTATTTACTGCATGAGAAATAACCCTGTATATTCCTATTGCACCTAATGCATCTATTCGATCAGCATCTTGAAGTATTTTCGCTTCAAGGGTTTTTGGGATTAATTTTTTGCGGTATCTGTGATTCTTTATCGCATATACTATACTGTCAATACAAGGATAATCAATACTTTCAAGGAAGTCTTTTGCTATCTTTGCACCTTCCTCGGCATGATCAATTGAAGGATTAACTAATTCTATTGGACGGGCTATATCATGTAAATATGCTGCAGGAATAAGGATAGTTAAGTCAGCGTGCTCTCTAATTCCAATATACCTACAATATTTTACGACTCTTAAAACATGCTCGAAACCATGATCATTGTTATTCCCAAGTGTTTTCATGGCAAATTCTTTAATCATACACCATTTTTCATGTAGATTGCTCATTTTATCTTCCTCCATATATTTGAATGTGTATTTTGTTTTAATTATATCAGTTTTTGAGTGTATGATATACTTACTGTTGAACAAACATCAGAAAAAGATATGTTTTTTTTATGTATTTTTTAATATGCAATATAATAGTTATTATACTGCATAAATTTTCATGCTTCTTCATTTATTATGCTAAGTTATGTTATTAAATTTATTAAATTTACATGTAACTTTTCAATTTTATATTGTTATTTTTAGTTAGATACTTTTGTGTTTTGATTTAGAAAATTTTGATTTTTACAAATATGCCGTTCCGTATTTCATTGACACTACCTTTTTTAATGTTATAATTGTTATTGAGAATGATTTTCAAAAAGGAGGTATAATATGACTCTTGATAAAGTTCCCGTTGGCTCCAAGGTTAAAATAAAAAATATTTTTGAATCTAATATTAAACACAGACTATTAGGAATGGGATTAATTCCTAACACAATAATTGAAGTTGTTCATACTTCGCCAATGGGAGATCCTCGGGCATATAGGGTTTTCAATAAGTTAATTACATTAAGGAATACAGAAGCTTCAAAAATAGAAGTTGAATTTCTTGAAGATTATATTCCGCTTTCTGCAGTTTCTGAAGGTGAGTATATTGTCTCTGGTTTTTTGGGAGGACATAGATTTCTAAGAAAAGTTGCAAATTTAGGTTTGAAAACTGGATTAAAAATCACATTAAAAAATTCTGTTGTTTATATTAATGGTAAAAAAATTGCACTTGGACATGGCATGAAAGAAAAAATATTTCTAAGGAGGCTGTAATATGGTTATAACTGTTGGTCTCATTGGCAATCCAAATGTTGGAAAAACAAGCATATTCAATCGTTTAGTGGGGGCACGACAATATGTAGCTAATTGGCCTGGTGTTACCGTTTCAAAAATTGAAGGTGCTACAACTTGGAAGAATGATACACTTCATGTTATTGATTTACCTGGAACTTATTCATTAACTTCGCAAAGTACTGATGAAAAAATTACAAGAGATTTTTTATTTTTTTCCCCACCAAATGTTACTGTTGTCATCGCCGATTCCATTAATCCTGAACAAAGTTTCTATTTGTTAATCGAAGCCCTTGAACTCAATTCTAATGCAATATTAGCAATGAATTCTATTGATGAGGCAAAAAAATTAGGTATAAAAATAAATAAATTTGAACTTCAAAAACACTTTGGAATTCCTGTTGTTTTCACTTCTGCTAAAACTGGTGAGGGAATCGATGAATTAAAAGATTTAATTGTCGAAGTTGCAAAAGGTAAACATAGCAAAAAAGTTATTTTCAATTATGAAGAATTCGAAAATATTATTCTAGAAATTGAAAAACAAATTCCAAATAATATGTATTCTAATAAACGATTTGCTGCAATAAAATTTCTAGAAAATGATAAAGATATCAGAGAAAAATTACTACCAATAATTAAAATTGAAAAAGATATTCTTGAAAAAGCTCAATCATCCATACCAAGTATCCGTTATTCACACGTTGAAAATATAATTAAAGAGGCGTATTCTGGTAAGTCATTAAATATTCAAAGAAATATTAATGAGAAAATCGATCATATTTTTACCCATAAATATTTAGGTATTCCAATACTTTTATTAATTATGTACCTTGTTTTTAAATTTACTTTTGATACCGTACAACCATTAGCAGACCTATTAGATATAGCGTTTTCTAATCTAAGTACTTTTATAAAATCATTTGGTGAAAACACATTTACCTCTTTAATTGCTGATGGTGTAATCGGAGGAGTTGGTGGAATATTAGTCTTTATCCCAAACATTTTTGCATTATTCTTTGCTTTAGGAATTTTGGAAGAATCTGGTTACTTACCCAGGGCAGCTTTTGTTGTTGATAGAGTAATGTATAAAATGAAATTATCTGGTCGCTCCTTTATGTCACTCTTGCTAGGTTTTGGATGTAATGTCCCTTCAATAATGAGCACAAGGGGACTACCAGATGAAAAAGAAAGATTAGGGACTATTTTAGCCTCACCTTTCATTTCTTGTAGTGCAAGATTGCCTGTTTATATTCTCATTACAAGTATATTCTTTAATAAATACAAAAGTGAAGTTTTGTTTTCAATATACATAATTAGTATTTTAATTACAGCCATTACAGCGTATTTAGTTAACAGATTATTTTTTAAAGGAGAAGATGTTCCATTAGTTATGGAATTACCAAGATATAGAATACCAACTTTTAGAAATATTGTAATTTACATGTGGAACAAAGGTAGTCACTTTATTAAAAAAGCCGGGACAATTATATTTGCTGCAAGTATTGTGGTTTGGTTTCTATCATACTTTCCTTCAAAAGGACAAATTGAAACAAGTTACGCGGCATATTTGGGTAAATTCATTGAGCCAATTTTAAAACCTTTAGGTTTCAACTGGCAAATTGGAACAGCACTGTTTTTTGGAGGAGTTGCCAAGGAAGTAATTGTATCAACATTGTCAATGCTTTATGGATTTGCTGAACAAGATATTATCACTGCAAAGACTGTACTTTCAAATTCATTATCTAGTGTTTCAGCATACGCTTTATTAATTTTCATCCTTTTATACATTCCATGTTTTGCAACTTTAGCTTCCATAAAGTCGGAAACTGGAAGATGGAAATGGGTTATGTTTTCAGTGTTCTATAGTCTAACCATTGCATATGTATTTTCTTTACTTGTCGTAACAGTAGGAAATCTTATCTTTTAAAAATATTACAAAATCTTGAAATAAGGGATTTTTGTGTTAAAATATACTTGATATAAATAATAAGGGAGGGAGCTAAATGAAAAAATATACAAAGTCTCATGAATGGGTAGACACTGAAACTGGACTAGTTGGAATTACCAATCACGCTCAAGAAGAACTGGGGGATATTGTTTATGTAGATTTACCAGAGACAGGCACAGAAGTAAATAAAGGTGATGTTCTTTTATCAATTGAAAGTGTTAAAGCTGCTTCTGATGTTTATGCACCAGTTTCTGGAAAAATAGTTGAAATAAATTCCGAACTTGATTCATCACCAGAATTAGTTAATGAAGATGCCGAAGGAAAAGGTTGGCTTGTCAAAATTGAATTTTCAAATCCTTCAGAATTAGAAGAACTTTTGAGTGAAGAAGAATATAAAAAATTTTTAGAAAGCGAAGGTGAGTAAAATGCTTTCTGTTACGGCATATTCTACTTTGATGTTTATTGTAAATATTGTTTTAGGTGCTGTTCTTGCACTAGGAATCATTCAACAAGGTAAATCTACTTTTGGTATTGCCAGTGTTACTGCGTGGATATTTTTTGTTATTTCACTTTCTTTCTTTATTTCAGGTGGATTTTCACATTTCTTTTCACAACTTGGTATCTCACTTTCACCAATAATTTACGCTCTTATTGGAATTTTTTCAATTATTGAACTTAAACTTTTGGGTAATTTACAAGTTCGCCAGGGTATGAGACTTGCAATATTATTTTCTTTGATTTTTATTGCTTTCTTAATAATCGACTTTTTCGTAGTTAAAAATGCAACACTTATTTCTCTCTTTTCAATTGGTTGGGCTTATATTATAACTTTGATTGTCGGAATTAAAAATAGAAACATTAAATAATTTTTCTAATAAATAGCCTTTGGTGGGGGAAACTCCCCACTTTTTATTTTTTAGGTGATAAATTATGCTTGAAAAAAAATTAATAGAAAAAGTCTCAAATAAACCTGGAGTATATTTATTTAAAAGAAATAAAGAATACATTTATATTGGAAAAGCCAAAAATTTGAAAAAACGTCTGGCTTCTCACTTTAATTTGAAAGAAGAAAAAAGTAAATTAATTATTAATGAGGCAACAAGTTTAGAAACAATCATCGTCACAAATGAAAAGGAAGCACTCTTATTAGAAGCAACATTAATAAATAAATATCAACCAAAATACAATGTAATGTTGAAGGGAAATGAATTTTATCCTTACATTAGAATTTCCAATGATAAATTTCCATATATTGAAGTTGTAAGAAGCAGGAAAAAAGACGGTATTTATTTTGGACCATATACTAACATAAGATTTACAAAAGTTCTTGTAGAAATTCTTCAAAAAATATTAAAATTTAGAACTTGTAAAAAAGAATTATCAAAAATCAAAAAACCATGTATACTCTTTCATTTAAATACATGTACAGCTCCATGTATAGAAAATATTGATAAAAAATCTTATCAAACTAGTATTTCAAAACTTTATTCAATTCTTAAAGGGGACTTCGATTTTGTAAGAAATTTTATAAGAGATAAAATGGAACATCATGCAAAAATGTTAGATTTCGAAAATGCAATTAAATATAGAGACCTACTTTACTCTTTTGAAAAGCTTTTGAATTCTCAGGGGGTTATTTTAAGTGATAAGCGTAATGTTGATTATATTGCTTTTGATCATAATATATTTGTAATTTTGAAAGTTAGAGGTGGTGTTCTAATTTCAAAATTAATTTATGAAGGTGATTTTGATATCGAAGAATTTCTTTATCATTTTTATTATGGAATTTCAAGTGAAAGACCCGATAGAATAGTAATTGACAACAAACTTTCATTTGATTTTGACATTACAATTTCAACACCTATTGATTCAGATGATGAAGGGCTTTTAAAAATTGCTTATGAAAATTTACTTGATAAAATTTACAATAATGCTTTTGATATTGAAACTCTTAAAGAACTAAAAGAATTATTAAAACTAAAAAAAATCCCAAAACTAATTGAAGGAACTGATATTTCACATCGCAGCGGAAAATATACTGTAGCTTCTTTAATAGTCTTTGAAAATGGAAAACCAAGAAAAGATTTATATAGAAAATATAAATTGGGGAATATCTTAGATGATTTTAAAAGTATAAAACTGCTGATCAAAAAAAGATATACCAAACACAAACTACCTGATCTCTTTTTCGTTGATGGTGGACGTGGACAAGTTAACGCTGCTTTAGAAGCCTTCAAAGAATTAGGATTTTCTCCTGTAGTTGTTGGACTTGCAAAAGAAAATGAAATAATTATTACAAAGGAAAAAGAATTTGTTCTACCCTTTGAACATCCGATTTTGAGAATGTTTGTTAAAATCAGAGATGAAACTCACAGAGTCGCAAATGCGTTTAGTAATAATTTATATTTAAAAAATTATCGCACAAAAATTTTAGATGAAATTCCTGGAATAGGACCAAAACGTAAAAAACTCTTATTAAAAAACTACGGTTCTATTGAAAATATTAAAAATGCACCTCTTGAAGAACTGGAAAAATTAATTGGTAAAAAACTTGCCAAACGTTTAAAAGAAGAATTATAGCTAATTAAATTTATTTATTTGTCTTTTGATAAATAATTGATGTAATATACAGTATTGAAACATTTTTTACAACTGTTATAATAGTATTGACATATTGAAAAATATATTTAGGAGGTGTTACAGTTGACGGCTTATATTATTCGTAGACTTCTGTTACTCCCACTAATACTTTTTGGAGTAACACTGATAATTTTTAGCTTTACTGAAGTACTTGGTCCCGAGAAACTTCTGTCAGCATATGTAAATCCAAATGTTTTTGACAAACTTTCAAATGAAGAATTAGACAAATTAATTGAAAAATATGGACTCAATGATCCTATGTGGACAAGATATTTTAAATGGATCAGTGGTGTCTTTAGAGGCGATCTTGGCTGGTCAGTTACTGCAAAAGAACCAGTTGCTAAAGCTATAAAGGAAAGGATACCATATACTATTGAATTGGCGCTTTATGCCATGATTCCTGTTATAGGAGTTGGAATATGGCTCGGAGTAGCTGCCGCAGTTAAAAGAGATAAATTTTTAGATCATTTTATTAGAATTTTTGCTATTGTAGGATGGTCGTTACCTGACTTTGTTTTCGGTTTGATTGTACTAATGATTTTCTACTCAGTTCTTGGTTGGTTTCCACCCGGTACAATGAGTGGTTGGGCAGAAGAAATTGTAAAATCTCCAGAATTCAAACGTATAACTCATATCCTTTCAATTGATGCACTATTAAACGGTAGACTTGATATATTTTGGGATGCTCTCAGACATCTAATCGGACCAATTCTAACAATTTCATGGCTTTGGTGGGCTTATTTGCTTAGAATTACACGTTCAAGCATGTTAGAAGTTTTGGGAAAAGAATATGTTAGAACTGCAAGAGCAAAAGGTGTTCCAGAAAAAGATGTTATAAATAAACATGCAAGGAAAAACGCAATGATCCCAGTAGTTACTGTTGCTGGTGCAATGGTAATTGGACTTCTTTCTGGTACAGTAAT
Source organism: Thermosipho atlanticus DSM 15807 (assembly GCF_900129985.1). NCBI lineage: Bacteria > Thermotogati > Thermotogota > Thermotogae > Thermotogales > Fervidobacteriaceae > Thermosipho > Thermosipho atlanticus. The sequence goes on along the minus strand of NZ_FQXN01000003.1, from coordinate 247,243 downwards.
TGTTGAAGTTATTTTCAATAGAATTGGTATGGGAAGATTTACTGCACAAGCTGCAACACAATTAGATTATGCTGCTGTTCTTGGAAGTGTTCTTTTCTATTCGACAGTTTTAATATTAGGGAATTTAATTATAGATATTTTATATGCAGCTATAGATCCAAGAATAAGACTCGGTTAAGGAGGTGTAGTGGATGAATACTGAGTTTAAAAGAACATTAAGAAAGTTATTTAAAAACCCATCTGCAATTTTAGGATTTTCGCTATTGTTATTTTTCATTTTAGTCGCAGTATTTGCACCTTTGATTGCTCCACCAATCAACCCTATGTTTCCTGACGAAAATGGTAATCCTATGAAATTGGATAATCCATACATTATGCCTATATTATCTTGGAGTTCTGATCCAGTGCCTCCAAGTAAAGATCATCCGTTTGGAATGATAGCTGGTAGAGATATTTTCTACGGAGTAGTTTGGGGCACTAGGACAGCCTTTAAAATAGGTTTAATTGTTGTTTCTGCGTCAACTTTAATTGGTATAATTATTGGTTCTATTGCTGGATATTTTGGAGGTTGGATCGATGAAGTTTTAATGAGGCTTACTGACGTTTTTCTTTCAATCCCGTTTCTCCTTGCCGCAATGGTTTTAACCACAATTCTTGGAAGTGGACTCGATAAAGTAATGATTGCGATGATTATCTTTGGATGGATGGCTACTGCAAGATTGATCAGAGCAAATATCTTACAAGTTAAAGAAGAACAATTTGTACTTGCAGCTAAAGCACTTGGAATTAGAAACTTTATTATAATTATAAGACACATTTTACCAAACACTATTTTTCCTGTTTTAGTTCAAGCAACTATGAGGCTCGGATCACTTGTTATAACAGCAGCAGCACTATCGTTCCTAGGATTAGGTGCACCTATTGGATATGCCGATTGGGGTTCCATGCTCAACTATACTCGAAATTATATTTTAGGAGCAAGTGGACAGGCACTTGCATATTGGTACACAGTTTTTTATCCAGGTATGGCAATGGTCCTCTTTGTGCTTTCGTGGAATCTTGTCGGCGATGCCCTTAGAGATGTCTTTGATCCGAAATTGAAATAAAGGAGTGATTGAGTTGGAGAAGAAACCATTATTAGAAGTTAAAAATCTAAAGACATATTTTTATACAGAAGATGGAATAGTGAAAGCAGTTGATGGGGTTGATTTTGAAGTTTATCCTGGTGAAACTTTAGGAATCGTTGGTGAATCTGGTAGTGGAAAAAGTGTTACATCACTCTCAATTTTAAGATTATTAGATCCAAATGGTGAAATTTTAAAAGATTCACAAATAATTTTTGAAGGAAAAAATTTATTAGAACTTTCAGAAGATGAAATGAGAAAAATTAGAGGAAATGACATTGCAATGATTTTCCAAGAACCAATGGTGGCACTTAACCCTGTTTTTACAATTGGAGAACAAATAATAGAGGCCATTATGTTACACCAAGATGTTAGTAAAACTGAAGCTAGAAAAATGGCTATTGAAATGCTTAAAAAAGTTGGAATTCCTGAGCCAGAAAAGCGTGTTGATGAATATCCACATGAATTATCCGGTGGTATGCGACAAAGAGCAATGATCGCAATGGCTTTATCATGCCGCCCTAAGCTACTAATCGCCGATGAACCTACAACAGCTTTAGATGTTACAATTCAGGCGCAAATTCTTGAATTGATGAGAGAACTTCAAAAAGAATATGGAATGGCAATTATACTCATCACTCACGATGTAGGTGTAATTGCCGAAAATGCAGATAGAGTTGTTGTTATGTATGGTGGAATGGTAATGGAAACAGCTGATGTTAAAGAATTATTCAAAGAAATGAGACATCCGTATACTTGGGGACTACTAAACTCAATTCCAAGACTTGACATTGAACAAGACAGATTGTATAACATCCCGGGGATTGTACCAGATCCATTACATTTTCCACCAGGTTGTAGATTTAATACAAGATGTGAATTTGCTGACGAAAGATGTAAAAAAGAAATACCACCTTTATACGAGATATCAAAAGGACATTATTCTAGATGTTTCTATTACAAAAAAGTCGAGGAACTCCAGAAACTTAAAAAGGCTGGTGAAAGTGCATGAGCGAAAAAAAAGTACTTGTAAAAGTTGATAATCTTGTTAAACATTTCCCTATTAGAGCCGGAGTCTTTAAGAGAATAGTAGCATGGGTTAGAGCTGTTGACGATATAAGCTTTGAAATTTACGAAGGTGAAACTTTAGGAATGGTTGGAGAATCTGGTTGTGGGAAGACAACCGCAGGTATGACGTTATTAAGACTTTATGAACCAACTTCTGGAAGAATAATTGTTGACAATGAAGATACAACCTTCTACTTTATGCCCCGTTTTAAAGCAAAACAATATCTTAAAAAAACCTATATCAGAAAATTCAAAACTGAAAATCCTGAAACATTCACAGGTATTGATAAAAAATATTACGAAATATATAAAGATTCTGGTGAAAAAGGATTTTATGACGTATTATTATCAAATTTAAATGAAAAAAGATCTGAATTTAGGAAAACAATGCAAATTGTTTTCCAAGATCCTTATAGTTCATTAAATCCAAGAATTAGAATAAAAACAATTGTTTCTGAAGGACCAGTAATGCACAAAGTAATCAAAAAATCAGAAATAATTGAAAAAGTAAAATCTGCTCTTGAAGAAGTTGGAATTCACGGGGATCATATGTACAGATTTCCACATCAATTTTCTGGAGGACAAAGGCAAAGAATCGGAATTGCAAGAGCACTTTTAATGAATCCAAAATTAATAGTTGCAGATGAAGCAGTTGCTGCTTTGGACGTTTCTATCAGATCACAAGTAATAAACTTGATGCTTGATTTGCAAAAGAAACATAATCTAACTTATCTTTTTATATCTCACGACCTTTCAGTTATCAAATATATCTCAGATAGAATTATTGTTATGTATTTGGGAAAAATCGTCGAAGATGCATCTAAGAAAGATTTATTCGATGAACCATTGCATCCATATACTCGCGCATTAATGAGTGCAATACCTGTTCCAAATCCTGAATACAAAAAGAAAAGAATTATACTTAAAGGTGATGTGCCAAGTCCTGTTAATCCACCGTCAGGATGTAGATTCCATCCTAGATGTCCAGTGGCAAAAGAAATCTGTGCAAAAGAAGAACCTCAATTAAGAGAAATTACTCCCGGACATAAGGTGGCTTGTCACTTTCCTGGTTCTCTAAAGTAATTTAAACTCACATTTTAAAGGGCCCATTTGGGCCCTTTATTTTTTTTCTATATCTCCAATTTTCCCGCATTTTGTTCAATATTTTTCCAATAATTGCAAATACATTCAAAAATCTCCTTTTTTTACCAAATGAATTTTCATATATAATCTCTACAAAAGGAGGATGAAAAAATGAAAATTTATGAAATTGTTCCAGTTGCATTGGGGAAGAAATTACCAGACGTATTAATTAAAAATGCAAACTTGGTTAACGTTTTCTCAGGAAAAATTGAAAGAACCAATATTGCACTATTTAAAAAACGAATTGCAGGAATAGGAAATGAATATAACGATGGAAAAGAGGTTATTGATCTGAAAGGTGCATATATCTTACCGGGTTTAATAGACGCTCATGTTCATATTGAAAGTTCAATATTATCACCTGTTGAATTTGCTAAGTCAATTTTACCATTCGGTACAACTACTATAATTGCTGATCCTCACGAAATTGCCAATGTTTTGGGAGTTGAAGGAATAGAATATATGATTAAATCAACTGAAGGAATTCCTTTGAACGTTTATTTTGCTATTCCTTCTGCTGTTCCTGCCACGAAGTTTGAAACATCCGGGTCAACCCTTGGCCCCGAAGATATGGTCAGCCTGGTAGATAAATATCCTTTTCGTATCATTGCACTTGGTGAGGTCATGAATTTTCCAGGTGTCTTAAATTGTGATAGAGAATTAATTGCTAAAATTGAAATTTTAAGGCATAAATATAAAAAGATTGATGGTCATGCTCCTGGACTATCTGGAAAGGAACTTAATGCATACATTGACGCCTTTGTAAGATCAGATCATGAATGTGAAACTGCTAATGAAGCATTAGAAAAACTTTCTAAAGGAATGCAAATTTTTATTCGTGAAGGAACAGCAGCAAGAAATCTAGATTCCTTATTACCTGCGGTCGATATAATTAATCATCATTTCTTTTCTTTCTGTACCGATGACAGAGATCCTTTAGATATTCAAAAAAGAGGTCATATTAATGGTATTGTAAAAACAGCAATAAGTAAAGGAATTGATCCTATTATTGCTATTAGAATGGCGACAATAAATACCGCACGTTACTTTAATTTACGAAGTATGGGAGCAATAGCTCCAGGTTACAAAGCCGACTTTGTTGTAGTTGATGATCTAAAGAATTTTAATGTTTTGTACGTTATAAAAGACTCAAAAATAGTTGCTCAAGATGGTAACCTAGTTGTAAAAATTTCTAGCATTTACAAAAATGTTCCCGAAACAATTGGTGCGATTAATATTGTACCTCCAGAAAAAATCAATTTAAAAGTTAGAGATATGAATAAAAAAATTAGGGTAATCCATTTGAAAAAAGGTACTTTATTAACAGATGAACTTCATATTGAACCAAAAGTAAAAAATGGGTATATTGTATGTGATCCAATAAATGATATTTCTAAAATAGTTGTTATTGATAGACACAAGGCAAGTGGATATAGTATCGGTTTTGTAAAAGGACTAAATATTAAACAAGGCGCAATTGCAACTACAATTGGACATGATTCTCATAATCTTGCAGTTGTTGGAAACAATGATGAAGATATTCTGCTAGCAATTAAAAGAATTCAGGAAATAAAAGGTGGAATAGTTGCTGTGCAAAATGGTAATATTCTTTCTGAAATGCCATTACCAATTGCTGGATTAATGTCTGATAAACCATTAAAAGAAGTAATTAAAGAAGTAAATCATCTTAAAGATGCGATTGAAAAACTTGGAACAAGTGAAGATATTTTAATGCATATCCATTTCTTGCAACTTGCTGTTATTCCAAAGTTGAAAATTACGGATAAAGGTTTGATTGACATTTCACAACAAAAAATTCTTAGCTTATACTTAGAGTAAAGGAGGGACAACGTGAAAGTAATAGGAAAAAAAGTTCAAAGGATAGACGGTCTTCAAAAAGCATACGGAAGTGCAAAATACGCTTCAGATTATTATTTTCACAACATGTTGTATGCAAGTGTAGTATATGCAAATGTTCCTCATGGAATACTGAAAAGCATTGATACATCAAAAGCGTATGAGCTTCCAGGTGTTGTATATGTAGCAACTTACAAAGATGTTCCAGGTTCAAATAAATTTGGACACATCATTAAAGATATGAATTTTTTGGTACCTGTTGGTGACAAAATTCGATTTGAAGGTGATGTAATTGCATTGATTGCGGCAGAATCAAAAGAAATTGCTGAACAAGCTGCAAAACTCGTTGAGTTTGAAATTGAAGAACTTCCACCTGTTTTAACTATTGACGACGCAATTAAAGACCAGGTAATTGTAAATGGAAGCTCTAATATCGGTTTTCATCGAAAAATTAGAAGAGGAGATATCAATGAAGCTTTTAGTAACGCAGATTTAGTTATTGAGATGGAATTTGAAACAGGTTATCAAGAACATGCATACCTTGAACCACAAGGTGCAGTAGCATATTATACTCCAGACAACATTTTAGAAATATATGTCAGTGCTCAATGTCCATTTTATGTTCATGAAGATGTTGCAAATATTTTAAACATTCCATTAAACAAAATAAACGTTATCCAGACAGAAACTGGCGGAGGGTTCGGGGGAAAAGAAGATGTTCCATCATATATTGCATCTAAACCTGCTCTTTTATCCTATCTCACCAGAAGACCTGTAAAATTAATTTATACACGTGAAATGGATATTAAAGAAACAAGTAAAAGACACCCCAGTAAATCGTATTACAAGGTTGCTTTTAAAAAAGATGGAACAATTTTAGGGGTAAAATCTAGTACTTATTTAGACATGGGCGCATATTCAACTCTTTCGCCTATAGTAATGTATCGTACCACAGTACATTCATGCAGTACATACAAAGTTCCCAATGTTCACGTAGATGTATATGGAGTATATACTAATAAAGTACCTTGTGGCGCTTTTCGTGGTTTTGGATCACCCCAAGTCTTATTTGCAATGGAATCAGTAATTGATGAAGCTGCTAAAAAACTGGGAATTGACCCATACGAAATCAGATTAAAAAATACTCTTGACATAGGAGATGAAACAGCAACCGGTCATAAATTAACTCAATCTGTTGGCGCAAAGAAAACTTTACAGAAAGTCTTCACAATGTCAAATTATTCGGAATTAAAGAGAAAAGTTGAAGAATTTAACAAAAACAATAAATATAAAAAGCGTGGACTAGGCTGGTCACATATCTTCTACGGTGTAAGTCTAGGTTCTGGTGGGCAACATTTAGACGGAGCAAGTGCTGAAGTTTTAGTACATCCAGATGGTACAATAAACATTATGATTGGAAATACCGAAATGGGCCAAGGTGCAAAAACTACAATGGCTATCATTGCTTCAGAGATTCTTGGACAACATGTTGATAAAATTACTGTACTACAACCGCAAACCTTAGTAATACAAGATAGTGGTCCAACTGTTGCATCAAGAACAACCTTTTTCAGTGGAAATGCTGTTAAAATCGCAACTGAAAAAATCAGAAATAATATTATTGAATTTTTAACTGACTTTTATGGTGTTGGAAAAACTGAGATAAAATTTGCTGATGGAAAAGTTTACATAAGAGATAAAATAATTTCTTTTGATGAAGTTGCAGAATTATGTAACAAACACAACGTCAAATTATCAGAAGTCGGTTGGTATAAGTCACCAAAATTGCATTTTGATCAAGAAAATGGAGTTGGTGAGGCTTATATTACTTATACTTTCAGTACTCAACTTTCTTTGGTAGAGGTCGATCTTTTAACTGGAAAAATTGACCTTAAAGAAGCGTGGGTATGTCATGACATTGGTAAGGTTATTAACTATGATGGAGCTGTTGGGCAAGTTCACGGCGGAGTCATTCAAGGTATGGGATATGCAATAATGGAAGAAATTAAACAAGAAAACGGAAAAATTTTAACAGATAATTTCAATAATTATATTATTCCTTCAATTAAAGATATTCCAGAAAAAATACATGTTGATTTTGTCGAAGATGAATTTTCTGAAGGTCCATTTGGGGCAAAAGGTCTGGGAGAACCTTCTTTAATGAGTTCTCCACCATCAATTGCAAATGCCGTCTCAAATGCTATAAACAAAAGAATTAATAGAATACCCATTTCTATGGAAGATATAATCAAAATTCAAACGGGAGGGAAAAGTGATGAATAAAAAAGTGCCTGTATTAGGTCCAACTTTTGAGGAAATGCTTCACCCTGAAAAAATTGATCCAAAGATTAGGAAAAGAGCCATTGAAATGAAGAAAAAAGATCCAATGCATCCGGTAAATCTATTTAATATTACTTGGAAGAATGAAAATGATGATTATTACTACTTTGTAATGCCTAAAGAATTAACTGGAGTAAAAGCAAATATAATTGTACTTTATGCAAAAGAATTTCCATCTGGAAGCCACAAAGTTGGAGCAACTTATTCAGTGTTAGCTGAAAAAACTGTTAATGGAGAAGTTGATCCACTTAAGCACACATTAGTCTGGCCGTCAACAGGAAATTACGGAATTGGTGGTGCTTGGGTATCTTCAAGAATGAATTATAAATCAATTGTTTTACTTCCAGAATTAATGAGTAAAGAAAGATTTGAATTAATTAAAAAATATGGTTCTGAAGTAATTGCAACTCCTGGATGTGAGTCAAACGTAAAAGAAATATACGATAAAGCCAAAGAACTATATAGCAAAGATCCTGAACATGTAAGAATTTTGAACCAATTTGAAGAGTTTGGAAACTATAGATTCCATTATTATGTAACTGGAAACACTATGATTGAACTAGTTAAAGAAAAGAAAATTGGAAATCAAAGAATTTCTGCAGTTGTTTTAGGTGTTGGATCTGCTGGTACTATTGCATCCGGAGATAGAGTGAAGCAGGAATTTCCTGAAGCAAAAGTTGTAACTGTTGAACCTTTACAATGTCCAACAATTGCATTAAATGGTTATGGTGGTCATGATATTCAAGGTATTGGTGATAAACACGTAACTTGGATTCATAACGTTATGAACAATGATGCTGTCGTCCTAGTTGATGATATGGATTCAAAGAAAATGTTACAAGTTTTAAGCGATCCTGAAGGTATTAAATTCCTTAAAGAATTTGTTCCAAGTGATGCTGTTGATTTTATTTCAGATAAATTTGGAATTTCCGGTGTTGCAAATTTAATAGGTGCTATTAAAATGGCAAAATTCTATGATTTTGGTAGTGATGATAATATATTCATTGTCGCAACTGACTCAATTGAAAGATATAGATCTGTTATGGAAGAACTAACTAAACAATTTGGAAAGTTAGACAGAAGTGAAGCAAAATCAAGAACTGAAAGAATTCTTTTATATCAAGAACCATCATGGATCTTTGAAGGAGATAAATTTAGCCGAGAAAGATGGCACAACTTAAAATATTATACTTGGGTTGAACAACAAGGAAAAACTGTTGAAGAGTTAAATGCACAAAAGTCTCAAGAATATTGGGAAAAACAACAAGAAAAAGTGAAAGATACAAATCAAAAAATTCTTGATTATCGTAAAAAACATGAAGAAATATTGATGGATATTTACTTCTCTGATTGAGGTGAGAATATGACCAAATTATTCAAAAATATCTCTTTTCTATATACTTTTGATGATGAACTAGGAGATATAGAAAATGGATATATTTTAGTTGAAGACAACGTCATTAAAGAAGTGGGAAAAAATTGGGAAAATATTACTGCAGATGAAGTGTATGATATGGATGGATATATGATAATCCCCGGTTTTGTAAATACCCATCATCATCTTTATCAATCGCTCACTAGAGGATTAGCAGCAAATAAAAAACTTTTTGATTGGCTTGTATATCTTTATGAAATCTGGAAATATATTGATGAAGAAGCTGTATATGTAAGTACAATAATTGCTACATATGAGATGATTAAAACTGGTGTTACAACTACAACTGATCATCTTTATTTATATCCTTTTGGAAATAATAATATATTTTATGCCGAAATCGAAGCCGCAAAAAAAATTGGAATAAGATTTCACCCAACACGCGGAAGTATGTCTCTTAGCAGGAAAGATGGTGGGTTACCACCTGATACCGTAGTTCAAAAGGATGACGAAATTTTGGAAGAAAGCGTAAATGTTATCAAAAAATTTCATGATCCTTCAAAATACTCAATGATTAGAATAGCACTTGCACCATGCTCTCCTTTCTCGGTAACTCCATACTTAATGAAAGAAACCGTTAAAATTGCTGAAAAATATGATGTATTACTCCACACTCATCTTGCCGAAACAAAAGATGAAGAAGAATACTGTTTGGAAAAATTTGGAAAAAGACCAGTTGATTATATGGAAGAACTTGGATGGTTGAATCCTAGAGTATGGTTTGCACATATGGTATGGTTAAATGACAACGATATTGAAAAATTAAAAGAAAATGACGTTGGAATGGCCCATTGTCCTTCATCAAATATGAGATTAGGCTCTGGAATTGCCCCAGTAACAAAATTAAAGGACAAAATAAGAATTGGATTAGCAGTTGATGGAAGTGCTAGTAACGATACCAACAACATGATTTTAGAAGTTAGAAATACTTTGCTTCTTCAAAGAGTAAAATTTGGTTCAGATGCAATTACTGTACGTGAAGCTTTAAACTTTGGTACCATCGGTGGTGCAAAAGTACTAAGAATGGATGATTATATTGGTAAAATTTCACCTAACATGGCTGCAGATTTTATTGGCTTCAAACTTGATAAACCTGAATTTGCTGGAGCATTACATGAGCCAATAAATGCAATAGTATTATGTGATGCAAAACAGGTAGATCTTTCAGTAATTAATGGAAAAATAAAAATATTCGATGGAATATTTACCGACTTTGATATCAAGGAATTTATTCAAAAACATAATGAAATTTCAAAAAGAATAATTAGCAAAGCAATGAACGGATGAAATTGTTTTGTAACAAATTAATATACTTTTGTTTATAATTGCTTAAATGGGATAGAAAGGCTTAAATAAAGGCTTTTCTATCCCTTAATTTTTTATTAGAAAATTTTTTTTGAAATTACCTTATATGATACACTTAGAATGATGAATTTTAAGCGGAGCGGAGAGAAAAAGTGAGAAAATATTCTGATAAGCACATTCCGGTAATGCCTAAGGAAGTTGTTAATTATTTGTTATGGAAAGAAAATGGAATATATGTTGATTGTACAGTGGGTGAGGGTGGTCATGCACGATTATTAGCTGAATCTTCACCTAATGTTTTTGTTATTGGTATTGACATTGATTCAGAAGTACTACAAATAGCCGAGAAAAACTTATCTCATTTTGAGAATATTGCCCTCTTTAAATCCTCTTATACAGACCTTCCTGTTGTTTTAAAATTAATGAATATAAACAAAGTCTCAGGTATATTGATTGATCTAGGAATTTCAACCTTCCAATTAATGGGAGAAGGGAGAGGTTTTACATTTAATAAAGATGAACCTCTTGATATGAGAATGAACCTTGAACAAACTAAAACTGCCCATGAAGTCGTTAATCAATATTCTGAGGAAAAACTTGCAAATATCATCTTTCAATACGGCGAAGAAAGATTCTCAAGAAGAATTGCCAAAAAAATTGTTGAAAATAGACCAATTAATACTACTTTAGAACTTGTAGAAGTTATTAAACGTGCTTTACCATATAATGAAATTAAAAAAAGGAAAAGGCATTTCGCCACAAAAACATTTCAAGCAATAAGGATTGAAGTTAATTCTGAACTTGAAAATATTAAAAAATTTTTGGAAATAGCTCCAGATTTTCTTGAACAAAACGGAAGATTGGCAGTAATAAGTTTTCATTCATTAGAAGATAGATTGGTTAAACACTTTTTTAGGAATGATCCCAGAATAAAGCAAATTGCTGGCCCAATTCGACCAAGCGAAAGTGAGATAAAGTCCAATCCAAGGTCAAGAAGTGCAAAATTGAGAATAGCGGAGCGAATTTAAAAAGGGGGGGAAGTCAAATGGCTGTTAGTGTTCAAGCGAAGCGGAAACGAACATTAAGTTATAAAATAACTCACGTATTAAGTATGACACTCAAACTAACACTACCTGTGGTTTTATTTCTAACAATTTTCTTATTATCTTCTTTCTATTCTCAGCAAAATCTCAAATTATTGAATCAAAAAAAGTTTTTTGAAAATCAAATTATTGAAATTCATCGTAAATTAGTTGATTTAGACAAAAATATTGAAAGTCTAATGATAGGTTCTGAAATTATTAAATGATGAAAAAAAATCCTAGAGTTTATTTTGGAATTTTTATTTTTAGCTTTTTTCTTTTAATTGTAATGCTAAAGTTATTTTCTTTAAATGAATTAAAAAGTGATAAAATTTTTACAAAGGAAATACCTGCATTAAGAGGTAATATTTTTGATTGTAATAATCAAATTTTAGCAACAAGTTATCCTTATTATGTTGCATATCTTGATGTTGAATTCCTAAAAAAATATTTCCAACCTTCTTACGAAATTGATTTAAAAATTCTAGCAAAAAATTTTAATCTAAAAATAAATTTTAAACAAAAATTTATAAAACTTGGTGAAGCATTTGACAAAGAAATATTACAAAATAAAATTCCACCTGATCTTCTTCCGTTTGTTAGTTTTAATATTTTAGAAAAAAGAAATTCGATAAAAAATTTTGGATTTGAAAATATAATAGGTATTTACAGGGACGGAAAGGGTATTTCCGGTGTTGAAAAATATTTTGATAGTTATTTAGATAATAAAAGTAACGGAAAAATCAAAATCAAGTATTCAGGTTTTTTCACATCTAATGCTACTATCTCATCTTACATTCCACCAAAAAATGGAAATTCAATAAAACTCACAATAGATTCTAGATTTCAAACTGCTTTATACGATCTTGCATTGTTTGAAAAAGAGAAATACTCAGCTGACGCTGTTGGAATTATTGTAATGGAAACAAACACAGGAAAAATTAAAAGCTTAATTACAACACGAAATTGGCCAGATTTTATTATGGGTTATATAGAACCTGGTTCAGCAATTAAACCCGTTTTTTACGCAGCTGCATTAGACCTAGGTGTGATCACCGATGACGCTACCTTCATTTGCAATGGTTATATTAAACCTGATCCTTCACTTGATATCAAAATTTCTGATATACATACTCATGGTTTGATTGATTTTTATGATGCAATTGCTAAATCATGCAATGTCGCCGCTGTGAAAACTGCAAAATTATTAGTTGATGATTATGATACAAAAAAACTTTATGAAATATTTAAAACATTTGGGTTTGGTGAAAAAACTGGAATTGAATTACCTGGAGAAATTAAAGGAATCTTAAAAAAAAGCGAAGAGTGGTCTAAAATTGATTGGGCATATCTTCCAATCGGTTATTCCATCGGTGTAACCCCTTTACAATTGATTTCAGCATTTAATTCTGTTGTAAATAATGGAATTTATGTTTCTCCGACAATCATTGAAAATTCTAAACCTAAAACCTATCGTGTTATAACATTAAAAACTTCTCAAATTCTTAAAAAAGCACTTAAAAAAGTTGTAGAAAATGGCACAGGAATTCTTGCAAAAATTCCAAACTTAACAATTTATGGGAAGACTGGAACTGCAGAAAAAAAACCTGGTACCAATGAATACATCATGACCTTTGAAGGTTTTTTTGAATATAAAAAACAAAAATTTACTATTCTAGTATGGGTGGATAATCCAAAAGGATATGAACTCTCAAGCTTTGTTTCTGCACCAATTTTTAAGGATGTTGTAAAAACAATAGTTGATATAATCAACAAAAAGAAAAAAAAGGCTGAAGTTATTACACCTGGTGTTGTTCCTAATTTGTTAGGCTGGAATTTATACCAACTCGGAAAAATTGACAAAGTTTTTGATATAAAAATTAAAGGTGTAGGATTATATGTAATTGATCAAAATCCTACACCTAATACAATTTCAAACGAAATTCAAGTAACGCTAGGATTTTAAAATTCAATTAATAATTTTATTTTTTCTAACGTTTTTGTACCGATACCTTTTACACTTAATAAATCTTCATAAGTATTAAATGGTCCGTGTTGCTCTCTGTATTTTATTATTTCTAGTGCTTTTACTTTTCCTATTCCTGGCAACTCCTCAAGCTGTTCCTTTTCCGCAGTATTAACATTGACTTTTTTAATTTCTTTTGAAGCCTCTTTCTGAAAAGTAGTGTTTTCTACTTTGATTCTTTCCTTTATTTTTTCATAAATTGAATTACCAATTCCTGATACTTTCATAATTTCTTCTTTACTTTTAAATGTTCCATTTTCCTCGCGATAATTAATTATAGCTTTTGCTTTTGCCGGACCAATTCCCGATAACGAAATTAATTCTTCATAACCTGCTTTATTAATATCAATTACTTGGCTTCCATAGTTTCTTTTTACACTAGTATTTTGCTGAATTTCATTTTTAAAAAATTTCTCTTGGAAAATTGTTCCACTTAAAATAATAAAAATTACAATAACCACAACTACTGGTAATTTATCTTTTACTTTCTCTATGAACAGTCTCATATAATCTCACCTTAATAGAAAGCTCGCATAGCCAACAGTATATGAATAATCCCCTGTCGCTTCTGCACTTGTAGTATGTTCAATTAATTGTATCTTTTCGAACATACCAACTAATATCGAAATTGGGCCAATTCCACAAGCAGAAATATTGTGTAATTTCACAATTTCAAAGATCCCTTCTATGTCCCTGTTTAATATTTGTTTAATTAATAATAAGTCCTTTTCTCGAGTAACTTTATCATTTTCAAAATGATTCAAATCTGAAGATGCTACAAATAAAACCTTTTCAACATATATACTCATTAATTTTTCAATAATTTGAATGCTGTTTTCCAGACTTTGAAAATTATAGACCACAGGAACCATTCTAAAATCACCAAAGAAATATTTTAAAATTGGTAAAAGAACTTCTATAGAGTGCTCATAGAAATGTGCTGTATAATCAACCTTAAATAGATTAGAATTATCAACTAATCTACTTGCGAAATCTTCATCTATTTCTATCTCACCCAATGGTGTTTCCCAATATCCATGATCCCATACTGAGCAAATTCCCTCACCATATCCTGTGTGATTTGTCCCAAATATAACTATTGTTTTTGGTTTTCCAATATTTCTTGCCTTTTCAACGGCTTTAATTGCTGTTTTTCCACTAAAAATATATCCAGCATGGGGAAGTATTAATCCCAACCTTTTAAAATATCCTTCACTATATTCAGCATTCCCATTTGTATGTTGTTTTATAAACTTTATCAAATCTTCTTCTTTCTCAGGATAAAATTTCCCCGAAAAAATTGCTTTTCTAACCACTTGCTACTTCACTACCTTTGCCGTTATAAATATTATAAGATTTCTTTTAGTAAATTTCTCCACTTGTCTGCTAAAGAACTTACCAATAATAGGCAAGTCACCCAAAATTGGTAATTTATTTGTTGAAACAATTTTCTCATCTCTTGTAAGTCCGCCTATAATCAAAGTTTGACCATCCTTTAATGTCAAAGTTGAAGTAAATTCCCTTGTTCTTTCAACAGGTAATTTTGAAATTGACGTTGCACCTAATTCCCAATCAAATGTACTAACTTCTATCCTTAACTTTAAATCAATTGTATCGTCAGCATTAATAAACGGTGTGATTTCTAATATAACACCTGACTGTAAATATTGAATTGTTTCATTTCCTTCTGCATCAGTTAAAATTATCGGTAATTTATCACCAATTACTATATTTGCAGTTTCCCCGCTTTTCGCTACAACATTTGGATTAGCCACAACATTTGAATTTGCAAGACTTTTAGAAAGACTACTATTTGTCAAATCTAAAGATGAATTTCCAGAATTCAATATTTTTTCGGCAATTTTTTCAAATGACAAATCACTTAATGCAAGGTTTATATTCAAACCACCACTTGAAATTTCACCTAGACCTGTACTTAATTTACCAAGATCAATTTCTATGTTATCACTCATATCTTCGTCAATTACTCTTACTTCAATCGCTGCTAATTTTACCTCCATTAAGTTATTTATGTAATCTTTTATCTCTGCCGCGTTTTTGGCACTTATTCCCGTGGCAATAACCATGCCACTTTCAGTGTCTACAAATGACTGCCCACCATAAAAACTCACAAGCTCTTTCACCTTTTCTGAACCCCTTGGTACGCTAAAAACAAACATATTAGTATTCTGTGTAGCATCCACTGTAGCTTTTTCAAAGAAATAAATATCTTCTTTTTGATTAACTGAAATATTATAATTGTTCAATATGTTTATAAAGTTATCAAAAGTAATGTTTTTAGCATAAATATTTGATTGGATATCAATATTTTTCGAAATAATTGCTGAATATCCTATTTTTTTCATTACTTCTTTGATTAACTCATCCATTGGCACATCTTCAGCATCAATTGAAAACAATCCATTACTATACTCGACCAACGCTTTGTATTTCGGTGCACCTTCTACCGTTCCTCCTATTACCTTTGGCTTTATAAATACAACCTGGCCTTCTTTAACTATATCAACTTTTTCTTTAATAACATTTTCGAAATCTTCCAATGTGGCATTATCCAACTTCAATGTTAATTTCTCATCAACTCCATCAATAATGATTGAAAACCCTAAATCACTATATACAGTCTTGGCTACATCTGTTAGAGGAGCATCAACAACATCGATAAAAATTTTCCCATCTGAAATATAAATATTTTTAGCATTTTCGTTAGAAACATAGTATATGCCATTTTCTTCCTTTAAAACAATCCCAAATTTTTCTAAAACTTTAACAAATTTTTCAAAAGTAACACCATTTAAATTTAATGAAACTTGTTTATCTAAATATTCTTTAAAAACAATTGCTTTATTTAATTTTTTAAATACCAAATCTATAAGGCTATCAATTTGATAATCTTTAACATCAACATATATCAGGCCATTTTCAACATAGATATCCTTATTTTGTTCCATTTCTGTTTTTTCACTTTCACTTATCATGTTTATTTGATTAATAATATCATCAATATAAATTTTTGGACCTTTAAAATAAACTTTATTTCCTATACTTATTACGCTCACTTCATCTCCATACAAGAAATTAACTAATTCTTTAATTTTTTCAAAATCTAAATTAGTTTCAATTTTCGTCACATATGTTTTTGAAATTAAATTGTCAATTATTTCTTCAGCTTTATTTATTGATTCTTCGGTTCCATAAAGAATCGTCTTATTTTGATAGGTATAAATTTGCAAGTCTGCAACTTCCGATAAAACATTTTTCAACTGTTCAGTTGCACTCAAATTCAAAATTTTTATCTTTGATTTTACCTTCTGTTGTTCAATTGATTGAACAAATTGTATAGCTTTTTCTATTGCCTCACTTTTACCCTTCATATATAAATATCTAATTCCAGGGAAGTAAATTGAATCAATATTATAAATTTCTTTTAAAATCTTAACAATCTCATCTGAATTTTCCAGGGTAATTTCTAATAACTTGGTAACTTCTTTTATTTCATCTTCTCTTCTTGCATAATTTGTAATAAAATTAATTGCTTGGTCAACTTTGATTCCCTTTAATAAATAACCGTTTTGCAAATCAAGTACATCAACATCATATAATTCTTTTACTAAAGTTTTTAATGACTCATCTATCACAAATCCATCAATGAACTGAATTTTCTTACCGAATTCTTGTCTAATGTTATCAACAGCATTTTTAAAACTTTCAAGTTCATCTTTATTTATTTCAAATATCGCGTATTCCTTTGTATAGTAGGTTGGAGTAGCATTTAGTAAAACTTCAAATACTTCTATATTTGGATCAGTCGGCAACAAATTCAATGTATAATTTACTATATTCTCTTTTTCTTTTTGCTTTTGTTCAGCAGAAACTTTTAAATTATATTCTTTAACAAATTTCAGGACTTCATCAATTACTTTTTCCTTTCCTTCTATTAATAATCCATTTTCATCTTCACTTAAAATCTTAATATCAAAATCACTAATCAAATTCCTTTCTACTTTGACCTTTATTGTTTTTGTTGAAGCAATATCAATAAACTGTAAAAATCTGTTATATTTTTCCTCAGTAACAAACAACGTCACAAATACTTTACCGTTATTTTCTGTAACTTTACTGTTTTCGGCAGAAATATTCAAATAATCTAATGCATTTTTTACAGTATCAAAATAAACATCTTCCAAAACCAATCTATACGGGTTTCCAATTACTCTATCTTTATTCATTTCCAGAACTAACGGTGTATACTTTTTAGGAACTTCTACATATTCGCCTATTAAATTATTTTTAATTCCTAAATTATCAAGAATAGTCTTTATCCTCTCAGGATAACCCACTTTTATTTTTTCTAGATTCATTTCATCTACCATTTCTTCAGTTTTTAAAATAGAAATATAGTATCCTACCATATTAGCAACTTCATTATCAGAATAAATAGCAACCTGTTTTAAACTTTTTAAAATTACAAATTTAAATTCGTAAATTTGCATAATATTATTTAAAAATTCTTGAAGTGTATTTTCATCAACTAAATAAGAAAAGTAATGCCAACTTTCGGTTGGAGTAAGAGAAATAGCATCAGCAATCATTCTGTGTTCTCTAACTCCACCATATACAAAAATTTTAGCTTTATCTTTTAGATAATGTATAAAAGTTCCTGAACCTAAGAGAGTTTTTATTTTATCTACATTTACCTTCCCATCATAAACATACCAGTACCTTGCAAAATTTTTACTTATTTCTTCTGGAGTACCTAAAAATAACTTCTTATCAGGTGTAAAAGCATAACTAATATCAGGATTGTTCAAAAGAAACTGTCTAAATGCTTCTTCAATAGTAGCGTTTGATACATCAAGATTCACAGTCATGTTTCTAACACTTTCATAAAGAGAAACATCTACTCCTATTGTACTTGACAGTTCCCTTGCTACAACATCAAGTGGAGCATTAATAAAAGAATAATCAACAGTTTTATCAGAAATGCTAAGAGGCATTTCAATAAAAATTTTATTATTCAAAACATACCAATTAAGTTTTGTAGGTAAAAGCATAAATAAAAATACATTTATTCCTTCAGAAGTATTAATAATTTGTATACCCTCTAATGGTCCTTTCGAAACAGGCAAAAACGAATTTGAAGAAACATAATTTTCTGATAATTCTAAGTAATAAACAGTTTGAGATTCATTCCAACCAAAATTTACTTCTGTAGGTTGCGCTTCATGGTCAAGTTCAACTAAAACAACCAATTTTTCCTCTTCAACGTAATAAGTGATATTTACGACTTTTGAAAAAACAGCCACAACAAATAAAACCAGCATTAAAAAAATTAGGTATTTTTTCATGATTCAAACCCCCCAATAGTGTTTGAAATTATTAACTTTATTGTACCTTCAAACGTATCCAAAACAACTAAATGTGCTTTCGAAATACTTAAAACATAGTAACGTTGAGAAATTAAATCTTTAATATTATATTTGATAATTTTTCCATTCTCAACAATATATACTTCTTTCCTATTATCATAAGAATAAAAACCCAAATATCTAAGCTCATTAACTATTTGATAGTCCCCACTTTTCACATCGTTAAAATTTATATTAAGAAAATACGGTTCAAAAAATGAAACATTTCCCACAGGTTCAAACATATATGTTATATCCTTTATACTAGTTACTCTTACATTTGTTTTCGTACTTGTTATCACTGAATTCGATTTATTTAAAAAAACTAATATTACAAAAATTATTACAAAAATTATTATTACAAAAATCAATATCAGTAATAATTTTTTATTCATTTAAATCACCAACCTTAACAAAAAAGCTTACAAGAACTTTATCAGGCTTTTCAAATACAAAAGGAAATTTTGTCCTAACATTCATCCGAAGGCTATCAATTTTTAATGACCTTGAGTTCAAAATTATCTTGAGTATATTTTCTACCACTGTTTTTTCAAATACACCTTCAATGGTATTTCCATTATTATAATAGTTTTCCAAATCTTTCTTAACTTTTTCATCTTCAATTTCCTGCTTTATAGTTTTTAACTCCTCGTTCAAATAATCACGTTTTAAAATTAAAGCGTTCAGTTCTATAATATCACTTTTTAATTTTTCAATGAAATCTTTTTGAATTATAAATAAATTGTATAATCCAAACAAGATACTTAAGCTAAAAACTAACATAACAATAAAAAAAGCAACTCTCCTATTCAATTTCATAAACTTCCCTCCAAAACGTATTCATATACCTTAAAATCCTTATAAAGATTTTTTGTTGAAACTAGTTCTATTTTAAAATCTTTATATACTGCAGATAATTTCTTTCGAAGATTTTCAAGATCCATATACTGGTTTCTTGAAAATTCATAAAATTTTACAAAAAAACTCTTTGATGTTATTTCAATATTCTCAACGAAAAAGTTAGTTCTATACTTTTTAAAAGTTTCATCAAGCTCATTAAACAAAATTTGCAAAAAATATTTTGATCTCAAAACATCATTAAAATAGTTGCGATATTTATTTATTTCATTTGAAATTTCAAATATTTTGCTATTAAAATTATTCATTTCACTTTTTATAAGTTTCGGAGTATTTTTTAAATCAAAAAATTCAATTACATTCAAAATTTTAGGATATTCCACCGCTATTTTACTAACTTCCCATTGATTCCAGATATATGAATAAAACATCATAGAAATAAATGGTACTAAAGCAATTAACAAATATATTATAAATTTTTTTAAAGATATCACTTGAACCTTATCAGTGTACAAATTTAACTTTTCCAAATTCAATCCCCCCTCTTATAAGCAGCCCTGTACAACCTAAATAAGAAAAATCATCAATGGGGAAGCTTAAAATTGGCCTTAAGTATTTTTTATTCAATATTTCACCCAATGTGTAATTTTCTTCAATTAATTCATTTAATAACACAGAATCAGTTAATATTGTTATTCCATTTAATAAATCTGTTGTAATTTGTCCCTCTGTTGAATTCACTGAAATTAAAATTTCCCTCTCAATCTCAGAAATCAAATCAATTACTAAAGGCTTTAAAAACAGTTTGATTTTTTATTTTAAATTAATATCATCAGATTTTTCTGTTTCATAGATATTAATTCCAAACTCATCTGTAACAACCTTGTTTAAATATTCAAGAGTTAAATACGAAAATCTCATATGTCGTAAATTCTTATCCATTAAAATCAATGTTCCTGAGTAATCATTTGTAACTATGAAATACAAGTTTAAACCCACATACTTTTGCAAAACTAATACTTCTTTCAAAATATCGGGATATGCAACATCTGGTTCGGGAATACCTTGAGATTTAATTTTTTCTAAGTATACTTTTAAATCTGCTTCTTTTACTACAAAAACATTTATTTTGTCAGAAATTGGTTTAACATAATCAAAATATAATTCGGAAGAATCAATACCTAAATTCTGTGATATTTCAATTGATAAATATTCTCTTAATTGTTTTTCATTTACAATTCCAGGAGTTTCTATCGACAAATGAAGAATAAGATCCCAAGGTAAGTTAACAACAATTAAGTCATCTATTTCAAATTTTATATTCGATTTATACTCCCCAAATTTTTTAACCCTAACCCTACCAAATAAGTAATTTCCAATCCCATAATTTATATGATTATTTTTAACATCAAATGATATTATTTTTCTTCCAATAATGCTCAAATTAATCCCCCCTTATTTCGTGTTAACCTCAAATGTTATAGGTTCAATAGTTACCCCACCAAAATTCCCGCCATTTACCCATTTAAAAGGGACAATTCTTAAATCAGTAATTGAAAACAAATTGTTTGTTTCAAGTAGCTTAGATATTGTTAAATCACTTTGAGAATAGTATATAGTAAATCTAAACTTACTATATTTTAAATAATTTCCTTTTGATTTCCAAAGGCCAGAATAAATATAAGTTTCTAGCATTTCCTCTTTAAATAAATTTTTATTCAAAATATTTAAAATTCCAAACATTGAAATAGAAAAAATTAACACTGAAATAATCATGATAATTAAAATCTCTAAATACGTCATATCATACACCAATTGTGGACTGCATTGAGAAAATAGTCGAATACATGGTGTAAGCCAAAAATGCAATAAATAAGCCAACAAAAGCTATCATCAGTGGTTCAATAAGTGATAATAGCTTTTTGGTATCTTGCTGAATTTGATCATCAAAAAAGTCGGCAACTTTTTCCATCACAACATCCAATTGTCCAGTTTCTTCACCAGTACCTACCATTTCATAAATAATCTGAGGAAATACTTTCTCAGATTTTAAAGCATTTTTTAATGTGCTTCCTGACTTAACTTTTTCTTGGACATTTTTTATTTTGTTAATAAATTGTCTATTGTTAGAAGCGTTTGCAGCCATTCCTAGAGATTCAATTATTGATACACCACTACCAACTAAAACACCAAAAGTTCGGCAAAATCTTTCCTGAGTTATTTTCTCTCTTAACTTTCTTACGGGAGGAATTATCTTTCCAATAAATTCCTTAGTAATTACACCATATTTTGTTTTGAGAAAAATAAATATCCCAACAAACGCAGTTATAACAATTAAAATTGCTAAAAGCCAGTTGTTTCTGAGAAATTGATTTAAGTTCATTAAAAAAGCTATCATACCTGTACTTGGAATGTTACTTCCAAATGCACTAAATAATTTGGGTAAAATAAACACACTTATTACCATCACAACAATTACAGCAAAAGTTAAAATAAACGTAGGATATACCATTGCTGATTTTACTTGTTGTTGCATTTTATATACATTTTCATAATACACAGCAAGTTTCTTTAAAGTGACGTCTAATACTCCTCCCTCTTCACCTGCTTTTATCATGTTTATAAAAACTTCATCAAAAACTTCTTGTTTTTCAAATGCTTCGGACAAAGAACTCCCACCATCAATTTCATTTATTACCTTTTTTATTACATTTCTAAATCTTTTCGAAAAAATTTCCTGTTCAGTTAATACCGAAAGTGCATCTCTAATTCTGATTCCCGCACTTATCATCGTTTCAAACTGCCTTGAAAACAAAACAATATCATTCAATGGAATTCCAAATAAATTTTTCAAACTAAAATTAAACACTCTTGCTTCCCTAATTTCTAAAACTGCAAATCCATTAGACCGGAGTCTAAATATTGCTTCTTTTACATTATCAGCCTCAATTGTTCCCGAAACTTTCTTCTTTTCTTTGTTAACAGCCACATATCTATATACCAATGGAATCACTCCTTATTAATTTGCCTTTTTTAAGATAATATACCTTCCCTGGTATTTCTTTAAACTTTTCTATATCATGCGTTACAATTACCAAAGTTTTGTTTTTTATATTACTCCATTCCTTCAAAAACGTTATTATTCTTGCTTCATTAATATAATCCAAACTTACCGTAGGTTCATCAAGAATCAATATTTCTGGATCATGCACAATGGCCGAAGCAATAGCTACTCTTCTTTGTTCACCACCGGATAATTTGAAAGGATTTTTCGTTAACATTTCATCATCAATATCTAAAATTCTTTGAACATACTCTAATCTTTTATCAACATTATCTATGTTAAGATTTTTCAAAGAAAATGTAATTTCATCTTTAACCGTTTCTGAAAAAAACTGCCTTTCAGGAAACTGGAATGCAAATCCTATATTTTTTCTATATTTATCCGGATTATCATATGGACTTTTACCATCAACATATATTATACCAGATGTAGGTTTAATTAAAAAATCAATTAAATACAATAACGTAGTTTTACCAGAGCCTGTCTTTCCGACAATATAAATCACTTCGTTTAAGTTTATTTCTAAATTTACTCTTTTTAATACTTTTTTTTCAATCGGAGTATTTTTGTTGTAAACATATGAGACATTTACTAAACTTATTGTCATAATCTTATAGATTTATATACTCTAATGCCTCCTTTTTTACATAACTCTTCCACATTTCCGAAAATTTCTTTCATAAATTCTTTTATTCTTCTCCCACCCTTATTATGATAAGCAACAAGTTCTAATGAGCCGCTTTTTTTCAGATGTGTATAAGCATTTGTTATCAATTCCATCCACACTTCTTTACCAGCTACTATAGGAGGATTGGAAATTATATGATCAAAAATAAAATTTTCCCAAACGTCATACAAATTTCCTTGTTTTATAATCGCTTCAATATTATTCTCTTTGGCATTGATTTTTGCAAATTCCACAGCTCGTTTATTAATATCACTCATATACAATTCAATCTCGGGATATTCTTTTTTTAATGTAATCCCTATTAATCCATACCCACAACCTATATCTAAAACCTTACCTGTCTTTATTGATGTATACTCAATCAAAATTTTGGAAGCTTTGTCTATTTTCCCAAATGAATATACCCCTGAAGGAGTTTTAAACTTGTATATATGCCCATTTGACAATTTTAGTTCAACTTCTTTTACTCGTAATTGACTTGTAGGATTTTCAGTGTAATAGTGTTCAAACACTAGTCAAGCACCTCCAAAATTTTGTGTTCCCCATATATTAATGGTTTCTCATTGGATAAAACTTTTTCATCAACAACCTCACCGACAAACAAAGTATGATCTCCAACATCAAATTTATCTATAATTTTACATTCCAAGTAAGCGACTGAACCATTTATTATCGGTAATCCCCTTTTTGAAAAAGTATATTCAACATTTTTGAACTTGTCATAATTTCTTCCTGAATATGTTCCAAAAATTTTTGCAATCTCTTTTTGTTTACAGGACAAAACAGAAACACCATAATATTCTACTTTGTTTAATAATTCATGACTATACCTTGTTTTTCCAATAGAAATAACAATCAATTTTGGTTTAATGGAAACACGAACAATCCATGCAACTGTTATTCCATTAATTTTCCCATTTAAATTCATACTTACAACAGCTACTGAAGAATACAATTTACCAAGTGCATCCATACAATCACCTCGCTTAAATTACATTATAGTATTATATCACATTACAAAATTTTTATCCCAAATATAATTATATATTTAACATTTTTCGAATAATAATTTTTAACCAATCGTAATTTTAAGATGATATAATAATTTTGATAAGGAGGTGGTGATTTTGACAATTGAACATCTTAAAGAACTAGCAACAAATTGTAGAGGTGACATTTTAAAAATGACTTCCGTTGCTAACTCCGGACATCCCGGTGGTTCAATGTCATCGATTGATTTACTGGTAACATTATATTCTTTTGCAAATGTCTTTCCAAATGACCCTTGGAATGAAAATCGAGATAGAATTATCATTAGTCATGGACATATCTCGCCTGCAGTTTACAGTACACTAGCAGCTTACGGTTTTGTAGACAGAGAAAAAGTGATTAGTGGTTTTAGGCACCCATCAAGTATATTTGAAGGCCATATTACAAGAGGAATACCTGGTGTAGAGTGGACGACAGGAAATTTAGGTCAGGGCCTATCTGCCGGCGTAGGAATGGCTTTAGCTGCTAAATTTAAAAACAAAGATTATCACGTCTATGTTTTAATGAGCGATGGCGAAAGTGCAAAAGGACAAGTTACTGAAGCAAGACGAACTGCTTCAAAATACAAATTAAATAATCTCACTGTAATTGTCGATTACAATGATATCCAAATAAGTGGAAGGGCAAAAGATATAATGTACGTTGATTTAAAAAAAGAATATGAAGCTGCAGGTTGGAAAACAATAGAAATTGATGGACATGATTACGAACAGATACTTTCAGCATTAAAAATAGCCAAAAAAGACAATTCTCCAACGGTCATAATTGCACATACAATTATTGGAAAAGGTGTTTCATTTATGGAAGATAAACCGGATTACCACGGAAAACCACTTAATAGAGAAGAGCTTGAACATGCTCTTAATGAATTAAATATTGAAAATGATATTGAAAAATTTATTAAAATAAGAGATAGTTTACCAATTGTTGAACACGAAAAGATCAAACTTGAGTATGACGTCAAAATTAACACAGGTAAACCAAGAATTTATACAGAAAAAACAGATAATAGAACAGCATTAGGAAGAGCAATTGCAGATTTGGCAATAAACAACAATAATGTTGTTGCAGTAGACTGCGATTTAAAAGGTTCAGTCAAACTAAATATACTTGATAAAGAAAGACCTGATAGAATCATTGAGATTGGTGTTCAGGAACACAATGCTGCGGCACTTGCTGGTGCTTTGAGCGTTGAAGGTTTTGTAACATTCTTTGCTGATTTCGGCGTTTTTGGTATTGATGAAACTTTTAACCAACATAGACTTAATGCAATTAATCATACCAACTTGAAAGTTGTTGTAACACATTGTGGTATTGATGTGGGTGAAGATGGTAAAACTCATCATGCATTGAATTATATTTCTGCTCCAACTTCATGGTTCGGTTTCAAGGTAATAGTCCCCGTTGATCCTAATCAGACTGATAGAGTTGTAAGATACGTTGCATCAAGGTATGGAAACTTTGTTGTAGCTATGGGAAGAAGCAAGTTAGAACCAATTAAAAAAGAAGATGGAACAATTTTCTTCGATGAAAATTACGAATTCAAATATGGAAAGATTGATGTATTAAGAGAAGGAAACGATGCAGTAATTATTACAATGGGTTCAATAATTCCTCATGCTATTAAGGCCGTAGATGAACTAAAAAGGGAAGGAATTGATGTTGCATTACTTAACGTTTCATGTCCGTTAGATCTTGATGAAGAAACTCTTGCAAGATATTCAAGAACCAAAATACTAGTTCTCGAAGATCATAACGTATTTAATGGTTTAGGAAAAATGATTGAAGCCAAATTATTTGAAATGAGAATTTTACCTGAAAAATTCTTAAAAGTTGGAATTGATAGATTCCCAGTTTCAGGAGATTACAAATACCTGTTTAAATTGTTTGGATTAGATAAAGAAGGAATTATAAAAAATATTAAAATTTTATTTGAAGAATAAAAAAGGGAGCTTTAAAGCTCCCTTTTTTATAAAAATTAAACAAATTCTATTATGGTAAAGAATTAAACAGTACAAAAACAGAAACACCCGTAGCAATTACTGAAAGAATTAATGAAATCATTGATAAACTATCAGGTTTTGATGTTATATCTTCCAAGTTTTGCACCTTGTTATTTATTTCAGTTATACTTGATGCGGTGTTATTTCTAAAAACCTCATAGTCTGATTTAAGTTTTTCAAATTCTGCAATTTTAGTTTCATAAGCGTTCAACTTTGTTTCTAGGTCATTAATTGTTTTTGTCAAACTATTCAACTTATTAGTTGTGTTAACTGAAAATGAATCAAAATCAACCTTCAACTGTGAATAATCGCCTGATATAGTTGCTAATCTCGAATCAATCTTCTTATTATTAGAAGCTACATATTCTTCAAGGGAAGTAATTTTAAGTGTAGTTTTATCCAGAGTTTGTTGAAGAGTTTTTACAGTATCATTCAAATTACCAATTTGAGACTCAAACTTTTTCTCTAAAGAACTAAGATCAGTTTTTAAAACACTAATATCTCCGCTCAAAGCTGCAATCTGATTTGAATTTTTTGTTACTAGATTTTGAATTTCAGTAACCAAAGAGCTATCAGCTTTTAATTGTAATGAAGAATTTAAAGTTTTTATTTCAGTTTTAATGGATTCAATATCCTGATTCATAGCTAAATTATTCATTTTGCCTTCAAGTTCTTTAATTTTCTCTAAATTATCGTTTGATAGTTTTCTTATTTGTGCTATTTCAAACGTCAAATTTTTTAAATCATCCTTAATATTTACCAAGGAAGTTTTCAACTCACTTACATCATTTGAAATAACTTGTACAGAGTTATTTAATGAACTCAAAGCATCAATTTTATTCAATGCAGTGCTTACTAAATCTGAAAGGGTTAAAACTTGCTCTCTGACCTTTTCAACATTTGCTGAACCAGAAATTGCTTTATCAATCCTGTCTTGGATATTCTCCAATAACCTGTACAGTGCAACAGCAACTTGATATCTTGTCATTGCTTGATTACCTTGAAATGTTCCATCTGGCATTCCACTAACTATACCTAGTTTACTTAATTCATTGACCGCATCATATGCCCAATGATTCACAGGTACATCTTTAAATGCTGCAAATATAAAAACCGAAAAAACCAATAATGACAAAATCACCAATAATTTTTTCATGCTTACACCTCCTCAAATTTGTATTTATTATCTTTTATCGTTAATTAAATTTTTCCATTTTTTATAACCCCAAATAATTGTAATAAAAGGAAATATCGAGAGAAAAATAAATCCTAAAATTTTAATAGGTAAAATATTCCATGAAAATAAGTACGTTCCGAATACTGCGACACCTACGATTACAGAAAACATACTTGACCACAAAACAACCCCCGAACTTATATCTTTAATTATTTTCACTATTGGATGATATTCTGGAATAAACAGATCCAAAAAATTTTCAATTAGTGTGTTAATTAATTCAGATAAAATTACAAAGAAAACAGCAAAAAAAATCCAAATAAAATCATTTTTGTCAATTGGCAGAAAGAGTGAAAAGAGTAGTACCAAGAATCCTATTAAAAAGTGGATTCGTAAATTTCTTTCCTGAAGTATTGAAAAAACTATTCCGTCAACAGCATGAGAAAATGATTCTTTTAAATTATTCGAACCCAATTGTTCTTTGATGTTTTCTTTCGATTCTTGGTTTATAGACTTTTTCCGTGAGTGTTGTTCCATACTTCACCGCCTCAATATTGTTTTCTAAATGTTTAAGATTAACATTCTCTTTTAGTGAATTAAATACATAATCCATTTTTACTAATGAAGTTGCCTTAATCATTACACCAAGTAAAATCATATTCGCATAAATCTCAGTGGAAAATTTTTCAAATGAAAACTTTGAGGCTGGTATATGTATAACCCTTTTTGTCATTCGAAACACGTTATATGGTAAATCCTCCAAATAAGAATCATCGATTATAATTATACCATTATTTTTAACGTATTTACATTGCTTAATCATTGAAGGGTGTAAAATCATCAATATATCAAAAATTGTTGCTTTTGGAAAATCAATAGGATTATCCGAAATTAAAAGATCACAATAACTTGGCCCCCCTCTAACTTGTGCAGTATAATTTTGAGTTTGTATAACATATTTACCAGCATTTACTAACGATTTTGCAAGAACTAAACCTGCAATAATATTTCCTTGGCCACCTATACCTGCTATTCTTATGGAAAATGGTCTTGTCAAATTCATTGATTACACCTCCGACGATTTAGGGAAAATATTTTTATAGTTTTGATAAAAATCTGGTTTTTCCTCTTTTTTAAACTCTCCAATTATAATCTTTCCCTTAATTTCATCTTGTTCCATGCTTTCAGCCTTTTCCTTCGATATTGAATTATTTTTAAAAAACTCTAATAACTCCCATGAATTTCTCATCCCATTATATCTTCCATAGTAAGTATGACAATTTGTTAAAACTTCAATTACACTAAACCCTCTGTGTTTAATACCTTCTTTAATGAATTTAATTGTAAGAGGATAATGATATATAGTGGATCTTGCAACATATGTTGCACCCGATGACAAAGCAAGATTGACAATATCAAATGAATTTTCAATATTTCCATACGGCATAGTGCTTGCAATTTTATCATGGGGTGTTGTTGGTGAATGCTGACCACCAGTCATACCATAAATCATATTATTAAACAAAACTACCGTTAAATCTATATTACGTCTTGCAGCATGAATAAAATGATTACCACCAATTGCTGTAAGGTCGCCATCCCCACCTAAAACAATTACCTTAAAATCTGGTCTTGCTAATTTTACCCCAGTCGCAAATGCAATTGCTCTCCCATGCAAAGTGTGCATAGTATTAAAATCTAAATATCCAGTTGCTCTCGATGAACATCCTCTTCCGGATACAACTGCAACTCTGTCTTTTTCCAATTTCAATTGATCGACTGCTTCAATAAATGCTTTCATTATAATCCCATTACCGCATCCTGGACACCAGACAGTTGGCCATCTATCAATTCTCAAATAATTCACTAATTTATCCCTTTTCAATAGATCCACCTCCAAAATATTTAATCTCAACATTTGTAACTTTAAATAAAAAATCGGTTAATGGATCAGGATAATCTTTCAAATATACAACCTTTTTAATTCCGGCATTAATTAAAAGGCGGGCACAAACAGAACATGGTTTGTGAGTTACATATATAGTAGCACCATTTGTAGAAATTCCAAATTTTGCGGCTTGCATCAAAGCATTTTGTTCTGCATGTAAAGCATAACAAATTTCTTGGTTTTTACCAGATTCAATTCCCATATCATCTCTTATACATCCGATAGAGTCACAATGAGGAAAGCCAGATGGAGGTTGATTATATCCAGTCGCTAAAATTCTTTTATCTTTTACAATAACTGCTCCTACTTTTCTATGAAAACATGTTGATCTTGAAGCAATCAATTTTGCGATTTTTGAAAAATATTCATCCCAAGTTTCTCTGTTATCCCTTTTTTGTTGTATTTCTAAATTATCTAAATAATCTTTTATATCCACCTTTTCACCTTCAATTTCCTCTTCCCGTTTTAAGATTTTAATATATAATAAAATAAAAGCAAGTCACTCTACATTTAGTTTACCACAAAAAAAAGGATTATAATTAAAAAAAATCAAAAATACACTTTTATTCTTAATATGTTAAAATTGTTGAAGAAAAAACAATATTTCAACATTAAAAACTAAATTTATAAGTAAAAATGTTATAATTACAGGTTGTAATATTCATATTATATAGAAAAAAACTAAAAAACTGTTGAATTTATTAGAATTAATATTATAATATTACCTACCAGAACAAAAAATTGCTAACTCAAATGATATTAAAATTGATATAATATCAAACTAAATTGAAAGTTATCGTAAAATTAGAAAAATATTTGAAAGGAAAATGATAGTATGGAAAAAACTATTGTTCTAAAAACTTCTGAAAACGATAGTCTCCATTGTGCAATAATCGAAAACAATAAACTTGTAGAAATTTTTTCCGATGAAGATGAAAAACTAACTGGCAACATTTATTTAGGAAGAGTTGATCGAATAGTCAATGCTCTAGATGCAGTGTTTGTGAATATTGGAGAAAGCAAAAATGGATTCCTTAGGAAAAAGGACATTCCAGAAAAATTTATTAAAATGATCAATTATGATATTTTTAAACCCAAATCAAAAATTTTAGTTCAGGTAAAAAAAGACCCTATTGCAAATAAAGGGCCTCAATTAACTGCAAATATAAGTTTAGCAGGGCGATTTCTCGTAATTTTTCCGTTCACTAATATATCTGGTGTTTCTAAAAAAATCGAAAATTTAACTGAAAAACAAAGATTATATGAAATTGCTAATAATATTTCTAAAGAGTATAATATAGGAGTTGTCTTACGAACGGCAGCTGAAGGAATTGACGAAAAATATCTTTATGAAGAAATTGAGAATTTACTAGAAAAATGGAATCAAATTTTTAACAAATTCAAAAGAGGCAAAAAAGCCAAATTGCTTCATTATGAAGAAAGTTCAATTGATTATATATTAAGAGAAAAATTAACAAAAGATGTCACTTTAATTATTACTAATAATACGGAACATGTACATTATATTAGTAAATATTTTAAAAGTTTTCCAAAAAAACCAAAAATAGAAATAATCGATTCTGATCCGTTTGAATATAAAGAGATATACAAACTTTATAAAGAATTATTTAAAAGAAAAATTAATTTACCTTCTGGTGGCGAAATAATCATTGATAAAACCGAAGCCTTAACGGTTATAGACGTTAATTCTAAACACCTTACTTCCACAGAAAACCAACAAGAAACAGCATTAATAACAAATTTAGAAGCTGTTGAAGAAATTTTTAGACAATTAAGACTGAGAAATATTGGCGGAATAATAGTTATTGATTTTATTGACATGAATAATGAATCTGACAAAGCAAAAGTGCTTGAAAAAGTTAACACTGAAATAAAGAAAGATAAAAGTAAAATTGAAATATATGGCTTTACTAAATTAGGGCTATTAGAACTTTCAAGAAAAAGAACTGTTAGATCTTTCTTTGATATATCCACTTCTCGTTGCCCAATTTGCAATGGTACAGGAATTATAACTTCACCTAACACTCTTATAAAAGAAATATACAGTGAATTAAATAATAAACCGGAAGCTGCAAAAGAAGTTATCATTAAAGTTCATCCATATCTCAAGGGAAAAATAAACAAAAATGAAATCAAAAAAACTTTTAAAATAAATGTACACATTCATTACACATATTTTGATCCAAAATCTTACGAAATAACATGGAAAATTTAAAGGGGGTATTAAAATTGGAAAAGATAGAATTAACATTTAAAATTACCAATGAAAAAGTTTATATTGACAAAGGTGCAACTTTATTCCAACTTGTTGAGAAATTTCAAAAGTATTATGATTCACCAATTGTTGCAGCAAAAATAAATAACACGATTGTCGAATTGTTCAGACCAATTTTTAAAGCTGGTACTTTGGAATTTTTAGATATTAACTCTGTTGATGGTTTTAGAATTTTTCAGAGAGGCTTGTTATTTATTTTAAAAATAACATTAAAAAAATTATTCCCAGAATTTACTTTAAAAGTTTCACACAGTGTTGGAAAAGCTATCTATTGTGAATTAAAAAATGAACGTTCCAAGCTGAATCTTTCAGATGAAGATATTAAAAATATCAAAAGTGAAATGGATAAATTGATACTTGAAAATAAGCCATTTAAAAAACATGAACTTTTAAAAACTGAAGCAATGGAACTTTTCAAAAACCTTGGTTACTATGATAAAGTAAAACTTTTAAAATATCGCAAAAAGAAAACTGTAAAAGTATATCAATTAGATGATTTTCATGATTACTTTTATGGGTACATGCCACCAAGTACAGGTATTTTGAAATATTACGATTTAAAAAAATATTCTGAAGGTTTTGTGCTAATATTACCTGAATTCAAAAATAATAACCCTATTTTGGAATTTAAACCTTTACCAAAATTATCAGCTGTTTTTCTTGAATATCAAAAATGGCTAGAAATTATGGATATTGATAGCGTTGGAGATTTAAATGATATAATTGCCAGTGGCGAAAGAAACGTAACTGACTTAATAATCATGTCAGAAGCATTACATGAAAAAAGAATTGCGTTTATAGCTGAGGAAATCAAAAAAAGAAAACATGTAAGATTAATTCTTATAGCTGGGCCATCTTCTAGTGGAAAAACCACTTTTTCAAAACGCTTAATGATACAACTTAGAGCTAGTGGTTTAAGACCTGTTACAATTTCTTTAGATGATTATTTCGTCGACAGAGAAAAAACTCCAAAAAATGAAAAAGGTGAATATGATTTTGAAGCTCTTGAAGCTATTGATATTGAGCTTTTTAATAAAAATTTATTGGAACTTTTTGAAGGGAAAGAAGTAGAAATTCCTAAATTTGATTTTGCAACTGGCAAAAGGAAGTCAACAGGACAACGTTTGAAAATTGAAAAAGATCAACCAATTATTGTGGAAGGAATTCATGGATTAAATCCTAAATTAACAAGTTTAATTCCAGAAGAATTAAAATTTAAGATTTATGCTAGTGCATTAACTCAAATAAATTTGGACAATACAAATAGAATTCATACCACTGACACAAGGTTATTACGAAGAATCGTTAGAGATAGCAAATTTAGAAATCATAATGCTCTTCAGACTTTAAAAATGTGGCCTAATGTAAGAAAAGGAGAAGAAAAAAATATATTCCCATTCCAAGAAAATGCTGATATTATGTTTAACAGTGCATTAGTATATGAAATACCTGTTTTAAAAATTTTTGCTGAACAACTTTTGATCACCGTACCTGATAATCTACCAGAAACTTCTGAAGCAACAAGGCTTTTGAAAATTTTAGATTATTTCTTACCTATAACCAATATCGAAGATATTCCAAGAACATCACTTATAAGAGAATTTATAGGAAGGAGCGTGTTTAAATATTGAAAAAAATAATATTCTTTATTTTGTTTTTGCCATTGATAACTTTTTCAGTTAATATAATTATAGACAACATCACTATTGAGGCGACAGAAATAAATTTTTCTAGCATAAAGCATATTTTAGAAACTTATTCATCATTTTTAAAAGACGAAGAACTAAAATACGGAAATATTGGAACATTTAAATATATTGAATGGAAAGAAAATCTACTTGCATTTTCCAAAGAAGTTATAGTGTTAAACAACGAAGTAAAAAGTAATGTTACATTTGAAGATATCTTTGATTTTTTGGAAATAAAATATTTTAAACAGGATGATAATTACTATTTACCAACTATGATTATAAATAATCTAAAAGATTTTGGAAATTATTTACAAATTGATTTTTTGGGAAAAAATTCAATTTCGCCATTAATTGAAAACAATAAGCTATACATAATTACCACTAATTATGTTGTTTTTGACAGGCTCTATTCTCCAAACGAAGTAATTTTAAGCAAAGAAGTGGATAATACTAAAAATATTGAAGTAAATGAATTGCCCAATAAAATAATTATTCAACTACTTAAAACTTATAAAATTGGAAACATTAAATATTTCACTTTTGATGAAAAAGTCACACAAGACAGCACAAACACATTTATTGTAATCTTTAAAAACTCAAATATGAATTTGATTTTTGTTCAAAATTACTCTCCAGATTTCAATGGAAATGATTGGGAAAGATTTTCAATTTCAAACGATATTGCTCAAAAAGTAGCAAATAAATTGAATCTAAAAATTTACTATATTCCTTTCATACAATTACCACTTGATAGTCCTGGACTTGTAATATTTTCCCCACCAGAAACTTGGAATGAGATTAAAAAAATATTGGAAGGTGAGGTAAAATGAAAAAATTTTTGTTTATAACCTTTATATTTTTAAGTCTATTAAATTTTGGAGAAAAAATTGCATTAATAGAAAATAATGATATAATTTTTAAAGAAGTCGAACTCAAAAATTCATCTGTAGAATATTTATTTGAATTTCTAAGTTCTTTTGAAAATTCTTTAGTTCCAAAAGATGTATTGAATGCTTATTATTTCGTTGACACTTCTTTAATTATAGATCTTAATTCATCATTAATTCAGAATTTTTCTGCCGAAGATGAAGTGTTGTTTTTATTACAAATTCTGTATACTTTATTTGAAAATGTAAAAGGAATAGATAGAATTTATATAATTGTAGATGGAAAACAAACAAATTTATTGGTAAAATACATTAATATTTATTTTTCTTTTCCTAGAGAATTATATAAAATTCCAGATTAAAGGGGGAAACTTTATGGCAGAAAAATTTAACTTACAGGATAGGTTTTTAAATATTTTGAGAACAAATAAAATACCGATTAAAGTCTATCTTGTCAATGGTTTTCAAACAAAAGGGATTATTCGCTCATTTGACAGTTATACAATGCTTCTTGAAAATGGAGATCAACAAAATTTAATCTATAAACATGCAATAAGTACAATTATGCCTGAAAGCTTTGTAAAACTTATCAGAACTCAATCTGACGAAAATCAAGGAAACAACGAGAAGGAAATTGAAAATAACAATGAATAAATGTTTGCTTGTAAGTATTACAGGTTATTTAAATAAATTTTTAGAAACATTCGGTGAGCTAGAGCAATTATGCAAAACTTTAAACTTTTTTGTTGTTGATAAAATTTATCAAAAAAGGACAAAACCAGATTCTGCATATTATATTGGCAAAGGAAAACTCAAAAAAATAAAGGATTTTTGTGATAGAAATAAAATAAATTTTATAGTTATAAATGATAACGTAACAGCCACACAGAGAAAAAATATTGAAAAGTTTCTTAATATTAAACTTTTTGACAGAACTGAGATTATTTTAGAAATTTTTTCTAGACATGCTAAGACACAAGAAGGAAAATTACAAGTAGAAATTGCTAAATTACAATATTTATTACCATATCTTGTGGGAATTGGAAAAGATTTATCGCGTCTTGGTGGAGGAATAGGTACAAGAGGCCCAGGAGAAAAAGAACTTGAATATTCGAAGCGTTATATAAACAACAGGATAAAGTCATTAAAAAATCAATTAGCAGTTATTAAAAAAGAAAGAACACTTAGAAGAAAAAAAAGATTAGAAAGTAAATTAACAAAAATTTCAATAGTTGGATATACTAATGCTGGTAAAAGTAGCTTGTTATCAAAGCTTTCTGGTGAAAGGTTTTTATCAAAAAACGAAATGTTCACTACACTTACTACTTATACAAGAAGAGTAAAATTGCCTTCTAACAGAATTGCAATCTTTAGTGATACGGTTGGATTTATAAAAGATCTGCATCCGAAAATTATTGAAGCTTTTCATTCAACTTTAGAGGAAATCAATTATTCAGACATTGTACTAATCTTAATTGATATCTCTGATCTTGATTACGAAAAAAAATTAAATACTGTTTTTGAAACTCTAGAAAACATTGGAGTTTATAATAAACCATATTTATTAGTTTTTAATAAAATTGATCTTGTTAGTAATGAATATTTAAAAACTGTTCATTCGAAATTTCCAAATGCTTCATATATATCGGTAACAAAAGATTTAAATATTAAAGAATTACTCTTGAAAATCGACAAACTTATTGATAAAATATCAAAAAAGAAAGTTTTATATTTAAAACCTGAAAAATTAAATATTTTATTTAAGTATAAACGTCTGATTCGTTTTTCCATGAAAGAGACTGTAAATAACGACTTCAAAGTTGAAATTTTTGGTCCTGAAGAAATAATATCAAAAATTCTAAAGGAGGCAAATAAATGAAAAAATTAGTTATTGTATTTCTTACCTTCATTTTATCATTGACATTTTTTTCAAATTTTATTCCACCAATTGATAATAGTTATTTAACTTCTGCATTCGCTGAATTTAGAAGTACCGGCGATTCACCACATTTCCATGGTGGAATTGATTTCAGTTCATTCCTTAAAGAAGGGATTCCAATTAAAGCTGTATATGATGGGTATCTTGTCAGAATAGAGATAAACGACAGTATTTACGGAAACGTAGTTGTATTGCAACATCCTAATGGTTACAGATCAGTATATGCTCATTTGAGTTCTTTTTCATACAAAATCCAACCCATTGTTGACGATTTAATAAGTGAATTTGGGACGAATAAAATAATAGTTAATTTTCCAGAAAATGAAATTATCTTCTCGCAAGGTGAAGTCGTAGCATATACCGGTAAAACAGGTGAAGCAATTCAACCACACGTCCACGTAGAAATAAGAAATTCGAAAGAAACTATGATTTTTGATCCTATGGGATTTATTAAACCAAAACCTTTAAATGGTGAGATTGTTCTCAAAGAATTAGTAATTGATGGTCAAAAATATGATTTTGTAGAAGGAAAAACGTATGAATTCAAAGGCAAGTATCCCCGTCTTTCAATTAATGCGTTTCTTCAAGTTAACAAAAATATAATAGGATTGAAAGAAATAAAACTTTATTTTTCAAATAAATTGGTGTATCATATTATGTTCGATGAGATACCAATGGAAGAAATGTACAAGCCATTTACTGTGTACACTAAAGATTCTATAGCCGCTGGGTATATATATAAAGCATATTATAAATTGTATCCAGATACAATTGGTTACTCAGTAAAAGTCAATAATTTTCCAACGTTAAATCAAAATTTGGACTTTTTCCCAGTAACAATTGAATTATATGATCCGTGGGAAAGAAAGAAAACTTTTAATTTTAACCTGAGAAGGAGTAATTAGAATGTTCTTTAGAAAGAAAAAGAAGAATGTTAACCTGAATCCTTTTTACAAAGATGGAAATTGCTTAGTTGTATATTTAAAATGTGAAAAATGTGGAGAAGTTTTCAGAAGCCATTTGAGAAAAGGTTATGATTTTTTAATAAATTATGATAATCCAAATATACCATACAAAATTGAAAAAATATATGTTGGTTCAAAATGTCCAAATAAAATTGAATTAAAAGCTCAATTCACTGGTTCTTACAAACCAGTGAGTATTGAAATAAACGGTGCGAAGTTTATTAGCAAAGAAGACTTCGAAAAGGAGGTTGAGGAATGAAGAGATTATTTACAAGTGAAAGCGTAACAGAAGGACATCCTGACAAGGTGGCAGATCAGATAAGTGATGCCATCTTGGACGCGATTTTAGAACAAGACCCCAAGTCAAGAGTAGCTGTTGAAACCTTAGTTACCACAGGTATAGCTTTTGTTTCTGGTGAGGTAACTACAAGAGCGTATGTTGATATTCAGGATATTGTAAGAAAAACCATACTTGAAATTGGATACACTCGAGCAAAGTATGGATTTGATGGTGAATCCTGTTCCGTAGTTTCATCCATTCACAGCCAATCTCCAGATATTGCGCTTGGCGTTGATAACGCTCTTGAAGCAAAAGAAGGCGAGTTGGAATCCGAAGATGATTTAGAAAAAGTTGGTGCTGGTGACCAAGGTATGATGTTTGGTTATGCTACAAATGAAACAGAAGAATATATGCCTCTTCCAATAATGCTTGCTCATAAGCTGGCATTAAAATTAAGTGAAGTAAGAAAAAATAAAACAGTCCCATTTTTAAGACCAGATGGAAAAACACAAGTAACTATCGAATATGATGAAAATAGAAAACCATTAAGAGTTGACACAGTCTTAATTTCCACTCAACATGAACCTGATGTTACTATTCCAGAAATAAGGGAAGCCTTGGTTAAATACGTAATTGATCCAATAATTCCTGAAAATTTAAGAGATGATAACATGAGAATCTTTGTTAATCCAACTGGAAGATTTGTTTTAGGAGGCCCTTCAGCAGATACAGGTCTTACAGGAAGAAAAATCATTGTGGATACTTACGGTGGAGCAATCCCACATGGTGGTGGAGCTTTCAGTGGAAAAGATCCAACAAAAGTTGATAGATCAGCTCATTATTTTGCACGTTATGTTGCTAAAAATGTTGTTGCCGCAGGACTTGCCGATAAATTTATGGTTCAAGTTGCATATGCAATTGGTGTTGCACATCCAGTTTCAATAATGATTAACACTTTTGGAACTGCAAAAGTTGATGAAGAAAAAATCTTAAAAGCAATAACAGAATTATTTGATTTCAGACCAGGTGCTATTATCAAAAAACTTGATCTTTTAAGACCAATTTACAAAAAAACTGCTGCATATGGTCACTTTGGAAGAAATGAACCTGAATTTACATGGGAAAAATTAGATATGGTTGATGAGCTAAAAAGGATAATATAGGGAGGTTGATGTGATATGCCAAATATAAAATCTGCAAAAAAGCGAGTAAAGGTGTCTGAAAGAAATAGATTAATAAACAAAGCATATAGAACAAGAATGAAAAATTCAATAAAGAAAGTTTTAAAAGCAATTGAAGAAAACAAACCAGTAGATGAAATAAAAGTTCTTTTAAGAGAAGCTCAAAGTTTTATTGACAAAGCTGCCAAAATAGGTGCAATACATAAAAATGAAGCTTCTAGAAGAAAATCAAGATTAATGGACAAAGTTAACAAATATCTTTCAAAGGAGAATAATTCGGAGGTGCAATAATGCCTTTCCACTATACAATCGAAATTTTCGTAAATGAAATAAAAGCAAAAAACATACTACACAACCCTGTTATTAAAGAGCTAGCTAATAAAAATAATACTATTTTAGAATATGAAGACAACAAACTAAGACTTATATGTGCTGAAAATCAAGATTTGGACGAAGAACTAGTAAAGAAAATACTCGCAACTTTAAAAGGTGCTGTTAAAGCCAAAGCATATTTAATTGATGGAAAATCGCGCATCGAAATTTTTAATGGAACTTTAGATCCAAAAAACCCTTTTGGTCGAGCAAAAGATGACATTTCTGAGAGAACAATTGAAAGTTTAGAAGAAGATGAAACTGTCCATATTGATGACGATCTCGAAGATTTTCTGAATTACAATGAAGACGAAGAATAATTGCTCATTATATAAAAAAAATGGCTCCCAACGAAGGGAGCCATTTTTTACTTATTTATCTCTGAATCTAATATTTTCATTATTTTTTCAAAATCATCCCCAAAATATCTATCCCCGGTAAGTTCAACATCAAATTTTGAGAAAAACTCCTCTATTTTTGGTGAACTTCTCAATGGTCTTCTATTTTCCAAAGCTACTTTTGTCAACATTGCTTCAATTGAAACCAACATCAACAAATTTTCATATATTTTCAATAATTTTCTAGCTGAAGTTGCTCCCATACTTACATGATCCTCTTGATATGCCGAGGTTGGTATTGAATCAACCGATGCTGGGTGAGAGAGAACTTTATTTTCGTTACAAAGTGCAGCAGCAGTATACTGCCATATCATGTAACCAGAATTCAATCCTTCTTCTCCAGAAGCTAAAAAAGGAGGAAGTTTTTCGTTTATCATTGGATTAACTAATCTATCAATCCGTCTTTCAATCATATTACCTAAATCTGTTAAAGCAATTGCGACAAAATCAGCAACTAAGGCTACAGGTTCTCCGTGAAAATTTCCACCGCTAATAATATCACTATCAAAAACTAATGGATTATCTGTTGAAGCATTAATCTCATTTAAAGTAACACTTTTTGCATACATTAACGTATCCCACACAGCTCCATAAACCTGTGGAATTGCTCTCAAAGAATATGCATCTTGAACACGATTACAATTTAAATGAGAAGTTCTCACTTTACTTCCTTCAAGATATTTTCTAAGTAAATCAGCTATTATTTTCTGCCCTTTGTGATTTCTTGCAGCTTGTAATCTTGGATCATATGCTTTGGGAGTTCCAAATAAAACATCTACTGAACCTGCAGCTATAATAGTAGCAATTTCTAAAAGTTTAATTGAATCACGTATTACTAATGATAAAATGGACGTTATATACTGTGTCCCATTTAATAAGCTTAATCCCTCTTTTTCTTTCAATATTAAAGGTTTTATTTTCTTTAATTTCAATATTTCGTTTGTTTTTCTCTTTTTTCCATTTTCAAGCACATAGCCTTCACCTATAAGTGCCATAGCGACATGAGCAAGAGGTGTCAAATCACCACTTGCACCCACGCTCCCTTTCTCAGGAACGTAAGGATATACATCTTTATTTAAAAATTCGAGAATTTTCTCTATTACTTCTACTCTTACCCCTGAATAACCTTTAGCTAAAGAATTTGCCCGCAAAAGCATCATAGCACGAACAATATCTTTTCTTAAAGGTTCTCCAACACCCGCTGAATGTGATAAAACAATATTTCTTTGCAGTTTTTCTAATTTATCTTCAGAAATTCTTACTTTTACTAACGCACCAAAACCTGTGTTAATACCATATAAAGGTTTTTCAGATTCTAAAATTTTTTCAATTTCTTTTCTAGAATATTCTATCTTTTTTTTAGCATTTTCATTTAATGAAACTTTTTCACCTTTTCTTGCAACCAGATGTACTTCCTCTAAATTTAAGTTATTGCCATCTATTCTAACCAATTATTACTCACTCCTTTACACATATTTAATATTATCTTTTTCAACGTATCTAGCAATCACAAACAACAAATCGGAAAGTCTATTAATATATGCTAGAATTTCTTTTCTTACATTTTCGTTTTTAGATAAAGATACTATTCTTCTTTCAGCTCTCCTTGCAATTGTTCGACAAATATCTAATATTGCACTTGCAAAATTTGAACCTGGTAATATAAAACCTTTTAAATTTAAAGTTTTTTCATATTTTTCTACTAAAATCGTTAATTTTTCTATTTCATTAATATCAATAAGTTTAACAAATCTTTCACCTTTCGCCAGTTCTGAAGAAAGTCTAAAAATCGTTCTTTGAATGTCTTCTATAACATCTTTTTCCTTCTCATCTAAATATTGCTTTGCTAACCCAAGATAAGAATTTAATTCATCTAATACTCCATAAACTTCCACACGCAAATTATCTTTATCAACTCTTTCTCCATTAGCTAAACTTGTTTTTCCGTTATCACCTGTTTTTGTCGAAATCATTTTTATTCCTCCCTATTTCTTTTTTATCCATTTTGTTAATATATGCAATTTCATACAGTAAAAAAATCCCAAAAGGTATGAAAACAAAATACAAAAGCAAATGGTGAACTGGAACTTTAATATACACAATTGCATTTAACCCGTTTTTATACGAAATTTTTTCGTAATAAATTCTTCTTCCTTTGTAAAAAGTTATATTTTCTTTCACAGATGGGAAAATTTTATATACTGGAATAGAAAAATTATTTTCAGTAATGATCTTTCCATTTAGATCATATATAATGAATTCTGAAGTAATTCTAGGAATTGAAAACAACTTCGAATTACTAACGTAAAATAAATTCGATGCGTCATCCAATTCTAAAATTACATATCCGCCAACTTCTAAACTTTTCTCATAAAGATTTCCCTTGTAATATATCTTATTTCCCTCAATTACATACCCGTCCGGTTCTTTATATTTAATCAATTCCTTAATTAATAAATCATAATTTTTAATTTCGGTATCCAAAATTGACTTCATACTTTTAAATTCATTAATTGTTTGGTATCTATCAATCGAATAAAGAACAAAAGGAAATATAAATAATATAATTGCTATTACAAATAGTAAAATTTTTCTCATTTTCTATCCCTTCCCAAATATATTTAATATGAAATATCAAATCTATCAATTATATTTTTACTTACATCGTAAGCCGTAATTTTCAACACATTTTTTTCAATACTTAAAATTACAAAATTATATCCTTTAAAAAATTCAACTAAAAACTTACTATCGCATTTTTTAGAATATAATGCAGCACCTCCACCACCACTTATTACATAATTAATGCCTTCAACAAAAAATCTTTGATAATTATGTTCATGTGCTGAGAATACTAATTTAATACCTAAACTTTTAAAAACTCCATGTAACGACTCTAGAGATTTCACAAAAGGATTATTACAATAAGCGCCAACAGTAAATATTGGATAATGCATAAATACAATTGTTTTATTTGTTGCATATTCTTTTAAAAAATTAATTGCTGCTTCAAGACCTTGACCTAAATCAATATAAATAAATCTAAAATCATTAAAATCTGAGTAATAATTGTAGACACCAAAATACTGTCTGAAATACTTATCAGGATTCTCATGGTTTCCCTTCACTGGTTGGAAATAAGCTTTTTGTCTTAACGGCTTTGTGATTTTAAAAAAAGAATTCCAATCATCTAGATTATCTCCTTTGTTTACCATATCACCTAAGTGAACCACAACTGCAGGTGAAAATTCCATTATTTTTTTTACAACCTTCTCATGTGTTTTGTTTCCCCATCTACTATCCCCATATATTGCTACTATGAAGTTTTTAGATAATTCAGGAAATGTAAATTCAAAATTCTCAGATATATTCTTAATCATAATAGTTTGACCAATCTTCATATATACTGTACTTGAAAATGATATTAGAGAAAGGAAAATTAAAATTAAAAAAACAACTTTTTTCATTAATCGGCACTCCCTGAATTTTTTCTAATATCATAAATTTCAAATCCAATTTTCTCCTTTAAACTCTCGAGCAATTTTTGAGCATCTTCCTTTAAATCTTCAGGAACAATTATTCTTAAAATTCCATCCTCATATTTTCTTATATTCAGAAAGTTATCCTCTGC
This sequence comes from Thermosipho atlanticus DSM 15807, assembly GCF_900129985.1. Taxonomy (NCBI): domain Bacteria; kingdom Thermotogati; phylum Thermotogota; class Thermotogae; order Thermotogales; family Fervidobacteriaceae; genus Thermosipho; species Thermosipho atlanticus. Next base: position 204,009 of record NZ_FQXN01000003.1, on the reverse strand, counting down.
TTCCAATATATAACTTAACAAATGCACTTTTTCCTTTTCAATTTTTATCAAAATATCAAATTCCACTTTAATTTCCTCCCTGTCCTTTATTTAAAAATGGACATTCTGTAGAAACATTACCACTGTTAAGAAACTCTTTGAAATGACCAATAAAAACTGGCTTTTCCATAGGGCATTGGTTCATGAATTTGGCAAATAAGACAAACTTTTCCACAACTTCTTCAGCCATTTCAAAATAAATTTTCCACACCGCTTCATCAGCTTTATCCGAAGGTATCAACATTATTTCAGTAAAAAATTTTTTTACAGCCTGAATATTTTCATTTTCTTTAACTGCAATTTTTTTACCTTCCTTTGTTAAGGTAATAGCACCTCTTTTTTCGTAGTAAATAAGACCCTTTTTAGCTAACGAATCAAGTGATTGCTTTGCAGAAGGCATTTTCACTTTGGCATAATCTGATATTTTTTTTAATCTAGTCCATCCCATTTCATTCAATGTTAAAAATACAATTAATAAATATTTCCGCTCTGCGGGAGTTAAATAAAACATTTTAAAAACCTCCTAAAATAAGACTATACTAATTAAATTATACCATATATACTTTAGTCTATAAATTCACTTTTAATCCATCTCAACAAATGTCTGTAATAATTTTAAAGTTGCTTCAATTGCATCAATGTGCGTTCTTTCATATCCATGTGAAGCGTAAACTCCAGGACCAACTAAACCATGTTTTATATCATGGCCTGCAAATAAGCTACTTTCAACATCTGAACCATAAAACGGATAAACATCAACAGTATAACTAACTTGAGATAAGTTTGCCGCTTTTATAAGTTTTGAAACTATTTCATAATCGTAAGGACCTCCTGAATCCTTAGCACAAATAGAAACAGAATACACATTCGAATTCAATCCTTCACCTACGGCGCCCATATCAACAGAAACTATTTCAGTAACTTCTTCAGGAATTGAACTTGCTGCTCCATGACCAACTTCTTCATAGCTAGTAAACATCATATATATTTTTCTTTTTGGTTCAGTAGTATAATCCCTTATTGCTTTTGCTAAACCTAATAATATTCCTACTCCTGCTTTGTCATCTAAATGTCTACTTTTTATAAATCCAGTCTTCGTTAATATAGTTCGTGGATCAAATGAAATATAATCTCCAGGGCTTATTCCTAAATCCTTTACATCTTCCTCACTAAAAACCTTTTGATCTAATACAACTTCAATATTTTCCTCATTTCTTTCTAATTTTCCTACATCTTTGTACACATGTACAGATGGTTTTGTCAAATATATTGTTCCTGTATATTCTTTACCTTCTCTAGTATGAATAATACAATTTTCATTTTCTATAAGATTAAAAGGATATGAACCAATACGTGAGATACTTAATCTTCCATTACTTTTTATTGTTTTTACCATCGCTCCTAGCGTATCGACATGAGCAACTAACATTAAAGCATTTGTTTCACCATGTCCTAAATCAACTAATAAACTATTCTTGTTCGTTACTGTGTAGCTAAATCCCAACTTTTTGAACTCTTCAATTAGGTATTTTAAAGCTTTTTGTGTAAAGCCAGTCGGACTAGGAATTGCACAAAGATCTAAAATTTTTTCAATACTGTATTGGACGTATGACATGCTATAACCTCCCTAAATATTTATTGATTATTTCATCAATTGTTCTTTTCGAATAGAATTGTTCAAATTCCTCATAAATTATTGAATTTTTATCTGAAAAACAAAAGGACAAATTAAAATGTTTTAATTTTTTTAATTCAGAAAGATTATTTTCACTTTTCATTAACTCTAAAACTTCAAAATAATTTTTTTCATCTCCATTATAATCATATACCGGAACTTCTAAAATTTCAAAATCTCCATTATAACAAATACCAATATCTATCCGTGATTCATTCAAATATTCAAGCATTTCATCCATATTTTTCAACTCAATGTATTTTATTTTGTAATTTTGCTGTTTAGCAAAAAGTTCAAGTATTTCAGGAACAATTCCTTTATACATTGATTGGTATTTTTCACAAAAAATTGGTAAGATCAAAATTCCAACTTTCACTTCTGAATGAATTTTAAATGCCAATAGATAAATAAAAGTCGTTAAAAGTGCTCCCAACATTGCTTCAGCCAAAGCAACATCCGGTGCAAGATAAACAACATATAAACCAACAGCCAAAATGCTGAGAATAGTTCTGAATATAAATGAATTAAAAGGTTTACGTGAAAAAATAGCTACCCCAGCTATTAAAACCATTAAAACTAATAAAAAAAATCTAACTATCTCCAATATTTCTACCTCTCTTCGAAAGAGTATTTGCAATGAAATAAGTTATGGAAGGAGAACCTAACAAGAGAATTATTAACGCCAATAAACTTTTTGAAAAATATGTACTAGACATCATTATAGCGATTAATATGAAAATTCCCCCAACCGTATCTCCTGCACTAAGATAGTGAATTTTTTTTAAAATAAATTTTGATTTTAAAGCTATAAAATTTCCTACAATCATAAAGAATACACCTATATATATAAGTATAGTCTGAGATAACGTCATTGAAAATCACTCCGTGAAACAAACGATGTAATTATAAAAGAGCCTCCAATTGATAATAACAAATAGAGTAAACCGACCTCAAAAAAATAAGGTAAATTATAAAAATACGACAATAACATAATCAACAAAGATATTTTAGTTGATATTGATAATAAAGGAATCAACTTTTCATAAATATTTTTACATTTAAACGTCATATAAATTGAAATAATAATAGATAAAATTATTCCAATAACTGCCAACATCTTATCAACCCTTGTCTATTTTATGAATATAAATGTAATCTTCGTCGTGTTCAAAAACTATTGTTTTTGGAGTTAGAGTTATAACAATTATTTTTCTTAACATTTCGAAATCGTCCTTATATTTTTCCATAGATATTTTCTCATTTTTTAAAAATAGGATTGCGACAGCTTCAATAATTACCTTAGGAATATTTTTCAAAATTTCCAGAATTAACAGCAAAAAATTATACTTTCCTGGAAAAATTACTATCCAAGTTAAGAATGAAATTAACAAACTCAATAAAAATTTGTCGTAACCTAATAAAGTACTTAAAAAAAGAGAACCCAACAATAAATTAATAATTTCATTAATCATATATACCACTCATTTTTCAAAGGTCTATTCATCAATTCCAACATTGATAATTTTGGATCTTTACCATTATACAAGATTTCGTATACCTCATTTGAAATTGGCATTTCAATCCCAACTTTTTTCGAGAAATCAACTACAGCTTTGACAGTATACATTCCTTCAGCAACCATTTTTGAATTAGTTAGAATCTTACTTAAATCTTTCTCTTTCACTATTAATTCACCTAATTTTCTATTCCTACTATGTTTACTATTACAAGTAACCATTAAATCACCAACTCCAGCTAAACCAAAAAAAGTTTCCTTTTTAGCTCCAAAATATTGACCAAATTTTATCATTTCATACAAAGCCCTCGTCATTAAAGCAGCTTTTGAATTATCCCATCCCCCTAAACCGTCTAAAATTCCTGCAGCAATTGCCATGACATTTTTAAGGGCTCCAGCTATTTCAACACCTACAACATCGTTAGAAATGTAAACTCTAAAATAATCATTACTAATTATTTTCTGCAAAAACTCGTAGTGTTCTCCCGCAAGAGTAACTGCAGTGGGAATTTTACTTGCAACTTCTTCGGCGTGTGAAGGTCCTGATAAAACAGAATAAGGTACATTAAAAAACTCTGAAACTATTTCTGAAACGCGCTTTTGTGTTTTTATCTCAATCCCTTTTGACAAATTTAAAATCAAAAAAATTTTATGTTCAAATTGTTTTATCTTTTCAAATACTTCCCTAATAAATTGAACAGGAACAGCTATAACTAGAATATCTGTAAAATTTAAAAACTCATTAAGGTCATGAGTAAGAGGTACATTGACTCTTATATTTTTAAGGTAAGGTGTCCTTTTTGTTTGATTCACTTCATTAACATACTCTTTTCTCCTTCCCCATATTAAAACATTTTGAGAATTATCTCTTAACAAATTCCCGAATGCTATCCCCCAACTTCCTGCACCTAATATTCCAAAGTTCAACTCAACACCTCCATAATCTTTTTTACTGACCATTTTACGGCAGGAGTTCTATATGGGTTTGATTCACTATCTAACTTTAATATCCATTCATTATCTTTCCTATATAAACACAAAAAATAATGTTGAACAAAATCCTTATCAGTTGAAATTATTTTGATAACATAACTTTCACTATTTATATCTTTATATATACCTTTTACTATAAAAATTTTATCCGATTCTTTAAATACAGCTTCTTTAAGACTGTTAATTTTAGTTATGTCTATTTTACCCTTCGCATGTGGCATTTCTTGAACACCTCCAATTAATCTTTCAATTCTTCCGCTTTTTATTTTCTTTATTCTTAGTTTAAATATATCCCTACCAAACTTAATCCATTTTTTTTCATATCTAGTATAAAATTCCCTCGGAGGATTCTTTTCAATTTGAAAAACTTCAAAATACCCTGTACTTTGAGCATTTTCTTTTGCTTCTTTTACATACCATTCTTGATCACTAACTAATTCAAAACAACCTCCATTCTTTAATACAACAGACAATATTTCAAAAAATTCTTTCAATATAATTCGTCGATGTGATTGTGAATTTTTATACCACGGAACAGGGAAATTCATAATTACTTTTTCAATAGTTTCCTCATCAAAAAACTCTCTTAATGCAAATTTACCATCAACAAGTATTAATTTAGCGTTTTTTATATTATCTTTTTTTAATTTTTTTTGGGCTTTAATCATGGAGGTTATTGATAGTTCAAAACCGATATAGTTAATTTCAGGATATTGTTTACAGTAATACGCAGCATATTCTCCATTTCCAAAACCTATTTCAACATGAATAGGATTGCTATTTTCGAATATCTTCGACCAATCTATTGGAAAATAGTGGAACTGTTGAGGTTTCAACTCATATTCTGGGAATATTACCATTAATTTCCTCCTTTTCCTTTAAAATTGCTTCGATTACCTTAGGTATTAAATTTACTATTTCAGAAATAAAATTTCTTCCTTCAGGACGATATAATTCTGCTGCCTTTCCTAATACATAAGAAGCAGTTATAGTACTTTCTAATAATGTTAAACCTTGAGCTATAAAACCTGCAATTAAACCAGATAAAATATCCCCACTTCCTCCTTTAGAAAGAGAACTATTACCACAAATATTAAAAAAGATTTTATCTCCATCTGAAATTATAGACGTCGAATCCTTCAAGTTAATTATTACTTTTAATTCTTTAGCAATTTTCTTGACAAGTTCATAATTATATTTAACTTCATCTAGAGGCAATTTAAGAAATTGAGAAAATTCTCCAGGATGAGGTGTGAGTACAATATTTTCCCTACCTTTTATACTTTCTCTGTTTTCCGAAAGAAGAACAATTGCATCTGCATCAACAACAATTGGTTTATCTGTATTATTAACAAAAGTATCAATAAATTCTTTTGTTTCTTTTTTTCTACCGATTCCCGGCCCTAAAACATAAACTGTCTTTTCATCTTCTAACGAAAGTATCTGGAGAACATGTTTTTGAGAAAAATATTCATCATCAATCACACATGGTATTAATCCTGGTTCATAATTTATTGCATTTAAAACTACAGTCTTTGGAGCACAAATTATCGCCTTTCCTACTCCCGATCTTAGTGCTCCAAGAGTGCTTAAAAGAGGGGCTCCAAAAAATTCTTTAGAACCCCCTATTACGATTACCTTCCCATATGTACCTTTATTCGATTCTACTTCTCTTTTAGGAATAGTTATCAAAGATGAAGTTATAACATACTTATTGAAGATATTCTCATTAATTATCTTTTTTGGAATTCCAATTTTTACTACTTCTAATTCTCCACTTAGTTTTTTCCCAGAATTTATGAAATGACCAATTTTTGGAAATTCAAAAGTAACAGTTAAATCTGCTTTTACAGATGTTCCCATTATTTTCCCAGAATTTGATGATAAACCAGAAGCAATATCTACAGCTACAGTGAATTTTGATAATCTATTAATAACTTCAATTACAGTTTTGTAATCTCCAATTACTGGCTTTGTAAGTCCTATTCCAAAAATTGCATCAACTACGATATCGCTTTCCGCAATAACTCTTTCAATTAATTCGATATTATTTTTTTCAAATTTTACATACTTTCCTCCTGAATTTAAATAAACTTTAAAATTTGTTTCGCTCTCTTTGGTTGAAAATTCATCCATTAAGATTACTAGCACATCATTGGTATAATTCATTAATTCTCTTGCAACAACTAGCCCATCACCACCGTTGTTTCCTTTACCACATACTACAACAATCTTCTTTTCTGAAAGATCATCAAAATACTTCTTCAAAATCTGCACCACCATTAATCCTGCACGTTCCATTAAAACCAATGAATCAATCCCTATCTTTTCAATTGTCTTATTATCTAACATTTTCATTTCATTTGATGAAACTATTTTCATAAATCATCACTCCAATATAAAAGTTTATATATAAAGTAACTTTTCATAATCTTATTCAAATACTTGTTTCCCGAAGTTTTTATGGTTTCTTCAGTTGCGTTTGGACCAGTATTGTAAAATATTAAGCTTTTGTCAAAGCTTTTCGTCAATTCATATAAATAATCCAAATATAAAACTCCTAATTTTATATTTTCCACTGGCTTTCTATAATCATATTGAACAAAAAATTTTTTATTTAACCATTCGGCTGTATTAGGCATAAGCTGCATTAAACCGAAAGCGCCTAGGGGAGATTCAGCATTTGGGAAAAAATTACTTTCAACTTTTATAACACTCAAAATCAACAATTTATCAAAGTACTTCGACGATATAATATCAAAATACTTCACAGGATATAACTGTGAAATAAAATATAAAATCATCAAAAATATTATATTAACAATTATCAACATTAACCTCAATTTTTCACCTCAATATATTTATCTCATCAAAAATATTATACTGAACATATACAAAAAGTACCCACTTAATGAAATAAAAGGTCCAAAAGGTATTATTTTTGATTTCTTAAAAATTGCAAATAATATGCCCAAAATTGATGATAAGACCATCATGTAAAATGCAAGTGGTATAGATAAAAGTAACGAAAAAGCTGACATCAAAAAGATATCTCCAGAACCCATTCCATCTTTATATCTAAATTTCAAAATAAGAAGAATTATTAAAACAGTAGAAAAAGCAATAACTCTCAAAAAAAGTTCACCGTGTAAAAAAATATCTAAAATTGCCGCAAATCCTACAATTAGCCAAGCAAAATCAGGAATCATCATGATTTTCAAATCAATATATATAACAGCAATCGTAATAAATAAAAGCGAATTTAATATAAGTGTAACTGGCAATGAAAAAAATAATGAGTGAATTAAAAATCCAAAAGCTGGTACTAATTCAACAATTAGGTATCTCAAAGGTATTTTAGCACCACAATATCTGCACTTCCCGCGCAAAAAGATATAACTTAAAATTGGAATATTATCATACCATTTCAGAGTAGTTTTACAAATCGGGCAAAAAGAACGTGGAGGATTAATTATGCTAATACCCTCCACGCTCCTATAAATTATAACATTAAGAAAACTTCCAAATAACGCTCCAAATACAAAATTTATAATATACCACAAAGCTCTTTCTCCCTTTCTGTTAAAAATTGATCAAATATTTCTTTTTTACTATAAGCGTACCAAAAATCATTTCGTTTAACTTCTTCAAATAACTTTCTGGCTTTCTCGATTTCTCCAAGTTTCATATAAGGAACAATAAGCAAAGTTTTCAAATCAACAGCATTATATTTTGTTTTCAACATCGGCTCAACTACCCTAACTATCTCCTGATATCTACCATATTTCATTTGAATTTTTGCCCAAATTTCTATACCATTAGCATCTATTGGCTCCGAATCTAGAATTTCTTCTTCAACAGTTCTAGCCTCTGCTTCCTTCCCAATTTCTCTATACAATTGAGCCAACTCATACATGGCAATAATATTATTTTTATCAAATTCTAACAATCTATTTAAGATTTCGATTGCACTTTGATAATCTTTCATTCTTGTATATGCATCAGCCAACATAAAATAAGTAAATAAATCATTTGGAGCATATTCAATTTCTTTTTCCCAATACTTTACTGCTAAATTATACTTTCCTAAATTATAATAAACCTCTCCCAAAGTCGAATAACCTTGTACCAACCAAGGATCTATTTCAATAGCCCGTTCGAGATATTTAACAGCTCTTTCTATATCTCCGTTTTCGATTAATAAACTTCCTAAAAATTCGTAAGCTGGGGCATAATTTTTGTCAGCTTTTATTGCAAATTCCAAAATATTTTTCGCATCACCAATTAATGATTTATCAGCATACTCTACGGCTAAATCATATAATCCATCCACCGTTGCATGTTCAAACTTCTCTGGAGTAATAGAGTTTTTGCTCATAAATGAAACCAATTCAGACCAAATAATAGGTTCATAAAAATTTTCATCCAAAATAACAACGTTTTTTTCTAAAAACTCCAAATTTCTTATATGAAACAAAAAATTTTCTTCTTTAAAATCCTTTTTTAATTTTTCCCAGTCACCAGAATAAAATAAATCTCTTAACATTATAAAAAAAGGTGATTCATCTGTAATAACAACAGGTGTATTTTTTACTATCATTTCTACCTTCATAATTATCACCTCCAATACCTTTGTTACTTTTCATTTACATTATAACACATTACGTAAAATTTGAAAACTTTATTTTAGAACTCAATAATTAAATTTATAGTCAAATAATGTGTAGAATCTTGATTTTTATCCACATTTAATATAAAGAGGAGGTGTCTTAATGAAAAAATACGTAGCTTTCACATTAGTTTTTTTAAGCATACTAATTTACGGCTTTGTAAACCCAAATTATGAAAGCCCTGTAGTAAATGTTGTAAAAGAGTGTGCACCAGCAGTAGTAAAAATTGAAGCGGTTGTTTATTCCACAAGTTATGTAGATCCTTTTATTCAAGATTTCTTCAAACGTTGGTTTGGAGACATACCAAAACAATACCAGCAAAAAGCCACAAGCTTAGGTTCAGGATTTATATTTGACAAAAAAGGATATATTCTTACAAATTACCATGTTGTAGAAAAAGCTGAAGAAATAAAAGTTACTCTTCTAGATGGAAGTGAATTTAATGCAGAATATATTGGAGGCGATGAAGAATTAGATATAGCAATAATAAAAATTGATCCTAAAAATAAAGATTTACCAGTTCTTGAATTTGGAGACTCTGATAATTTAAACATAGGAGAATGGGCCATTGCTATTGGCAATCCTCTAGGTTTTCAACATACAGTTACTTTAGGTGTCATTTCCGCCGTTGGAAGAAAAATTCCCAAACCAGATAGAAGCGGCTATTATACAAATCTTATTCAAACAGATGCCGCCATTAATCCTGGAAATAGTGGAGGTCCACTGTTAAATATCCATGGACAAGTAATAGGAATTAACACTGCAATCATTGCACCTTCTGAAGCAATGAATATTGGCTTTGCAATTCCAATTAATACTGCAAAAAGATTTATTGAAAGCATAATCGAAACTGGTAAAGCAGTAAAAGCATTCTTAGGTGTTTACATGCAAACTGTTACACCTGAGCTTCAAAAAGCATTGGGACTTAAGGTTAATAAAGGAGTTTATATTGCTCAGATAATTAAAAACTCTCCTGCTGATAAAGCAGGATTAAAAGAAGGAGATGTAATTTTGGAAGTTGAAGGAATTTCAGTAACTTCTGCAAGTGAACTTGCTTCTGTCATTCATAATTACACCCCCGGTTCAAAAGTTAAAATTAAATTTGATAGAAAAGGAAAAATAAAGGTAATTGAAGTTGTTCTTGGCAAAGCTTCTAAAAGTAATGAAGATAATATTGAAGCAAAAGAATTCATTGGAATTAAAGTTGATGAAATTTCAAACGCTGATCGAGAATCTTACCAAATCCCTGAAAATATAAAAGGAGTCATTGTTACCGAAAGTTCAAATAATTATATTTCAAAAGGATTCGTAATTTTTAGAATAGCTATAAATGGAGAAACATATAATATTGAAAATCTAAAAGATTGGAACGAGATAATTAGCAAGGTTAAAAAAGGAGATTATGTTGCTATTTTCTACTATTATAAAGGTGGTACTGGTATTTTCTCATTTGGCTATTAATAAAAATTTTATGATATAATTGTTGTGGAAATCTATTTTTCGGGGAGGGGACGTTTATGAAGTACAGATGTACAGTCTGCGGATATATTTACGATCCTGAGGAAGGAGAACCAGATAGCGGTATAAAACCTGGAACCCAATTTGAAGATTTACCAGAAGATTGGACTTGTCCAGTTTGTGGAGTAGACAAAAGTATGTTTGAACCAATTGAATAGGATTAAATAAACTGTAAACCCGACCTTGTGTCGGGTTTTTTATTTTTATATCTCTAAATAACAATAACTAAACACAAATAACGAAATTTAACGAGATTTTTCGTTTTATTTTTAGTCCTTTCTTGACATTTTATGTTAAAAAATGTAGAATTAAAAGTGGTTTTTGAAAATACAAAAATGGAAACGCTTCCGAATGGAGGTTATAAAAAATGGATTCAATGCAGTCCAATAATTTGATTAACAATCTTAGAACTTCTCTTGATACTAACGTCATCAAGCAAAACTACCTTGATCATTTAAATTTATCTCTGGGTAAAGATTTTAAAAACTCTACCCCCTGGGATAAATTCTATAGTTTATCTTTAGTAATAAGAGACAGGATTATTAAAAAATGGCATGAAACTCAACAAAAATATTATAAAAATGATAAAACAAAAAGAGTACATTACTTATCTATCGAATTTCTTATTGGAAGATTATTGTATAACAACATATTAAATCTGCAAATTGAAGACGAAATTAAAAATGCGATGAATGAACTCAATATTTCATTAGAAGAATTAGCTGAAATTGAACCAGATGCAGGATTAGGGAATGGTGGACTTGGAAGATTAGCAGCATGTTTTCTAGATTCCATCGCAACTTTAGGAATCCCAGGATATGGATATGGGTTAAGATATGAATATGGCATTTTTAAACAAATCTTTGAGGATGGTTTTCAAAAAGAGCTACCTGATGACTGGCTTAAAAACGGTTATCCCTGGGAAATTGAAAGGAAAGATAGGGCAGTAAAAGTAAAATTCTATGGAAGATCGGAACCATACAAAGATAATAATGGCCATTTAAGATTCAGATGGGTAGATACGTACGACATTTTAGCAGTTCCTTATGACATTCCTATTGTTGGGTATGGTAATAATGTAGTAAATACTTTAAGACTTTGGTCTTCAAAATCCATTAATGATTTTGATTTCGATAATTTCCAAAAAGGGAATTATATAAAAGCATCCGAATCAAAAATAATTTCAGAATCCATTTCAAAAGTGTTGTATCCAAATGATGCATTTTATGCTGGACGTGAATTGAGAATAAAACAAGAATACTTTTTCGTTTCAGCATCCATTCAGGATATTATTCGTCGTTTCAAAGCTCAATTTGGTACCAACTTTAAGCTCTTCCCTGAAAAAAATGTAATTCAGTTAAATGACACCCACCCTGCACTTGCAATTCCCGAACTAATGAGAATATTACTTGATGAAGAGTTATTAAGTTGGGAAGAGGCTTGGGAAATTACAAAAAAGACCTTTGCATATACAAACCACACAGTCATGCCGGAAGCTCTAGAAAAATGGGAAGTACACTTATTTGAAAAACTACTACCCAGACATCTTGAAATTTTATATGAAATAAATTCTAGATTTTTAAACAACGTTTCAAAATTTTATCCCAATGATATAAATAAAATTAGAAATTTATCTATATTCGAAGAAGGAAGTGTAAAGCAAGTAAGAATGGCTAATTTATCTATAATAGGATCATTCTCAGTAAATGGTGTATCTAAATTACATACAGAAATCCTTAAAAACAAAGTTTTCAAAGACTTTTATGATATATGGCCTGAAAAATTTAATAATAAAACTAATGGAATAACCCAAAGAAGATGGCTCCTTCAATGTAATCCCGAACTTTCAAATTTGATTACAAAACACATTGGAAATAAATGGATCATTGATCTTGATGAATTAAAAAAGCTTGAAAAATACGCCGATGATAAGGAATTTTTAAATAATTTTCACAATGTAAAACAAAAAAATAAGATTAGACTTTCAAATTACATTTATAAAACTCTTAATATAAAAGTAGACCCTGAATCAATTTTCGATGTTCAAGTCAAAAGACTTCATGAATACAAAAGACAACTCTTAAACGCAATGCATATTATCTATTTATATTTAAAATTAAAAGATGATCCCAACTATGATATAGTTCCTAGAACATTTATTTTTGGCGCAAAAGCCGCTCCTGGATACAAAATGGCAAAATTGATAATTAAATTAATTAACAGTATTGCTGAAGTAATTAACAATGACACTACAGTTAATAAAAAACTTAAGGTTGTTTTCATTCCTAATTATAATGTATCATTAGCAGAAATAATAATCCCAGCTGCAAATGTAAGCGAACAGATTTCAACCGCTGGAAAAGAAGCATCGGGAACTGGAAATATGAAATTCGCACTTAATGGCGCTTTAACTATAGGTACTTTAGATGGTGCAAACATCGAAATAAAAGAATGTGTTGGTGAAGAAAATATTTTCATATTTGGGTTAACAGCTGAACAAGTTCAAAGATTAAAAGAAAGTAGGTTATACAATCCATATGAAATTTATCTTAAAAATGAAACCATTCGAAAAATTTTAGATTTAATAAATTCTGACTATTTTAGTAAAGGTAATTCTGAACTATTCAGTGATATTTTTCAATCTCTGCTATTTGGTATTAACGGTGGATATCCTGATGAATATATGCTTCTTGCTGATTTCGATAGTTATAAAACAAAGCATAAAGAAATTGATAAATTATATAGACAAACCTTCAAATGGAACAAAAAAGCACTGCTTAATGTTGCAAGAGTTGGAATGTTCTCCAGTGACAGAACTATTAAAGAATACGCTGAAGATATCTGGAAAGTCGAAAAAATTTAAACTTTACGGAGCGTTTGCTCCGTTTATTTTTCTTTATTTCTTAAATATTCAAGCGTTGAAAACAGGATAATAACGATAAATCCATATATTGAATTAAGTGCCCTTGCTTCAGGTATTCTTCTTGAACTTAACAATCTATAAATTGCAATTGAAAATGTTGATATTGGTGGTTCAGAAATAGTTATAGTTGCCGACATTTCTCCCAAAGCAATTGTAAAAGCATAAATAAACGCTGTTAATATATGATACTTTATTAATGGAAATCTAACCTTGGTATTTATTACCCAGCCATTTGCTCCATCTAAAACAGCTGCTTCTTCAATTTCAAAATTTATTGTACGCCATCCACTTTCCATAAAACCAAAAACTATTGGTATTGAAATTAAAGAATAAATCAAAATCAATGAAAATAATGGGGAAAATCGCATTAACACATATGAAAAGGCTATAGTTACAGGTGAAATAGCCGCTGGTATTATAATTAAATAATCTATTTTTCTACCTCTTACAGAATAATATGAAGCTATAGAAGAAATAAATATTGTTATAATACTAGCAATCGCTGGAAGAAATATTGAATAAAATACCAAAGAATAAAAGTTTGTACCAATAAATTGAGATAAATTTAAAGAAAACAATCTTTTAAAATTTTCTACTCCAAAACCTCCAGCATAATTCAAAAAACCTGATAAGAGTGAATATATTAATGGTATAAATATAAAAAACACTGTAACTCCAAAATAAAAGTAACCCCAAATTGGAAATTTTTCTTTTAAAGATACACCGCTTATAAACTCACTTGTCTTCAAATTTAAAAAATAAGCAATAAATGATATTAATAACATTTGAAAAACTGCCAGAGTAAACGCACTTTTAAAATCAAATAAAATTCTAGTATACATATATATCGAAACTTCTATTGTCGAATATTTTATTCCACCAAGAATCAAAACAACGGCAAAACTTGTAAAAGTATACACATAGGTTAAAAGAAAAGATTTTAAAATTGAAGGAATTAAATTAGGAAGCTCAACAAAAACAAAAATTTTAAATTTATTTGCGCCATCGATTTTTCCAGCTTCAATTAATGTTCCATCAATTCTTTCCCAAGTTTCCCCGACAATTCGAATGAACAATGGAAAATTATAAAAAACATGTCCCAATATCACAGCAACAAACGTATATAATATTCTCTCTTTATATCCAAACAAACTCAAAATTTTCGTTATTAAACCATTCTTTCCGAACGCCAATAAAAAACCAATACTCATGGTAACGCCAGGTAAAATAAATGGTACCGAAGACAAAACCCTAAATATTGATTTTAATATTTTTTTCATTTTCGTTCTGGCAACCAAATATGCTCCAGGAAGGCCTAACAACATGGTGAAAATGGAAGAAATTAATGCTTGTTTAATTGTAAAAAATATCACATTTTTATTTTCAGCAATTGCTGAAATTTCAATTCCACCTGAAAAAACAAAAAGAAAAATTAGGGGAACAAAAATTCCCCCAATTATGTAAACAACTGGTATTAACCGCCAATGATTACTTTTGACCATTGCTTTAAAATCTCCTCAAGATTATCATATATTTTAGGATCAATTTGCAAGGTTTTTTCTATTTTTGGTACATATTTAAAAGCTTCTGGAATATCTACATTAGTTACCGGAAGCATCCACTGATTTAATGGTACTTCTTTTTGAAAGTCCTCCATAAGAACATATTCTAAAAATCTCTTTGCAAGTTCCATATTTTTAGCTCCTTTAACTATTGAAGCATATTCAACTTGGACAAAAGCTCCCTCGGACATAATAACTGGAACATACTGTATAGAACCATAATAATAAAAACTATATGCACCATCAGTTGCATAACTTACCATCATATCTGCTTCACCTGATTCCAACATTTCGAAAGCCTCGTCCCAACCTGGAGTAATACTTAGGATATTTTTTCTAAAATTCTTCCAAAATTCTAAATAATCATCCCCGTAAACAGCAATTGTCCATAGTAAAAAACTCAATCCAGTACTCGAAGTTCTCGGATCTTCAACAACAATTTTCCCTTTAAATTTAGAATTCAAAAGATCTTCAAATGACTTTGGAGGATCCTTTATCTTATCTTTATTATACACTATAGCAATAGAACCAAAATCATACGGAACTCCATAATCGTTTAAAAGCTCAGGATATTTTACTAAACCAAGATTAACAGGTTTATATTTCTCCAAAATTCCTTTTTCAATTGCTACTTTTAATAGAGATTGATCTAAGCCAATAATTACATCAGCTCTTGGATTATTCTTTTCGGCTATCAATCGCGCAAGTACTGCGCCCGCATCACCAAACGAGAGTAACTTAACCTTAACACCGTACATTTTTTCAAAAATAGGAATAACTTTTTGTCCAATTCCGGAGACAAAACTATCGTAAGTATATACTACCAATTCAGTTGAAAACATTAATACAGTTAAAGTCATTAAAAAGATAATAGTAAATTTTCTCATAAAATCCCTCCTTTAAAAATTTTAATCCCTCCATATGGAGGGATTAAAATCATTTTTATATTTCCCAATCCCTCCGCCGGTATTACCCGGTTCAGGTTCTAAGGGTCGAAGGCTTCCGCCTTCCTCTCAGCCCCGGATTTAGGAGCTCCCCTCGGGAATCATTATTAATTTGTCCATATTAATTATACAACATATTTCCGATTTTTCAAAATTAATGTATAATAAAAACATGAAAAAACTTTTAAAAATTCCTTTCACAGACAAAGCAATTTTTCTAAAAAGATTAAACAAATATGTTGGGTTAGTAAAATTAAACAATGAAACAACTACAATTCATATTCATGATCCTGGGCGATTAACCGAATTAATTTTCCCCGGAAATGAAGTGTTAATTAACCGGGTAAATAATCCTAAGCGAAAAACACATTTTGATTTAATTGCCGCAAAAAATGATAACGAATGGATTTTAGTCAACTCAATGTACCATAGCAAAATTGCTGAAAAAATTATAAAATATAATTTACTGTTTTCTGATAAAATTGAGTTAATAAAATCCGAAGTTAAATTTAAAAACAGTAGATTTGATTTTTTAGTAAAAACTTGTAAAACAACCACTTTAATCGAAGTTAAAGGATGTACTTTGAGAAAAGAAAATATCGCGTTGTTTCCAGATGCTCCAACAAAACGTGGAAATAAACATTTACTTGAATTAATCGAAGCACAAAAACTAGGTTTTAAAGGAATTTTAGTGATTTTGGTATTTCCTCAATCAAAATGTTTTGCTCCTAATTTTGATACCGACAAAACATTTTCACAGAATTTTATAAAATCCTTAAATCATTATATTAACATATTTCCTATCCAGCTTAAATATTCCCCCCAGTTCTCAAACAATAATTTTCAAAGAAATTCTTCCACTATGTCAAAATATTAACAAAATATTACATTAATACCCTCAGTTAAGTTAACGAATATATTTATTGTAACTTAATTGTAACCGATAATTTCCTACATGTTTTCAATTGTGAGACTAATTTAATTGAAAAACAGTAAAAGTATATTATACTTTTAGTAGTAATGAAGGTGGTGATCTAAGTTGTTTGAAGGTCTTCGTGAAAAACTTACTAAAGCATTTAAAAGTTTATCTGGCAAGGGAAAAATTTCCGAAAAAAATGTTCAAGATGCAATCAAAATCGTAAAGCTTTCTTTATTGGAAGCCGACGTTAATTATAAAGTTGTTAAAAGTTTCATTGACGATGTAAAAAATAAAGCCCTTGGTGAAGATGTTCTTAGTTCTTTAACACCCGATCAAATGTTTATAAAAATTTTGAAAGATGAACTAATAAAACTGATGGGCGAGAAAACACCCATTAACTTGGTTCATTCACCATCATTCATAATGTTAGTTGGTTTACAAGGCAGTGGTAAAACAACCACTGCTGCAAAGCTAGCAAATTTACTGAAAAAGAAAGGAAAAAATCCAATATTAATTGCTGCTGATACTTACAGACCAGCTGCTATTGATCAGCTTGTAACACTTGGAAAACAAATTAACATACCTGTTATTACTGGTGATAGAAAAAATCCCATCAAAATTGTTGAAACGGCATTAAAAGAAATAAAAGATAGTGGATATAATGTAGCTATTTTGGATACTGCTGGAAGACTTCATATTGATGAAGAAATGATGAAGGAACTAGAACAAATAAAATCTTTAGTCAACCCAGATGAAGTTTTAATGGTTGTTGATGCTATGGCAGGTCAAGATGCTGTCAATTCCGCAAAGATTTTTGACGAAAGGCTTAACGTAACTGGTTTCGTAATCACGAAGATGGATGGAGATGCCAGAGGTGGTGTAATTTTATCAATCCGGTATGTCACAAACAAACCAGTAAAATTTATAGGTGTTGGA
The DNA here is from genome assembly GCF_900129985.1 of Thermosipho atlanticus DSM 15807. Taxonomy (NCBI): domain Bacteria; kingdom Thermotogati; phylum Thermotogota; class Thermotogae; order Thermotogales; family Fervidobacteriaceae; genus Thermosipho; species Thermosipho atlanticus. The sequence continues at coordinate 186,314 of NZ_FQXN01000003.1, read as the reverse complement.
GAAAAAATTGATGAATTTGAAGAATTTTTCCCGGACAGAATTGCAAATAGAATTCTTGGGCTAGGTGATGTACTAAGCTTAATTGAAAAAGCAGAACAAGAACTTGACAAAGAAAAGATGAAAAAATTAGGAAAAAAGATGTTCACTGCAGAATTCACCTTAGAAGATTTCCAAGAACAACTTAAAGAAATTAAAAAATTGGGACCTATATCCAAAATTGTTGAAATGCTCCCAGGGGCACCTAAAATTGATACTGTTTCAAGCGAAAAAGAAATTAAAGTAGTTGAAGCAATAATCAATTCGATGACCCCTGAAGAAAGAAGAAATCCTAAAATACTTAATGCAAGTAGGAAAAAAAGAATTGCTAAAGGTAGTGGAACTACCGTTCAAGATATAAATAAACTTTTGAAAAACTATGAAGAAATGAAAAAAATTATGAAAATGCTCAAAAAGGGAAAGTTTCCAGCTAGTTTAAGAGGTTTAAAATTCTGATTTTATCAAAAATAAAAGACGGAGGTGTTAGTGTGGTAAGGATAAGACTAACTCGTATGGGAAAGAAAAAACAACCTTTTTACAGAATTGTGGTAGTTGATCAAAGAAAAAGAAGAGATGGTGCTTACATCGAAAGTTTAGGATATTACAATCCTCTAAAAAATCCTTTTATTCTCAACGTTGATGTGGATAAAGCAGTTGAATGGATTTTAAAAGGTGCACAACCAAGTGAAACGGTAAGAAATCTTTTAAGTAAAGCTGGGGTATTTAAGAAAGTAGCTGAAATCAAAAGCCAAAAAAAGGAGGCTAATCAATGAAAGATCTCCTTGAGTACATACTCAAGGGAATCGTGAAGAATCCCGAAGAGGTTATTGTTCTCGAGTTTGAAGAAGAAGGAAAAAAAGTTTTTGAAATCTCTGTAAATCCAGAAGATGTTGGGCAAGTTATTGGAAAAGATGGAAGGACAATTAAATCGATAAAAATTCTCTTATCATCAATTACTGATGAAAATGATTTTATTCTGAAGGTGGTAAGATGATCAAAACTCTCCAAGAGCTCTTAAAAGAGAAAATTGCTGTGGGAATTATAGGAAAAACACATGGGCTTAACGGAGAGTTGAAACTGCATCCTCTTACCAATGTTCCTGAAATTATTGAATCATTAACTGAAATTTTGCTCTATAATGAAAGAAACAAAGTCTTTCATATGGCCAAAATTACAGATATGAGACTAGGAAATGGTGTATATCTAATTAAAATTCAAGGGATCGAAACAGTGGAAGAAGCAAAAAAGCTTTCCGGTAGTAAAATTTACATTGATAAATCTGAATTACCTGAAGTTAAAAATGATGAATATTATTTTTATGAAATTATCAATTCCATTGTTTTAGATGAAAATGGCAACGTCTTGGGAAAAGTTGATGAAATAATTCAAACTGGAAGTAATGACGTTCTAGTACTAAATAAAGACAAAGAAAATGAAATGTTAATTCCAGTGATTAAAGAATATATCAGAAACCTTGATAAAACAAACAAAAAAATTATTGTAAAAGTTCCGGAGTGGTTAGAGTGACAATAAACATAGTAACAATTTTTCCAGAAATGGTCGAAGTAATCAAAAAATATGGAGTACTTGCTCAAGCAATTAAAAATGGGAAGATAAAAATCAATATTTTTAATTTAAGAGACTTTACAACTGATAAACATAAAACCGTTGATGATTATCCATTTGGTGGCGGGCCTGGAATGGTTATGAAACCAGAGCCTTTTTTCCGATTCTTTGAATATTACTTTAAAAATTTTGGAAAACCATATGTAATATTAACATCGCCACAAGGTGAAACTCTGGAAAATAATTTAGTTAAAGAATTAAGTAAAAAAGATGATATAGTTATTATCTGTGGAAGATATGAAGGAATTGATGAAAGAGTAATGAGATTTGTTGACAAAGAAATTTCTATTGGTGATTATGTATTAACTGGTGGAGAATTACCAGCGATGGTTATTACCGATGCTATTTCAAGATTCGTTCCTGGAGTTATAGACGAAGAATCAGTAAAAAACGAATCATTTAACACTGGGCTTTTGGATCATCCTCATTATACAAGGCCAAGAAAATATAGTGGTTTAGAAGTTCCAGAAGTTTTATTTTCAGGAAATCACCAAAAAATAGAAATTTGGAGAAGGAAAATGGCATTAAAAAAAACAATCGAAAGAAGACCAGATCTATTTTTAAAAAAAGAACTTGATGATATTGATAAAAGAGCTCTTATTGAACTTTTCAAGGAGATGAGAAATAATGCTTGATAAAATCTATGTGGCACTGATTCACTATCCTATACTTGGAAGAGATGGAAAAATTATTTCAACAGCTGTTACAAACCTTGATATTCACGACATTGCTAGAACAAGTAGAACTTATAAAATTAAAAAATATTATGTTGTAACAAATTTACCCGCACAACAAGATATTGTCAAAAAAGTTTTACATTATTGGAGAGAAGATTTCGGTAAAGAATACAATCCCAATCGTGCCGAAGCTCTTTCGTTAGTTTCTTTAAAATCATATTATGAAGATGTAATTGACGAAATTAAAACAATCGAAAATGAAGCACCTATTATCATGTTTACGTCAGCGAAGTGGAGAGAAAACACAATAACTTTCAAGGAAGGTCAACAAATAATTTTGGAAACAAAAAAACCTGTCTTAATTTTATTTGGAACTGGTTGGGGAATGCCCGATGAAATATTAAACCAATGCGACTATGCTCTTGAACCTGTTAGAGGAAAAAGTGATTTTAACCATTTATCAGTAAGAGCAGCAGTTGCTATAATTCTTGATAGATTAATAGGAGAAAATATATAAAGGAGGGATTTTTCATGAGTATGGATAATCTTATAAGAATTATTGAAAAGGATCAAATTAAAGAAGTTCCAGATTTTAGACCTGGCGATACTGTAAGAGTATATGTGAAATTTAAAGAAGGAAACAAAGAAAGAACTCAAGCATTTGAAGGCATTGTAATCTCCAAAAGAGGTTCAGGTGTCAATAAAACATTTACCGTGAGAAAAATTGGCGCAAATGGTATTGGCGTAGAAAGAATTTTCCCATTATATGCTCCTGTAATTCAAAAAATTGAAATTGTAAGAAGAGGAAAAGTAAGAAGAGCCAAACTTTATTACCTTAGAAACATTCGCGGAAAGGTGAAAATTAAAGAGAGAAGGTAATTTTTATGAAAAAAACTCCCTCACAAATTTTTAAAGAAATTACAATTACCCTTTTATATGCAATTGTTGCAGCAACTATTATCAGGCTTTTTGTTTTCGAAACTATGATGGTCCCCACAGGTTCAATGATCCCAACTATAAACATTGGGGACCGTCTTTTCATTGAAAAAATTACTTATCAAGCTAGAGAACCAGAAATTGGAGAAATCGTAGTTTTCTGGACACCTTTCCGCGATGAAAGAGCTGAAAAAATGTTAAGAACATTCGATAAAATGATGGACATATTTTCTCCAAGCGAATTCAAGGGACACGTAAAATACGTAAAAAGGCTTGTTGGTAAAGAAGGTGACGTTCTTACATTAAAAAAAGTTAATGGAAAATGGAAACTCTTTGTTAATGGAAATATCCCTGAAAATCTTAAAAATGTAAATTATGAACCTGATGGTGTATTCAAATATCCAAACTTATGGAAATATCTCGATGAAGCTAGTAGATTAAGAGATAATGAACAAAAATACAGAAACTATTTGTATGCAATAGCATTAAAAGAAGGTTCAGAACTTGCAAATATTATATTTAGCATAGTTGGTGGTATGGATCCAGTTCCATATGGTATCCCATATTATGAATACGTAGACAAATATATTAAACCTAACAATATAAAGTTTGATGACTACATATGGGTTGAAAATGGACAAGTTTATGTAAAAATTCCCAAAGGTTTTTATTTCTTTATGGGGGACAACTCTTCAGAGAGCCTGGATAGTCGATACTTTGGATTTGTTCCTAAAGATGCGGTGATTGGAAGACCAATTCTAAGAATTTGGCCTTTAAATAATTTTGGTCCTGTTCAACCATTACCCATAAAAGAATAAAGCCTCGTATGAGGCTTTATTCTTTTATTAATACAACTTTCTCAACAGCTTTTTCTGCAATTATTTTTTTAGTCCCAGCACCTTTAGAAACCAAATCGAATAATTTATCGGGGTCTACAACTTCTACACCTGCGAGAATTTTTACATTAAACACATTGGGAGTTAATGGTGTGGAAGGTCCTATAATTGCTATTCTTTCAGTATTTACATACTTTAATACCCAATCTATCGAACCATTAGTTACTGCTGAACCTGTAATAACCACCACAGTACATTTGGGTAAGAAATCTACAACAGCCCAATCAGGGAAAACTTCTTCATTTTTTCTATTTCTATCAAAAATTAAAATATCCCAAACTAATGGTTTCCATAAATTAATCAAAGGAGTTATTTCACCTATCATTCCCACTATATCTTCAAAACTTACTCCTAAAAATTTACTAATATCTCCTTTTTTATACATTTTTTTAATTTCAGGAACTGAAAAAGTTGCATTCAAAGCTGCATATGCAACTGACCTTAACAATGGATCAGCTGAAAATAAACCTATTTTTAACAATTCTTCAGTTTTCATTCCAATTTTTACTTTACTTTGAGGATTACCAGTATCACCAGTGCATTTATAAAATTCTTCACATCTTCCTAATGTATCACCTTTATTTGTATAACTAACACCTGCTCTCCCGTCACTTAGCTTTACTGCTGTAAGCCCCACGCCAATTACGAAATCTTCTAAAGTAGTTCCATTAACATATTTCAGTGCTTCATTAAACAACTTCTGAGTAATTGTACTCAACTAAATCACCCTCCTGTTTATTTTTCTACAACTCCTTTCAAATAATACCAAAGATACAAATCAAACTTACCTGGACACTCTCCAAATTCTTGTGCCACTTGTTTAAAAATTTTTTCAATACTTAAATACCTATTTTTATTCCAACTTTTTGGTATTTCCTTAATTAAATCATATTTCTTCAGTAAACGCAAAACATGCTTATCAAGAATTGCTACGTCACATTTTCCGACATTCCTTAAAAAATGAGAAGATTCTTTCCAACCAATTCCTTTAATATTATTTACTAAAAATACACGTGCATCATTAGTATCATTAGAAACAATCTCTTTTAATTTTCCTAAAATCCATCTATTTTCATATATGTACTTTGACCTTGCTTTGGGAAACCTGTGCCCAACTTTTCGCAAAGCATTTTCAAGTTCCTCTAAATTTAAAGTTAAAAAACCATCTTTTATTTCTTTCTGAGCTTTTATCCCATCTTTAGCTGTCCAATTAGCTGTCAAAATACAGAAAGATAGTTCAATAAATAACTCTTCTTCTGTACCATTTTTACCCAAATTCTCAAATTCCGCCCATCTTTTTTCAACTTCTTCTTTAGCATTACTGTAAATTCTCTTTATTTCTTCAATTAATTCTCCAACATTTTTAATTGCTACCACCCCTAGAAAAACAACTAACAAAAACAGCTGTTATTTTGCTTTATAATAACAGCGTTTTGGACTTTCAACTTTTCCTTCTTCTTTTAACTTTTTAATTATCTTCGAAACTTCCTTTGAATCAAGTCCAGCTTTTTTAGCAATTTCACCTGGCCTCATTTCTTTACCTTCATTTTTCAACACATCCAAAACAAGTTTTACTTTATCCTCCATAATTATCCCTCCCTTTAATTCTTTTAATTTCTCTAAGACTTGTTTCACATGACCATTAACTTTTACTTTTCTCCAAACATGTCTAATCTTCCCTTCAGGATCAATTAAAAATGTTGTCCTTATTGTCCCATAATATTCTTTACCATAATTTTTCTTCTTCCCCCATGCTCCGTACAACTCATGAACTTTATGCTCTTCATCACTTAGTAAGATGATATTTAACTTATATTTTTCAATAAATTTCTTATGCTTCATTGATGAATCCTTGCTAATTCCAATGATTACCGCATTTTCTTTATCAAAATCTTCTCTATATTGACTAAAATCCAATGCTTCCCTCGTACATCCTGGCGTGTTATCCTTTGGATAAAAATATAAAACAATCCACTGACCCTTAAAATCGTTCAAACAAGTCATATTTCCATCTTTATCCGGCAAACAAAAATTTGGGGCTTTCTTATCAATCAAAAGCCTCACCTCCAAAAAGAATTTCCTTAATCTCCATCGGCTCTAGTCTAAATTTCGACCCTTTTCCTTGTAGAAAATGATGCACTTCCAAAAGATGAACAGACAGTTCACTAAACGTCATAGATTTATTTATTTCAGAATTAGTCACAACTGCTATTACTTTTCTAAAAATCCCATCCTGAAATGGGCATGGTAAAAAACCCCTAGCTTCATATACTATAACTTCAAATTTTCCAAATCTCACAGGTAATTCAAAACCTTTTTTACCATTATTTAGCAATTCTCTCATTTTTTTAGCAACAACCTCAAAATTCAATCCAAGCTTTGTCATCTCACGTTCATCATCTCTTATTATTTCCACAATATTCCTACTATCATTCCCTAAAAACCCTTCAGCTGTTATAACTCCTGGTTTCATATTTTCTTGAATCTTAATTATCTCAGGTGTTAATTCCATATCACCAACCCCTTAAGCAAATTTATCATAATATACTTTATCAATCCCATGCTCTTTAAGCAATTTTTCACATGCATTTATCATCCCCGGACTACCGCATAAGTACGCTTCTTTGGAAGTTCCTTTATCAATTACCCTTTCCAAATATTTTACCATAACATCAGTAACTAAACCAATTTCGCCATTCCAAAGTTCAGGATTTTCTGGTTCAGAAATAACCGGAATAAAATGAAATTTTTCCCATTTTTTCTCAATATCTCTAAATAAGTCAACGTAAAACAGATCTTTTTCAGTACGAGCTCCAAAAAAGTACCACACATGTCTATGTGTCAGCCCTTTTTCCAACATATCCAATATAATAGACTTTATAGGTGCCATCCCCGATCCACCGGCAACACAAATTACATCTACATTAGTATCTCTTAAATAAAAATCACCTAATGGACCTATGATTTCCAATTTATCTCCCTCTTTTAAGTAGTTGTGTATATAAGTTGTAGCAATTCCATCAGGAACTAAACGTATCAACAGTTCTATTTCATGTTTTTTGCTTGGCAAAGAAGCTATAGAATATGCTCTTTGGGTAGATTGTTTAATTTGACCATATGGTGGAATTACTATCTGAACATACTGACCAGCCTTAAAATTAAATTCTTCAGAAAACTGTATCTTCAATTCTTTGATATCATGGGTAACATCTCTTATTGAAACTACCCTACCAAAATATTTATTTACACTAAATAATTTTTCAGGAAGAATTATTTCTATATCTCTCTCTACAGTTACCTGACATGCAAGCCTTACGTTGTCTTCAATTTCATCTTTTGACATATGTGAAAGTTCCTTAGGAAGATAATCTCCAACATCAGTGTTCACTTTGACTTTGCAAGCTCCACAAATTCCTCTACCTCCACACACTGATGGAACAAAGATTCCTTGTGAAGCCAAAGTAAATAGTAGGGAGTTTCCAGGGCTAACTATTAATTTCTTTTTCCCATTATTAATATTTATGATCACTTTATTATGAGTATCCATTTTTGAATTTGTTGATTCTTTGTCAAAAAATTCCATTCTATCACTCCCGTATAGTTTATTCATCTTTTAGAATTAAGGTTATATCATCCATTATATAAGGATCAGTCTCTTTACCACCGCCTATAACATAAGCTTTTGGTTCTTTATAAATTGGTCTAAATCTTGCTTCAACCCCATCATAGTCCCATGAAGTTATGTAAATTTTCCAATTATTAAAACTTTCAGGATTATCAAAAGCATATCCCTTAATTATTATTTTTACCCATCCATTGTCCACAGAGACATCTGGAGATAAAATTTGATTTCCAAATTTTTTTGCACTTGCGCCTTCTGCTGAATACATGGCTGAAGACCATCCTGTAACAAATATTTCATAATCCCAGTCTTCTATTTCATAATTTTGGAATGGGAGGACCCTTGCACCTTTTTTCGTGGGAACATCGATAAAAATTTGGTATGTCACATGATCAAAACCATTAGGTGGATTCCAACTTGTCGTTAGATTCCTTGGCTTTATGTACAATATTAAAGTAGAACCAATCTTTTCAACTTTAGCGCCAACAATATCCATTTGCCTTTTAAAAGAAGGATCCGTTGGATATAGATATCTTCCAAATGGGCCTTTATCATCATTAACTGGATCAAGTGCAAAAGTTAATTCTTTCTTTTGAATATCAATGTAAAAATTCATTTCTTCAAGATACTTAATTTCTTTTATACTTTTTCCTCTCAATTTAAAAAGAATTTTATGTTCTCCAGGATCAAATTTGTATGGATCAATTAAAAAGGAAAACTTTCCATCCTCAACTTCTATTTTCTTTTTGGAATTATATTTTCCATCAATATAAATATAAACGATTTTTGCATTTGTTTTACCTTCTACTACAAACTCATCTTTTATAACCATATTGTTCTCAAGATTTACAGTAAAATCAAAATTAACATCTTTAACTTCCGCTTTTTCATTCGAAATTTCATATACAACTAGACTCCTTTCAGGTACTATTATTGATAGCTGTCCTCCATTTTTTATGGTAATGTTATACGACTGACCTCTAAAGTTGTAAATAGGTTTTAAAATTGTACCTTCTTCTAAATCGGTCTTCACATTTGCAATCTTTTTTTCATTTGCAGTATTCATAACAACCAATAATTTTTGTTCTTCACTTTCCAACAAATATATCAAAATACCCGAAGTTTTCTCTGAATAAATAGGTTTAACCTTTCCATATCTTGTTGCAGGATTTTGTTTTCTAAAAGCAATAGCTTTCTTTAAGAACTTATAAATATCACTTTCTTGATTAAAATGATCTATATTTTTCGAACCCCATCCATTTTTAAACATTGAAGCTCTTGTCTCAGTAAAATACTGCTCGGTACCGTAATAAATAACGGGCATACCTGGAATTGTCATCAAAAATAACAAGGCTTGTTCTAAAACGACCGGTTGTGTTCCATTTAAAAATCTTTCCATATCATGGTTATCAATAAATGTAACTAAAAGACCCTTGTTTAAAAGTTCGTTTCTCTTTTCTAACCTGTATGCTAGATATTTTGTAGGTTGCCCACCTTTGATTACACGTTTTATTTCTTCATTCAATGGAAAGTCAAGCATAGCATTAAAACCATTATCGAAATATGAACTTATTTCTTTTTCAGCATCATTGTTAAGAGGCTTGGAAGTAAGCCATACTTCTCCAAATGATATGAAATTGTCTTTCACAGAATATATTCCATTCTCACTTAAAAAGAAATCCCTCCAAAAATCTTTAGGCACATACATTGCAGTATCAACTCTAAAACCGTCCACTCCAACTTCTTTTATCCAATATTTATATGAATCTTTTAACGCTTTTCGAACAATTGGATTTTCAGTATTTAAATCATCTAAACCTGAAAGTTGATTGTTTAATCTTTGTTTTGGATCTTTATAATCTTTAATATCTTCGGTCCAATGATATATATTCATATTTTTTTGCTCTGGATCATCAAAATTATTTAAATTGAACGGGTACTGAGTAGGTGCACTTGTTGGAATACTATTTCTATTTAATTCAAATTTACCATTTCTAAACCTAAAGTAATTTCCAACATGATTGACAACAATATCTTGGATTAACGCCATTCCATTCTCATGTAAAACTTTTGCTAACATTTTATAATCTTCTAAAGTTCCAAAATGTTCATCAACTTGTTTAAAATTTCTTGCCCAATATCCATGGTATCCCCCATAATTAACCCATGGATCCCACCATTGATTTGCAACTGGCGGAGTTATCCATATTCCATCAACTCCTAAACCTTTTATATAATCAATTTTTTGGATTATTCCCTCTAAATCTCCGCCACTGAATTTTGCCCCATCTTTAGGATTATATTCCTTATATCCCTGATCATTGTTCGTAGGATTACCATCGTTAAAGCGATCTATCATTATGAAATAAATAACTTTGTCTTGCCAATTGGAAAATACTAAAAGAAAAAATGTTAATAGTAATAATACAACAAAAAATTTCTTCATAAATTTCCCTCCCGTTAACATCCCAAACATCTTAATATTTTAATATATTATTATTTAAACAAAACTTTTTTCATATATATCGGTTTTTTGAAAAACATCCGACAAAATATTTGAAACTATACCTGCAATAAATTCAAAAACTTTTCTATCAAATGCATCTTCTCTTTCCCAACTATCTGCTACTAAAAATCCTATACATTCATTATCAACAAATATTGGAATTGATATTAGTGATTTTATCCTTGTTAAATTACCAAATTTCGTAAGTTTTTCAGCAATTTTTTCCCTTCTTTTAGTAGAAAAATGAAATTCTTCAACAATTTCGTCAAGTTTTATTACAGTTACTTTTTCAAATCTTTCTGGAACAAAATCTTCCTTTCTTAATTTCAAAGCTTTCAATCCTCTCATATCATGATTATAAGCGGCTATGTATCTAAAATACCCATCTTTATCCTTTAATATTAAACTGGCAGAATCAACATTTGGGAAACTTTTTACAAAATTTTTTAATAAAAATTTCCAATCTTTTCTAGTAAATTTTCCGGAAAATAACTTTTCCAAATATCCTTCTTGCACCACTTTTATAAATTCCAAAACATTTCTGTAAAATTCAAATTCTTTAAATTTAGATATTTCCTGAAATGAAAACATCATATTTCCATTCTTTAATTTTACATAAACAACCTTAAAAACTCTCCCGTTATAATCAAATTCAAATTGTCCTTCATCATTTTCACGCAATGCTTTCTTATTTTCAACAAAAAATAATTTAAATATTTTTTCTGATTCTATTTTTGCATATTTACTATAAACAATTTCGACACCTTTTTCATTTTTCACTACAACAATATCAGTAAGTTTATACAGCAATTTTTCTAAGATATTATCACCCCTTTCCTAAAATATTATACTATATATTTAATAAAATTTAATCTTCTATGATATAATCATTAATGAATTTTTATTAGGGAGGTAACAACAATGATTTTTGAATTTGCTAAAAGGCGAAGAACTATAAGAAAATTCAATAACAATATTCCACCGTTAAATGATATTTTATATGCAATATCAACTGCAAAAGAAGCTCCGTCAGGAATGAATTCCCAACCATGGCATTTTCTACTAATTACCAATCAAAAGATAAAAGATAAAATTAGAGAAATTGCTGAAAAAGCTGAAAAAACATTTTATGAAAACTCAAAGGGGAAATTAAAAAATTTTTTATTAAATCATAATATTAACTGGAAAAAAGAATTTTTATCTAATGCCCCATATCTCATTTTGGTTTTTTCAGATAAACGATTCCCATTTTCAAAAGAATCGACATGGTTATCAATAGGATACATGTTACTTGCACTTGAAGAAAAAAATCTTTCGACAGTAACTTATACTCCACCCAACCCCAAAGAAATTTCAAAAATTGTTAATGCTCCAACTCTTTACAATCTTGAAGTTATACTTCCCATTGGTTATCCAAATGAAAACAAAAAAAAGTTAAGTAGAAAAAAGTTAGAAAAAATTTTAAATTATGATAAATTTTGAGGGGAGGAATTATCATGTATATATTTCTTGATTACGACGGAACAATCGTCGAAACACCTGAGCAAGATTTTATGAAATTATACTTTCTAGAATTGAGTAAAAAATCTCAATTACCTATTGAATATATTTATAAAATGGTAATGAGTTCTATCGAAGAAATTCTAAAAAATCAAAATCCTGAAAAGTTTTTATTCGATAGTTTCCTAGAAGTTATTGTTTCAAAAGACAAATACGACAGGGAGTTTTGGTATAACCTTTTCTTTGATTTTTACGAAAACGAATTCGATAAAGTAGGAAAAGTAATGAAACCCAATAAAAAACTTGTTGAAAAGATTAAAACAACAAATAAAAAATTAATATTTGCTTCCAACCCTTTATTCCCTGAAATTGCCACATTAAAAAGGATAAGATTTGTTGGTCTTAAACCTGAAAACTTTACCTACATAGCTCACATGGAAAATTCACATTTTGCTAAACCAAATCCATTATTTTTCAAAGAAATCATGGAAGAATTGAATATCTCTCCTAATGAATGTGTAATGATTGGAGATACAGAATATGATAAATCATGCGAAAAAGTAGGAATAAAATTTTTCCACATAAGTGAAGAAGATAAATGGGAAAAGATATTTTAATTTATTTGAAGATAATAAAGGCCCTCTTTTGTAGAGGGCCTTTATTATACTTTTCTATAATTCAAGAATTCTAGTTATATTGTTGCAAGCATTAAAGCTTTAATAGTATGTTTCCTATTTTCAGCTTCGTCCCAAACTTTACTTTGATTTCCTTCAATTACATCAAATGTAACCTCTTCACCTTTTACCGCTGGCAAACAATGCATAAAAATCGTTTCTGATTTTCCAGTTTTTTCCATTACCTTTTCATTGACTTGATAAGGCATCAACAATTTTCTTCTCTCTTCTGCTTTGCTTTCTTCACCCATTGAAGCCCAAACATCTGTATATATAACATCTGCACCTTTTACTGCTTCATCAACATTATCTGTAAACTCGATTTTTGCACCTGTATCTTTTGCTATTTCTAAACATTTTTTTACCAGCTCTTCATTTGGCCTTAATTCCTCAGGGGAACAAATTACGTAATGAAGTCCCATCTTTGCTGAACCAATCATCAATGAATTTGCCATATTATTTCTTCCATCACCCATAAATACCATTTTTATTCCTCGTAATTTTCCGAAATTTTCTTCAATAGTCATAAGGTCAGCTAAAACCTGCGTTGGGTGATACAAATCAGTTAATGCATTATAAACAGGCACACCTGAATACTTGGCCAATATTTCGACAGTTTCTTGTTTAAAACCTCTAAACATAATTGCATCAACCATTCTACCTAAAACTCTAGCTGTATCTTCTATTGATTCTTTTGCACCAAGTTGAATATCTTGGGTAGATAAGAAGAGTGGATGGCCTCCTTCTTCGCCAAAAGCAGTTTCAAATGCAACTCTTGTTCTTGTAGATCTTTTCTCAAAAATCATCGCAAGAGTTTTTCCTTTAAACCTTTGATGCACAATACCAGCTCTACTATCAGCTTTACATGTCTTTGCTAATCCAAGCAAATAATTAATTTCATCGGGAGTGTAATCTAATAATGTAAGTAGAGACCTTCCCTTTAAATTCATTCCCATTTTTACCCCTCCTGCTTAAAAGTTAGCGGGGAACAATCCCCGCTAATTTATTTTAAAGCAAACCTTTTTTACTCAAAAATTCCTTTATTATATCTTCAAGATTTGGTTTTCCTATTTCTTGAAGTTCATACGTAATTCTTACTGCTGGTTTATTTAATTTAGCTACTCTTCTTAAATCTATTGGTGTACCAATAATTACTAGATCAGCATCTGATCTGTTAATTGTTTCTTCCAATTCTTTCATTTGTTTTTCGCCATATCCCATTGCTGGGAGGATACTATCCAAGTGAGAATATTTCTTATATGTCTCAATAATAGAACCTACAGCAAATGGCCTTGGATCAATAATTTCTGCAGCTCCAAATTTCTTTGCTGCAACATATCCGGCACCGTATCTCATTTCTCCATGGGTTAGAGTTGGACCATCTTCAACTACTAACACTCTTTTTCCCTTAATCGCTTCTGGATCTTCAACAAATATTGGTGAAGCTGCATCAACCACTAAAGCATTTGGATTCCACTTTTCAATATTTTTTCTTACAAGCTCAATACCTTCGATATTTGCAGTTTCTTCTTTGTTGATAACAATAACGTCAGCCATGAGAAGATTTGCCATACCAGGATAATATGAAATTTCATGGCCTGCCCTGTGAGGATCTACAACTGTAATCAAGAGATCGGTTTTGTAGAACGGAAAGTCGTTATTTCCACCATCCCAAAGAATAATATCGGGATCTTCAGCTTCAGCTGCTCTTAAAATTGCTTCGTAATCAACACCAGCATAAATTACACTATTTCTATCGATATGTGGTTCATATTCTTCTCTTTCTTCAATTGTACATTTATGTTTATCAAGATCTGAATAATCTGCAAATCTCTGAACTTTTTGAGCTACAAGGTCACCATATGGCATTGGATGTCTAATAGAAATAACTTTTTTTCCTAATCCTCTTAATATATCCAAAACCCTTCTTGTAGTTTGACTCTTTCCACAGCCTGTTCTAATTGCACAAATAGAAATAACTGGTTTTGTTGATTCTATCATCGTATTGTTTGGACCCATCAATTTAAAATCTGCTCCAGCAGCAAGAACCGTTTCTGCTTTTTCCATAACATATTGATGTGGAAGGTCACTGTATGCTAAGATAACTTCATCAACGTTATGTTTTTTAATAAGCTCAACAAGCTTTTCTTCAGGTTCAATTGGTATACCATTTGGATATAATTTTCCAGCAAGTTCTGCTGGGTAAACCCTTCCTTCAATATCTGGGATTTGTGTAGCAGTAAATGCTACAACCTCATAATCAGGATTATCTCTAAAATATGTGTTGAAATTATGAAAATCGCGTCCTGCTGCTCCCATAATAATTACTCTTTTTTTGGCCATGAACACACCTCCTAATTCTTTAATATATTGTTTGCCATAAAAAGTATAACCAAAAAATTTAAAAATATCAACCAATTTTTTTAGAAATTAAGTAATTTTATGCATCTTATACTTATTTATGCTTTTTTATGCATAAGTATGCATAAGTATGCGTATAAAAATAACTGCGGGGTTTCAACCCCCGCAGTTTCAGTCCAATATCTCATCAATTTTATTATAAATTTCTTTAAGTAAATTCTTTAATCTAATATTTTCTTCTTTAAGTTTGTTGTTTTCCTCTATAAGCATGCTAAAGTCAACTTGAATATCATTAATCTTTCCACTTTTAATTAAATCATACGTTTCTTTTACAAGCTGTCCTGCTTTGCTTTCTCCCTTTAAATGCTTTCGTATTGTTTGCTCAGTTCTCCCAAGCTCTTCAGCAATTTCCGTAATTCTCATTCCAGCTTTTTCTCTTGCAATAGCTCCTGAAGCAACAGCAAGGCTATCCACCCATGTGAGCCTCTCCGAAGGATCCTTAATTAATGCTAAAACTTCCTTTCGAAAAAGTGTAGTAAATAAAAGAATACTTTCCAATTTATGAATTTCTTGTCTACCAATGGGATTTAGTGGTATCATCCTACCACCTCCCTACCATTAGTTATTAATATTCCATTCTCTGTAATTTCAAATGAGTGTCTTTTCAATGAATGCTTCGTCCCTCTCATTTTCCAAATTATTAAAGTCCTTTTTAATTCACCTTGAATTTCATCTAAATCTAATCTAATAATTCCATCAACTCCATGTTCAACACCAGGCCCCCCAAATCCTCGCTCATCAACGCTTATTTGACTAACTAATAAGGAAGTACAACCCAACCCCGCCAGAACTCTTTTAAGTTGTAATATAATATTCCTAGCAAAAGCTGGTTTATTTAAATACAATGTGGTTACTGAATCTATAACCACTCGCTTGGCATCAATATCTTTAATTGCTTGTCTCAAAACATCTATAAAATCCCTTAAATCTGTTAAATCCATGACTATATACTTTTCAAATTCTTTTGATTTTCCAACTCCAGCTGTAAAAGCATCAACCATAGCAAATAATCCTTGCTCCTCAAAAGGCTTAATATCCCATCCAAACTGTTTCATATTTTGTCTTACTTGTATGGGATGCTCTTCTAAGGCAACGTAAATTCCTGATTCACCATTTTGCAACCCATACCACAAAAACTGTTGTGAAAATATCGATTTCCCAGTTCCTGGCCCTCCACTTAACAAGACAACATTTTTTTCCGGAATTCCCCCATATAAAATCTCATCTAATCCCTCAATCCCTGTTTTTATCTTATTCATAACCACCCCCCCTTATCTCTTCGTACATTTCTTTCAGAACCATTTGGTATTCTCTTTCTCCTCTTTCTACCTCATCCATTATTAATTCCAAATTTCTTGTTGTCTCTTCTGTTATAAACTTTTGATAATTTTTACTAAGATATTCGAATACCATTTTTCCCAAGTTTGTTGGTAAAATTCTATTAAATTTATCTTCAATTATGTATTTTCTCTCAAACAGTACAGAAATTATCTTCGCATATGTTGAAGGCCTTCCTATATTTCTTGACTTCATCTCTTCTATTAAAGTTGATTGTGTAAATAACGAAACTGTATGCTTTTTGAAAGTTCGTTTTTCAACAACTTTTGCTTCTTCCATTTTTGATATGACCTTAATTGGTTGAAAAATGTTCCAACCACTTTCTAAAATTTCAGTTACAATTTCTTCTTCTTTTTTTACAGTTTCAGTTTCAATAAGCAATTTTGCTTTTTTTACTTTAACTTCCCTAGATTGACTTGCTAAAAATCTATTAAAAATCTCTTTATAAATCAAAAGATGTTTTTTGCTAATCGTTATCAACCTCTCTTCCATCATTTCCTTTAACTCTTCAGGATCAATAGGTTTTACAGGCCTTATAGCTTCATGAGCACCCTCATCACTCCAACTTCGAGCTTTAAAAATATTTTCCATTTTCTTTGATTTGAGATATTTTTCTGCAATTTTTTGACCATTTAAAGAAACTCTAATAGAGTCCGTCCTATGGTAAGTAATAAACCCTTTCTCAAAAAGTTCTTGCAGAATTTCCATAATATAATTAACAGATAATCTATATTTTTTTGAAATTTCTGAAAGAATTGTTGACGTATTGAAAGGTGGTAAAGGATTAATAGTATCTTCAAATGTTTCAATAATACTTATTTTTACATCTTTTTGTTTACCTTCAAGTTCAATTTTTAATCCATTATTAAATGAGAAAAGTGTAAACGTTTTTACATTCTTTTTGTAATCTTCTTCTCTTTTTATGATCCAACCTAATACTGTACTTTGAACTCTCCCTGCCGAAAGCAACTTTTTAAAATGTTTTTGTAATTTTTGACTTAGTTCAAAACCGATCCATCTATCTCCAACTCTTCTCACTACCTGGGATTTAACCAAATCTTCTCTCAATTTTCTTGGTTCTTCCAAGCCATTTCTAAAACCTGTCCTTGTTATTTCATGCATTTCCATTCTTTTAATATTCCTATTTACCGGATAAAGAAACTGGACTACATCGTACGCAATCTTTTCACCTTCTACATCCGGATCTGAAGCAATTAGTATTTCATCAACCTCCATTGCAAGTTCCCTCAAACTTTTTATTATTTCTACTTTATTATCTATCTCTCTTGAATCACATTTTGGACATGTCTCAGTATCATCGACAAATTGATATCCACAATTTTTACATCGTTTTAAAGTATTATAGACTGGAACAAATTTTTCATTCTTTATTTCAATACCATGGTAACCATTTCTCGTTACAAGATCAAAAGTATGCCCACGAGTTGCAGTCAAAATTACAAGTCCATCCTTTGTAACAGTTTCAAAGGCAAATAAACCGTTCATTTGCCTTACCGATGATATCCCAAAAAACTTTGCAATTGTTTCAGCTTTTGTAGGGGATTCTACCACTATTAATCTTGATTTACTTTCTGGTATTGTATCTAAAACAAGCATTCTTGATTCTTCTACTTCTTTTATTAATTTATCTAGATCAATTTCATTAAAATCAAAAAATTCCTCATCGGAGAACCAAACTAATCTTGATAATAACTTTTCATACAGATCATCATTTTCTTCAAAAACTATACTTAAACCTTTTACCAAATTACCTTTTAAAAGCCTTGATGTTCTTCCAGTAGCTTGCACATATGTATAAAAATCAGGTATTATTAAATCTTCATCTTTCAATTTAAACTTTGGGAGCCCCCAAAAGATTGAGAATTTTATCCTTTCAGGTAAATCAATTCCTCGAACTAATTTACCATAATATGAAGAAATACCAATCAATATATTCAAATCTTTATTTCTGAACCTCTCAAAATTTTCATCAAATTTCTCCCAACTTGTCCCAATTTTAAAACCCTTTTCTTTAAGTTTACCTTCTAAGTATTTTCCTTCTTCTTCGTTTGAAACATAGATTACAATTCCATCTTTTAAAATCTTTAATATATCAATCAACTGTTTTAAATTCTTTTCCTTAATCCTTACATGTGTTATGTTTCTTGAAAGATAAGTTGCTCTTCCCAAATTAAAATTAAAAATATATCTAAATAAAAGTGGTTTTAACCCTTTAGGTTTTGCAGTAGCTGAAGAAATAACTAAAATTCCATGCGGAGTATTACCAAAAACGGGTTTTTCACCCTTTTTAATTTTTTCAATAGTTTCTTTTAATATTTCTTCAGAAACACCGGTAAGAGAAATTATAGTTTCAATATTTTTTGATGATTTCAACACGGAATCTACATCATCAACAAATACAAAATCAAAATATTTATCTTTCAAACTTTCACGTCTTTTCGAAATAAATTGAGTTGATACTACCAGAATATCATAATCATCTTCTTCGAAACATTTTTCAAACATTTTTTTGTCATCTTTTTTCATATTTGACAAATAAAATAACAATCTTACATTACTTTCAAACCTTTTCAATTTATCAACAACCTGTTTGACCAAAGAAATTGTAGGAAGTATAAGTATAGACTTCTTTTTTTGTTTTGATAGCCAGAGAGAAATTGTAATTCCAAAAGTTGTTTTCCCAACCCCTGTAGGAGCAACCATTGTAAAGCTTTTTAAATTAATTACTCTTCTTGCCCATATTCTTTGATAACCATTCAAGGTACTACCCACTTTTTCTCCAAAAAATTTTTTAAAATCTTCAAAACTCTTTTGAAATTTAATATAAGTACTTAATTTTTGAAGTTTACCATTCAATTTCAAAGTTTTTTCAAAATCTTTTGGCACTTTTGGCAAACATTTTTCGCAAGGTAACCCTTTTAAATTTCTATTGTCTGTATTAACACCCTCACAATTTATACATGTATGATAATATTTCAAACCTAATGGCATATAATACCCCCTTCAAATATTACCCTACTTGACATTAGTTTATCATATTTAAATCTTAAATTTGATAAAAAGTATAATATCAAACAACAAAATAGTGAATAATTTAACTTATTCATTTTAAGCTTTCATTAAATTATTCGGACATTAATATTTAATAAAAGCACTTATATTATATGCTATTTACATATATAGACTATTGTGATATAATTTGATTGGTTATTACTCGATAAACTTAAAGTGAATTTTTTAACTTACAATGTGGAGGTGAAAACATGAAGTACGATATTATTGTGATTGGTGGAAGTGCTGCTGGTTTAATAGCCGCAATGACTTCAAGAAAACTATATAAAGACAAAAAAATTTTGGTTATAAAAAAATTAGACAAAGAATTGGTCCCATGTGGTATTCCTTACATATTTAACACACTAGGTAGTGTTGAAAACGATTTTATGGGAATTGAAGAAAAGTTTAAGGCCAACAACATTGATTTATTAATTGATGAAGTGATCGATGGAAATACTGAAAAAAAGAAAATTTTCACAAAAAATGGTGAAGAATTTGAGTATGACAAATTAGTTATAGCTACAGGTTCAACACCACGTGTTATACCAATACCAGGGCATGACCTAGAAAATGTAATGACCATTCCAAAAAATTATAAATATTTGAAAAAAGTTCACGAAAAAATTAAAGATGCGAAAGATGTTGTAATAATAGGTGGAGGATTTATTGGTGTGGAAGTAGCAGATGAAATTAAAAAATCAGGAAAAAATGTTACTTTAATTGAACTGGAAGATCATCTATTACCAGCCTCTTTTGATAAAGAATTTGGGGAAATCGCAAAGAAAGAAATTGAAAGTGACAACGTTAAAGTTCTTCTCTGTAGTAAAGTAAAAGAAATTTTTGGAAATGGAAAAGTTGAAAAAGTTATTTTAGAAAATGGCGAAGAGTTACCAGCCGATGTGGTAATAATAGCTACTGGTTACAAACCAAATACAGAATTAGCTAAAAAGATGGGAATAAAAATCACTGAGTTAGGATTTATAGAAACTGACGACTATATGAGAACTTCCGTAGAAGATGTATATGCAGCAGGCGATTGCGTCCAACACAAAGATTATTTCACAGGAAAACCCTCAAGATTAATGTTAGCTTCAGCAGCCGTTTTTGATGCTAGAATCGCTGCTTCAAATTTATATAAATTAAAACTATTGAGAACAAATAAAGGTTCATTAAATGCATATTCTACTATGATTGGTGGAAAGGCATTTGCAGCAGCAGGAATAACAGAAAAAGTTGCTAAAAACGAAGGATTTGACATCGTTGTTGGAAGAGCTGAAGTTGTTGATAGACACCCTGGAAAGTTTGAGGATGCATCAAAAATAATCTTAAAATTAATTTTTTCTAAAGAATGTGGTTTGCTGTTAGGCGCACAAATCGTAGGTGGCAAAAGTGTCGGTGAAATTATAAATATTATAAGCTTGGCTATACAAAAGGAAGTAACAGCAAAAGATTTATTCACAATGCAAATAGGTACTCATCCATTATTAACAGCTGCTCCAACAATTTATCCTCTAACTTTGGCTGCAGAACAAGCATTAGCTCAGATGTAAAATAGAAAAAATCAATTAAAAAGCTGCCAACTTCTCTGGCAGCTTTTTTTTAATGATAAAAAGTCTATTTTATATAATGTGTTTTTCCTACCTATTCTCAACCTTATTCTATTCATTTCAAGTAGGTAATTCAAACATTCATGTTCTGGCAGAACTAAATAATATCCTTTATTAGAGTTTAATCTATAACTTGATTGTTAAAAAAGTAACATTATCTAATTTTAGTCTCCAAACCGTATTTCATTTTTTATAAGTACAGTGAAAACTCTTAATTAGTCCTTAACCATCTTTGTCCAATCACCAGATTCTATATTTCCTTTACTAAATTTATGCTCTATTAACACAATTTTTGAATCTAAATTATTTTTTTGGCGAATTCTTTAACACTTTGTATTGGAATGTGAGACGCAAAATAAATAATAAATGAACTATTTTCTTCTTCTCCTTCAACAGAATATCTTAAATACTTATAATCTTCACTAATTGTTTTTACCTTTCTAACATTATCAGTTAAATCCAAAACAGATAATAATCTACCTATCAATGATAAAATACCAATTTGCTGTGTATACCCAATACTATCCTAATGCCATTGCCATAGCTACAGGTCCAATTATCGCTATATATGGTATTCCACCACTTGATATAATATTAGTTAATATTTTCCTCGCACCTTCCAATACATCCAACCACTAATCGTTTCTTATTTCATCGGTAACAAAATGTTCTTTGTATTTCAAATCTAATTTATTTCTTAATTATTTTCACTAGGGAAATTCTATTCTTAAAATTAAACATTTCTCAAAAATAAAATATACTTTGATTTTCATTCCTTTATTAATATTATAAATTCCCCAAACTATAAGATAATATTAAAAAAATTCTAAGATTCTTCGTCATACAGATTCAGTATGACAAAAAGTGCTAACATTTGTTAATCTATTATATTTCTATCTTTTCCACATTTTTAGACTTTAACACTCTTTTCGCAAATTCAATCATCCTACATTCCATTGCCTGAAGAAGAATTTCGCTGGCACTTTCAAATTTAATTTGAGGTAAATCTCGAAAGTTCAATACTACTATATCGCCATCTTCTATAAATGAAACAGGTATCTGTGAAAGATATGTCGTATTAACATATTTTCCTTTAAAAGGTGGAAAAACTCCTGGAAAAGCAAGGCAGGCTTTTGCAACATTGTAAGAAGAGCCCTCATAAAGTTCTACTGTTTGTTTTTCAAGATTTATTACCTCTGCTTTAACACAAGTATTTATATTTAAATCACCCAAAAACTCTTCAATTTCCTTCCGTTCATGGATCGCTATAGAAGTACTCCAAAGAACACAGTATTTTATTTTCTTTTTTCTAGCTTTCCTTTTATCAATCTCCTCTCCTTTTTGTACTCTATTTATAACCCGAAAAGTACTTTCAAATTTTTTTACAAAACTATTTATTTTCTCTCTTGCTTTTTCACTTCCAAAATTTTCAAATAAAATTGCATAAAAGCCAGCAAGACCATTTGCAATTATCTCTAAATTTTTATCTTTTTTGGATAAAAATTTCTCAATAACTGGTATTGCTGCTAAACCTTGTAGACCATATCCCCCAACATGAATTCTCACATCAACATCTCCTTTGGAAGATCAATCTTTTTAGTATATTCATATGCTTTTTCCATTATTTCCAAACTACGTTTAAACTCAAATGTTCCAATATTATTAACAGGTGGTCTAATAATAAAATCAGCTTCCTTTCTTAAAAATGAAAGAATTTTATCTTCACACATATGATTAATTACATTAAGTATATCATTTGAAGTCTCAGGCATTTTCATTTCCCCATTATTTTCAGACAAATCAACCGCAACTACATAATCAGCTCCAAGTTTTCTTGCAATATCTGTTGGTAAATTGTTAAGTGTCCCACCGTCTACTAAAACTTTATCTTCAAATTCTACTGGAGGAAAAATACCTGGAATCGCCATTGAAGCTTTAAGTGGTTCAATAATCTTTCCAGAAGAATGAATAATTATTTTTCCACTTTTCAAATCATTTGATATAGCATAAAATTTTATCTTTAAATCTTCAAAAGAAAGTTTTCCAAAAGCTTTTTCAAAAATTTTAAAATATAATTTTGAAGACAAAATAGAAACCTTATTCGCCATATAATAACAACTTATCTTTGCAAAAGGGCGATTAAATTTTTTATTTAATGAAAAACTAATTGGAAAAAATTTAAATGCTTTCTTATAAATTTTTTCAGAATAATCCCAAAGTTTTTTTGAATCTTTTAAAACAGCATATCCTGCACCAACAACTGCTCCAATACTTACTCCAACTATTGCATCTGGAACAAATCCTCTTTCTTCAAGAGCACGTATAACTCCAACATGAGCGGCACCCCTTGCACCACCACCACTTAATACAAGAAATTTTTTCATATTAATTTCCTCCATCAAATTCTAAAAAACTTCCCGTAAGACATTCCTCTACTTTAGCTTTAAGGTTTTTCTTTAAAATATTAATTGCCTTACTTCCTGTACAATGACATGGATAAATACTTTCAACGTGAAAAGTATTTAACGATTTTGATATTTTATAAAGTTCATTATCCGTTTTATTTAAAAGATGAAATCCTCCAATAACTGCTTTTATTTTACCGTTTTTAGATAAATGCGATACTATGTTTACTATTCCTCTGTGAGAACAACCTGTAATAACTACAATACCATCTGATGTTCCAATTGAAAGATACAATTCATCTTCAAAAAGATCTTGCTTTAACTTTTTGAATTCATCTTCAATTCTAAATCTTTTTTCAGGTTGTTCAAAAGTTATCATCGGTGCAGCTGTAACGATCTTTATGCCTTTAAATAATTCAAAATCTTTTTCAACAACTCTAAATTCTCCTCCAAGTTTTTCATAATATTCTCTATTATGTCTAAGTCCTACATACCTTTTTTCACTGTATCTGTGATTAAAAAAACCTCTTCCTACAAAAACTTGTTTGGGCCCAGTTTCTTTTAATAAATATTCCAATCCATTTCCATGATCATAGTGTCCATGGCTTATAACAACTGCATCTAATTTTCTAAGATTTAACCCCAATTTTTTTGCATTTTCAAAAAATAAATTACTTTGACCTGTATCAAAAAGGATTTTTTTATCACCGTATTTGACAAATACACTAAAACCATGTTCTGAACCATATTTAGCTTCTGACTTGTCGTTTACTAAAACCCAAACTTTCATTTTTACACCTTCTTTATCACTTATAAACTTTCCTAACTTTATTATAACCTATAACTAAAAAGAAATATGATGTTAAAATATAAAAAAGATAAAACATTTGAGAGGTGAAAAAGTGAAAAAATCAGAATTAATATTTGGATTCAGTAGTTTTTTCATTTTTGGTTTTTCGTTAATAATCATAAGCACCTTGATCCCTGTTATCGAAAAAACATACAATATCGATCATTCATTGATAGGGTTAGCTTTTTCAATTGGTTCTATTGCATTCTTATTATCATCATTGTTATACGGTTTCTTATTGGAAAAAACCGATGCATTTAAAGTAATCTTAATTGCAATATTGATTCTTTTAATTGGTAACATCTTAATGTATGTTATGAATTCCTATATTTTAATGGTTTTTGGAATCTTTTTCATAAACTTCGGAGGTGGTGGACTGGAAATTTCAATACCATTTCTCATCGGTGTATCAGGTAACAGAAAAAAGGGGAAAGCACTAAATTTACTACATTCAGCCTTTGCCATCGGAGCTCTAAGTAGCCCCATTTTTTCATCCTTAATATTAAAATATACTAGTTATTGGAAATTATCTTATTTAATTGGAATATTTTTTAATATAATTCCCTTAATTTTTCTATTTCAAATAAAAAATTTTATTAGCTCAATCCATAAAAATTATTTAAATGAAGTGAAAGTTTCAAAAAAGGGTATAATTAATTTCACCTTAATAATTTTAACTCTTTCACTTTCTTTTTATGTCAGTTATGAAATGAACTTCTCTTCTTGGATTTCGACGTTTCTATTTGAAATAAGAAGACTCAATATTTCTACTGCTGCATTGTATCCTTCCTTTTTGTGGCTTGGGTTATTCTTAGGAAGAACAATATTATCACATATGCCAGAAAAATATGGTTATAAAAAGTGGCTAATTATTATTGTAACCTTGTCACTAATTTTCTCAATTTTTACAATATTTGTTGGAAAAAATATTTTTCTTTCTTCAATTGGAACCATATTAACTGGAACAGCTTTTGCAACTACCTATCCTACTATTCAAGCATTAATTGTGGAAAAATACAAAAAGAATAAAGGAATAGCTTTAAGCATTGCTTCTGGTAGTACATCAATAATTTCTGGATTCTTCTCATATTTAGTAGGGTTCATTGGGAAATCACACGGATTATTATTCGGATTTTTGGTTATCATCTCACTCAACTTGATTGAAATATTTTTAGTATCTTTAATTAAAGAATAAAAATCTATCATCGTCTTATTTCATTATTTCATTTTTGCAAACTTCCGTAACATATATTACGTAAATTCACCAAAAAAATTATTATAATATTATTTGAAAACTTCAACCCAGAACTAAGGAGAGGTTATGTGATTTAAAAAAGCAATTTTACTAATATTCTGATGACTATTTCTCAAATAGCCTTTCTTGTTATTTTTTTCATTTTATTAAAAAATCAAACACTTTTTAAGTGGCTTTTTATTTTTGCGGGTGGTTTACTTCTTTCACCATTTTTAGGAAGATTTTACTGCAGCTGGATATGTCCAATGGATACTTTATTTAAACCTATAGATTTCGTGTATAAAAAGTTGAAAATAAAAAGATTTAAAGTAACTTCATCCACAAAATTAAAAATTTTAAGGTATATATTGCTCTTTTCATTTATAAGTATATTTATAATTACAAGAATTGTTAAAATACGCTTAAACCTTTTATTGTACATTGTTGGTTTTTCTGTGCTAATTACACTATTTTTTGAAGAAGAAGAAGAAGAAGAACTTTGGCATAAATATTTATGTCCATATGGAACACTTTTAAGCTTATTTAGCATGAAACCACTTACAAAATTAAGAATAAATGAAGAAAAATGTACAGGGTGTGGTTTATGCCAAAAGGATTGTCCTACAAATACAATAATTATTCTTGATAATAATAAACGTAGGATCATAAACAAAGAATGCTTGTTATGTCTAAATTGTAAAAATGTATGTTCAGTAAATGCAATTTCTTTTAAAAAGTAAACAAAAGAGTCCCTCACGAAAGTGAGGGACTCAAATTATAATTCTCACTTTGGATACGACTTCTTTTAAAAGGTAAATATAAATTAAAGTTGACTTTATTTCTTATTCAATTTAACGGAAGCTTACGTACCGGAAATTTTTTCTCAAATACACATGCTAAAGATAATAGTTTCTCTTCTTCAAACTCTCTTGCTGAAAAGGTTAAACCAAAAGGTCCAGAATTTGTATAACCTGCTGGCACTGTTATAGAAGGATATTTTGCTTTTGCCGTTATATGTGCTCCATAATTTGCTGGGAATAAAAGTGCTGTCAGGTTATATTTTTCAAACAACTTATCTAGTTCTTCTTTTGCATATCTTCTATCGTTTAATAATGACTCAATATACTCTTTTTCATTAATATCTGTTGCATCAGCTCTTAGTAAAATACTCTGTCCATATGGTATTGCATCTTTATCTTCAAAATTAAATCTAATAATATCTGTTAATGTTTTTACTTTCAAATCCTTGTCTTTTAAATAATTATTTATTCCATGCTTAAATTCATAAAATAAAACATTTATATTATTTATTTTATCAAGATTTTCAAATTTTACCTCAACAATTTTTCCATTCAAACTTTCAATCTTTTTCAAAGTATCTTTAAATAGCAAAATCTGTTCTTCAGCTAACCATTTAAAGAATTGCTCACTATATCCAAATATCATTCCAGAATAATCTGGAATTTCTTTTAGTTTTGCTGGAAATTCCCTATTTTTCACTATATAAGTTGCAGGATCTTCTAAATCAAAACCATGTATAACCTTAAATACTTCAAAAGCATCTTCAACTGTTCGAGTGATAGGACCTGCTGTATCTTGAGTATATGAAATTGGTATAATCCCAGATCTACTAACTGTTCCAACTGTTGGTTTTAAACCAACACAGGAATTACTACTCGCAGGCGATAATATCGAACCTGATGTTTCAGTGCCTATAGAAACAAGTGCAAAGTCAGCAGCCACTGCTACTGCAGAACCTGAACTTGAACCTCCTGTGTCAAATTCCCCATACGGATTTTTTGTTTGTCCTCCTAACCTGCTAAAACCATTTGGCATTTTAAAAGAAACGAAATTTGCAAATTCTGTTAGATTTGCCTTTCCTATAATTACAGCTCCAGCTTCCCTTAATTTTCGGACTAAAAATGCATCCTTTTTTGCATAATTTCCTGAAAGTACTTTTGCACCAGCAGTCGTTTGCATTTTATCATTTGTATCTATATTTCCCTTGATTATTACCGGAACACCATGCAAATTACTTCGCTTTTTCCCTATTTTTCTTTCCTCATCCATTGCTCTTGCAATAAACAAAGCATCTGGATTGATTTCTAAAATAGCATTTAAAGAAACATTTGCAATACGTTCTAAGTAAAATTCAACCAATTTCTCAGAAGTTATTTTTCCTTCATCATATAATTCATTAAACTTTCTAATAGTTAAATTTCTCAATATCTCACCCCTTTACCGAACCAGCTGATAAACCTGCAATAATTTTTTTCTGGAATATTAATACAAGAATAACCAATGGTGCTGTAACTATTACAGCTGCAGCCATAATTTGCCCCCATGGAATTTCATATTGTGACGCACCTTTAAAAAGTGCTATTGCAACTGGCACGGTATACTTTTCAGGCCTTTGCATAAAAGTAAGAGCAAATAAGAACTCATTCCAAGCAGAAATAAATGTCAATAATCCTGTTGCAACAAGTCCTGGGGCTGCCATTGGTAGTACAATAGACCAAAGTGTTCTAAGCCTTGAACAACCATCAATGGCTGCCGATTCTTCCACCTCTTTTGGTAACTCTTTAAAGAAATTCTGTAAAATCCACGTAGTTAATGGGAGAGTGATAGATACATAAGGTAAAATCAAACCTGGATAAGTATTTATCAACTTCATACTTCTAAGTAATACAAATAAAGAACCTAATATGGAAACTTGAGGAAACATACTAACTGCTAAAATCAATGACATAACAATAACTTTACCTTTAAATCTTAGTCTTGCAATTGCATAAGCTGCTAGAGAACCAATTATTAAAGAAACAATCGTAGTAGTACCAGCAACAACAATACTATTCCAAATATTCACATGAAATGGCCTTTCGGTGAATACTTTTATATAATTTTCAAACGTAATTCTTTTTGGAAAAAGTGATGGATTTATTTCAAACAAATCTTGATCCGGCTTTAAAGATGACACAACCGCCCAATAAAAAGGAAAAATACACCATATTAAAATAATAGCAACTAACAGATATAAAATTACCTTATATATAATTTTTCTTGTTTGCATTCTTTTCACACTCCTCATTCAAATTGGAGTTTTAAAGATTTTATATAAACTATTGCAAATATTGATATCAAAATAAATATTACCACTGACAAAGCTGAACCATATCCAAACGAAGCACTGGTGAAAGCTCTATCCATCAAAAGTACTCTGTTATATACGGATAAAGTTTCAGTTCCTACGCTTCCACGTGTCATTACATATACAACATCAAAAACTCTTAAAGCATCCAAAGTTCTAAATATCAATGCCACTGCTATGGTTGGTGTTAACTGTGGGAGTGTTATTCTAAAAAATCTTTGAAGCATATTAGCACCATCAATTTTTGCTGCTTCGTACAACTGTTCAGGTATAAGTTGTAAACCGGCAAGGATCAGTAAAGCCATAAACGGTGTTGTCTTCCACACGTCAACTTGAATTATAGCAAATAATGCAAGACCAGGTCTTCCAAGAATTGGCGTACCAGGTTCAATAATATGTAATTTTTCAAAAAATCTTGACATTATACCAAATTGGTCGTTAAACATCCATCTCCACATTTGAGATGAAATTGCAGTAGGTATAGCCCATGGAATTAACATTGCAGCTCTTACTGCTCCACGAAATTTAAATTCTTGATGTACAACAAGTGCAATCATCAGTCCTAAAATAGTTTCTAATGTCACAGAAACAACTGTGAAAATAATCGTTGTTTTTAACGCATCCCAAAATCTTGGATCACGAAAAAGTCTTACATAATTACCAAAACCAATGAATTCCCTAGGAAATCTGGGATTCAAACTGAAAGAGAAGAAACTATCATAAAAGGTTTTAAACAAAGGGAAAAATGCAATTACGGAAATTACAAGAATGGCAGGTAATATCATAAAAAAAGCAATTCTGGGTTCTTTTTTTTGCACCATATCACCTCACAATGAAAATATTAGAATTATGGGGGACAAAGTCCCCCATAATTTTTATTTTCCAAGAAGTAATTTTAATTCTTTTTCAAGTTTTGAAAGTGCTTCTTCAGGCGTTAACTCTCTTGTCAATGCTGCATGAACATATCTTTGAATTGCGTCAGAAACTTCTGCGTAATTTGCAGTTCTTGGTCTTGGTAAAGCATTAATAAATACATCGAACAATTCTACCATAAATGGATTGGCTTCTTTTAATTCAGGTTCGTTATACACTTCTTTTCTTGTTGGATTTTGTCCAGCATTTACTGCTTTATAAAGCTGTTGATTAGCACTTGTTAGGAACTTTATAAGCTTCTTAGCAGCTTCTTTTTCTTCTTTTGATGAGAAAATGTTTATACCTAAATTCCATCCACCTAAGGTAGCTGCATGTCTACCATCTTCACCTGGTCCTTTTGGAAGTGGCACAACACCAACTTTTCCTTTTATTGGAGAATCATCGCTATTTGCAAGTGACCAAGCATATGGCCAGTTTCTCATGAATACTGCATTACCTGATTGGAATATTCTTCTTGCATCTTCTTCCATGTAGGTTGTTACACCTTCTGGTGTAATTTTATATTTGTAAATAAGATCAACCATAAATTGCAACGCTTCAACTGCTTTTGGATTGTTAATAATAACATTTCCGTTATCATCTAAAACATCTGTGCCAAAGGACCATACATATTCCATGAAATCACATACAAGACCTTCATATCTTGCACCTTGCCATACAAAACCTTCAATTCCTTCCGCTTTAGAAATTTTCTGAGCCATTTCTACTAATTCATCCCATGTTTGTGGTGGATGATCATAACCATATTTCTCAAGTAAATCTTTTCTGTAGTATAAAAGACCTGCATCAGTAAACCATGGTATTGCAACAATTCTGCCATCAACTGTAACAGATTTTACAGTTCCTGGTAAAAATTTGTCAAGTTCAAAATAATCGTAATCTTTTGTCAAATCCTCTAAAAATGGTGCAAATTCTGGTGGCCATATAACATCAAGCATAAGCACATCTGGATCACTTTCACCAGCAGCTAAATAAGTTACATATAAATCGTGTCTTTCAGTGGATGAATCTGGCATTGGTATAACAGTAACAACTATATCTGGATTCTGTTTCATGAACTCTTTTAACTGCGCATATAAAACCTCAAGTTCTTTTCCGACACCCCCAGATGTCATGGTTATAGTAGTTAGTGAAAAAGAAACGACAAATAACGCTAATAAAGATACCAAAGCTAACAACTTTTTCATACTTACACCTCCTCCTTAAAAATAGTTTTTTCAATTTTCGAATTAATACTAACATATTTACCGATAATTTGAAAACTAAGTTTAAGTTTAAATTTGAACAATAATCACATTTACAAAGTACTAATCAGGAATAATTACAATTTTTTCAAAATTATTTCATTACAAAAAAAATATCTTTTTATTTAACAAAAAATTGGAATTGTTGCTAATTAAATTTGTTAACATCTTATTATTATTAAATAATATAATAAATCTTCGCAATTCATATTATTCTACAATATAACTTGTTTTTGCTTTAAAATAAAATGTGTTATAATTTTTTCGAAATTCGAATTTATGGAGGTGAACATTTTGAGAGTAGAATTACCTATTAAAAGAATCTCCAACTATAAAAATATTGTAAGTGATGAAGTTGATGAACTTATTAACTTAGCAAAGGAACTAAAAGGTTTGAGAGTTGTTCATGTTAATGCAACTTCATATGGCGGTGGCGTTGCCGAACTATTATATACTCTAGTACCTTTAATGAGAGATTTGGGTTTAGACGCATATTGGGAAGTACTTGAAGCTCCTAATGAATTTTTTAATGTAACTAAAAAACTTCATAACGCATTCCAAGGTGCATATGTGGATATCACAGATTCTGAATTAGAACTTTTTGAAAAAGTCAACAAAGAAAATGCAGAAAAACTTAATTTAGATGCTGACATTGTAATTATTCATGATCCTCAACCATACTTTATTCCTTTATTTAAAGAAGGGAAGTTCATTTGGAGATGTCATATAGACACTTCCAGCCCTAATAAAATAATTTGGGAAAAAATCACAAAAAAAGCAGCAAAAAAATATTCAAAAGCTCTGTTTCACTTAACCGAATACGTGCAAGAACCTTTTAAAGATATTGCAGTTGAATTTCCACCAAGTATAGATCCTTTAAGTGACAAAAATAAACAACTTCCTGAAGAAACTATCAAAGAAATAATTTTAAAATATAATATCGATATCACCAGGCCAATAATTACCGTTGTAGCACGGTTCGATCCTTGGAAAGATTTAAAAAGTGCTATAGACGTTTACAGAATATTAAAAGAAAAAGTTGATCTACAACTTCTAATCGTATCAGCAATGGCAAAAGATGATCCAGAAGGTTGGATACTATTTGAAGAAATTTTAAGATATGCCGGAACAGATCCGGATATACATTTTCTAACAGATTTAAAAGGGGTTGGACATTTAGAAGTTAATGTATTTCAAACAATATCTACTGTAGGATTACATACAGCAACTAAAGAAGGATTTGGCTTAGTAATCTCAGAAATGCTTTGGAAAGGAAATCCTGTTGTTGCAAGACCTACTGGAGGAGTAAAAGTACAAATTCTTGACGGCTTCAACGGTTTTTTACGTAACGACGTTAAAGAACTAGCAGATGCATTATATGATATAATTAATGATAGTTCTCTCAAAGAGGAATTTGGAAGAAATGCTAAAAAGCTTGTTAAAGAAAAGTTCTTAACTACCGCCCATTTAAAAAGGTACTTAAAAGTAATTAAGGAGGTAATTTATTGAAATTAACTAATTACAAAAAGATACTTTTAAACCTACTTTTTAAAGAAAAAGTCTACAGAAATGAACTTATAAATACTTTGAAAATTACTCCTTCAAGTTTAACTTACATACTGAATAATCTTAAAAAAAATAAATATATATCAATTTTTCAGGAAAACCAACGAATTGCTGGTAGACCAAAACATTTTGTAAAATTATACAAAGATAATTGGAAAAGTATCGGTGTAAGGGTTGGTAGAGAAAGCTTAGGATTAACGGTTTTCAATGGATATTTTGAAGAGTTAGAGAAAATTTCAATAAAACTCACCAAAAGTGATATAGGAAACGAAAATTTACCGAAAGTTATCAAAAAAATTATAAATAAAATATCTTCAAAAGAAGATATTGTTGCTGTTGGTATCGCTTTTTCAGGAAAAATTATAAAAAACAAAGTTTATTCAAACATATTAAATTTAAAAGATTTTGAACCAAAAAACATTATCAAAACTTTAATTCCAAATGCTACCATTACAATAATCAACGATGTTGAAGCTATTGCAACGGAAGAATTTGTTAAACATGGTGGAAAAAAAATATTGGTAATTAATTATGGAACTGGAATCGGTGCATGTTTTTATGAATCGCACGGAATCTATGAAAAAAGCGAAAGAAAGGTTATTGAACTTGGTCATTTCCACGCTGGTGGAAGCGAAAGATGCTACTGTGGCCTAGTAGGATGTCTTGAAACTGTTGCTTCTGACTATGCAAATTTAAAAAAATACAAATACAAAAATTTAAACATTAAAGAATTTATATCTAACCAAGAAAATTACGAAAATGATTTAAACGAAATGCGAAATCTTTATAAATCATATAGAAAAAAAGCAGAAGAATTATACAAAGATACATTCGACTATCTAGCAATTTTCATTTCAAATATGATTAAGTTATTAACACCAGAAAAAATTATTCTTTCTGGAGAAGGAGTTTCAAAATGGTTTGTACAAAATTTAGAAAAGAAAATATCTTCAATTTCACTTAATCCAATTTCTATAACATTTAGTGGTCTTAGAAATAACATTGAATATGGCGCTTCAATTGACGCTTTAAGAGAACATATTTTAAAATTAAAATTTTAAAACAAAAATGGGGGTTATACAACCCCCATTTTTAAACTTTAAATAACCAATCCACCATCTATCCCAATAACTTGTCCAGTAATGTATGAAGATTCATCAGAGGCAAGGAACAAATATAAGTTTGCCACTTCTTCAGGTTCGCCCATTCTTTTTAATGGTATCTTCTCATTCAAAGCTGTTAATATTCTCTCCGAAACTTTTTCAGTCATAGGTGTTTTTATAAACCCAGGTGCAACTGCATTTACTCTTATTTGAGCACCTTTTCTTGATAATTCTTTTGCCCAAGTCTTAGTCATTCCAATAACTCCAGCTTTGGTTGCAGAATAATTTGTTTGGCCTATATTTCCAAATACTCCTACTATTGAAGAAGTATTTATTATACTCCCTTTTCCTTGTTTCAACATTATTGGTGCTACTGCTTGCGTCATATTAAAAACACCTTTTAAATTGACATTTATCACTGCATCCCAATCTTCTTCCTTCATTCTTAAAAGTAAAGCATCTCTCGTAATTCCAGCGTTATTAACTAATACATCAATTTTCCCATATTTTTCAACAACATCATTGACCATTTTAGATATAGCCTCTCTATCAGTCACATTTAAAATATAATAATCTATAATTCCAGGACCAGGATTTTCTTTTACCAATAATTCTAAATTTTCTTTTGATAAATCACACGCTATAACCGTTGCACCTTCTTTTGAAAATAACAAAGAAGCTGCTTTTCCAATTCCACTTGCAGCCCCCGTTATTATACACACTTTCCCACTTAATCTCATATTTTTACCCCCTTTAAAAAAATTAAATCAAACTAACTTTTCAAAAATTATTATACACTCTTTTTGAATGTTTTTCAACAAAACATTAATATGCCAAGTATTCAATTTTATGATTTAACTTTCTCTATTCTAATCTTTTCTAGCAAATTTAAAACATCCTCTATACGACACAATTCCGTTCCAGGCGTCATAACTGCTGCACTTCCTGCAGCATTTGCCCATCTGAAAGCTTCAATTTCGGTATTACCTTCATTCTTTTTCAATACATAAGCTGCTAAAAATGAATCACCTGCCCCAACTGCACTCTTTATGGGAACTTCTACATGGTGGGCATACAATGCCTTTTCATTGGTTATTAACAACGAACCTTTTCCACCCAAAGTAAGAAGGATTTCTTTTAATTCAAACTCCGCTATTAATCTTCTACCTTCACTTATCAACTCAGAAAGATTTTCAGAGCTTATTTTTTTTTCAATTAATCTTTCAAATTCGTGAATATTTGGCTTTATAGCATCTGGTTTTGCATGAATGCCTATTTTTAAAGCTTCACCATCAGTATCATAATACACATAACTCCCTCTATCTTTTAACAATTTTATAATTTTAAAATAAATTTCAGGTTTAACTCCCTGTGGTAAACTACCAGAAATAACAACTATATCATCTTCTCTAACAAGAGCTTCCAAAACTTCAAAAACCACTTCTAACTTTCTCTTACTAATCTTTGCACCTGGCATGCTTATTCTATATTGTCCTCCTTTTGATTCCAATATAATATTCATCCGTGTTTCAGATTCAACTCTTATTGAACTATATATTACCCCTTCTTTATCTAACATGTTCTCTATTTTCCGACCATTATCTCCCCCCAAAAAAGTAATAGCTATTGAAATCCCTCCTAACTCCTTTATAACTCTTGAAACGTCTATTCCTTTACCTGCGGGATAATCAACAATTTTTCTCGCCCTTATAGTATCATCATAGACTAATTTATCGATATATATATATCTATCCAAACATGGGTTCATTGTTAAAGTGAAAATCATTCTTTCACCCCCAAATAATAATAGTAAACAATGAAAATAACGTTAATGACAAAAACAATGAATCTTTTTTAGTCCATTCCAATACATAATAGCTTGTTCTCGGACCAATCCCATATTTTCTAGCTTGCAACGCAATAGAAATTTCTTCGGCTTTCCTAATAGCTGATATCAACAAAGGAATAATTATAATAACCAAACCTTTAATCTTATACCTCAAACCAGGTTGATCAAATTTTGCTCCCCTGGCAATTTGAGCTTTTATTATCCTATCTATTTCATCAAATAAAATCGGTATAAATCTCATTGATATAGTCATTATCATGCTGAAATCTTCTCTATAGCTTTCTTTTATTCCAAACCATTTCATGATTGATGACAACCCTCGGGCAATCAGCAGCGGAGGTGTAGTGAAAGTTAAAAACGATGCGAAAACAACTACAAAAAACAATCGCAGAGCTATAAATAATGACATTTCCAAACCACTTACAAAAAATTGAATAACACTTGCAAACAAAATTAAAAACCACATACTTTTTACTGAACTCAAATACACTAAAAAATTTATTTTAGATAAATGAACAAGTATAATAAAGATAAAAAAGGGGATAATATATCCCCATAAATTGTTTATTAACAAAATAGAAGTGATAATGATAAATGTACCTAAAATTTTCGATCTTGGATCTAGTGAATGTAAAAATGATTCACAAGGAATATACTTACCTATTAATAAACGCATTTATACCTCCTAAAACTTTAGAATAAATGGTACACCATAAATAACGGGGCTAAAATTAATGATATCACAGACATTATTTTTATTAAAATATCTAAACTAGGACCTACAGTATCTTTTAAAGGATCACCAACAGTATCACCAATCACAAGTGCACTATGCTCAGGTGTACCTTTTGAAAGTCCCTCCAATTTTCCCTGCTCTAAATGTTTTTTCGCATTATCCCAAGCTCCACCTGCATTTGCCGTATATAATGCCAACATTATACCACTTAATGTTGTTCCAACTAAAACGCCACCAACAAATTCAGTTCCAAACAAAAATCCCGAAATAATTGGTGTTGCAACAGCAATAAATATAGGTTTGCTCATTTCCTTTATTGCTCCAGCCGCACTAATTTTAACACATCTTTCATAATCAGGTTTAACTGTTCCATCCAAAATTCCAGGACTTTCTGTTACTTGTCTTCTGATTTCATCAACCATTAAAGCCGCAGATTTTACAACTGATTCTATAAGGACTCCACTAAACATGAATGGCAAAGCTGCACCAATTATAGCACCCGAAAGTGTTCGTGCATTTACAATATTCAAGTTTAAAATGTCAAAAACATTTTTGACAAATTGACCTGGTGAAGTTTGAGAGAATATATATGACGCAAAAAGTGATAATGCTGCTAATGCTGCTGAACCAATCGCAAAACCTTTACCAATTGCTGCCGTAGTATTACCAACCATATCCAATCTATCAGTTATTTCCCTAACTTCTGACTCAAGTTCAGACATTTCACTTATTCCACCCGCATTATCAGCAATTGGGCCATATGAGTCAACTGAAACTGAAGTCGCAACAAATGACAACATACCTATAGAAGCCATGGCAACTCCATATAATCCAGAAAAATAATCTGCTAAGACTATTGCAAAGAATAAGAATAATGATGGTAAAAAGACACTTTTCATACCTAAAGCCATCCCACTACTGATTACAATAGCTGTTCCTTGTCTGGATTTTTCACTTAAAAGTCTTGTTGGACTATATTCATCTGAAGTATAATATTCAGCTAAAAGACCTATTATAATTCCTACAAAGACTCCTAAAACTGATGAGAAAAATGGTGAGAAAGCTCCAAATTTAAAACCAAAATTTTGCAAATTTGGTGTACCACTTAAATAAAAATATGTAAATATAAAATTCCCAATTATACTTAAAGTTGCAGAAGTAATAAGTGCGGCGTTTAAATCTTTATGAGGTTTTCCAGCACCTTTTTTTAAGATTATATAATAAATTCCAATTATACTTGATAAAAGTCCAATCATTGTATAAGAAAGTGGGTAAAATATTAGTTTTTTTGCTGTTTCATAAAATTGATTTCCAGTAAGCGCAAATATATATGAAGCCAAAACAATTGCAGAAAGGATTGAACCTACATAACTTTCCAAAAGATCTGCTCCTAATCCTGCAACATCTCCTACATTATCTCCTACATTGTCTGCAATTGTTGCGGGGTTTCTTGGATCATCTTCAGGAAGGTTTAACTCAGTTTTTCCAACAAGGTCTGCTGCCATATCTGCTGCTTTCGTATATACTCCTCCACCTACTCTGTCAAACATTGCAATAATCGAGCATCCCAATGAATAACCTGAAACAGTCATTGCAAAAGGAATAAAATTAATTCCAAGAAAATTCTTTACAATCACCAAATTTTCAGGTTTAAGCTGATAACTAAAGATAGTAAAAATTATCACAAGTCCTAACAATGCAAAGCCACCAACTGAAAGCCCCATAACAGAACCACCTTGAAAAGCTATCTTCAAGGTTTTATCAATATCCTTTGTTTCACGTGCAGCATTTGCAACTCTTACATTAGCCCGTGTTGCTATCTTCATACCCACAAATCCAGCTAATGAACTCATTACAGCACCAATTAAAAAAGAAACTCCAACATACCATGCAGTAAGAAAACCTAAAATTATAGAAATCGGAATTGCAAGTTTAAAAACTACAGAGTACTCATGTGAAATAAAAGCATCAGCTCCTTCGCGAATTGCTAGTGAAATTCCCCGCATTTTTTCAGTACCTTCAGATTTTTTTAATACTAAATAAAAATTTAAAAACGCGAAAAAAATTGCTAATACTGGTGGTATGTAATATACAAGCATAGTAACCCTCCTTTTTTGAATATGTGAAATTTCTAATTTTATTTTACAAAAAAATTGTTCCAATTCTATGTACAACTATTTCCATTTTGTTAAAAAATATGATATAATGTTTCAAGAAGATATCATTTAACAATTTAATTATTTTGAGAGGAGGCCTTTTTATGGCGAAAAGGAGAATTATGGTTATTGATGATCAGCCTGAGATTCTTGAGCTCATTAGTTTTACTCTCGAAAAGGAAGGCTACGAAGTAATCCCGGTTGAAGATGCAGAAAAAGCTTTAGAAGAAATTAAAGACAAAGATGTAGATATGTTTTTAGTTGATATTATGTTACCTGGTATGGATGGTTTTGATTTTGTAAGGAACATTAGAAGTCAAGAAAAGTACAAATTTACTCCCGTGATTTTTTTAAGTGCTAAAGGAGAAGAATTCGATAAAGTTTTGGGTCTAGAGCTTGGTGCAGATGATTATATTACGAAACCTTTCAGTATTAGAGAACTTCTTGCTAGAATAAAAGCAGTATTTAGACGCATACAAATGTCTGCACAAGTAAAAGAAGAAAAACCCAAAAAAATTACTGCAAAAGATTTAGAAATTGACGTTGATAAGTATGAAGTAAAAATTAAAGGGAAAAAAGTCAATCTCACTCCACTTGAGTTTGATCTTTTGAGATTCTTAGCTGAAAATGAAGGTAAAGTATTTTCCAGAAACGTCTTGCTTGACAAACTATGGGGTTATGATTATTTTGGAGATACAAGAACAGTGGATGTTCATATTAGAAGATTGAGAACAAAAATCGAAGAAGATCCTTCAAATCCAAAATACATTGTAACTGTTAGAGGAAAAGGTTACAAATTTAGAGATCCCGGAAAGGAAGAATAATTGATGAATTTTGTCCCTGTTATTATTCTACTTTTAGTTATAGTTGCACTCATTTACTTTTTAAAAAAATTTTTTAATGAAAATTCGGCATTGAAAAAATCAATTTTTAGAATAGCTGAAATTATAGAGGAGGATCCTGATGCGCCTCCTCTATACATTTCTGAAAAGGTTCGGAAAAAAATTAACGAACTCTTAGAGAAAAACTATGAGCTTGAACATTCCATGCGTAATCAACTTACAATATTGAACAATATAATCGAACCTATAATTATTGCAAAAAATGATGGAACTATCACTTTTGCAAATATTGCTGCTCGAGAAATCACTCGTCCTGGTGTTGAAGGTAGAAAAATCTACGAAGTCTTTGAAGAGTATTTTGTAAATCAAATGTTTGAAGAAGCTACAAAAACTAAAAAAATACAATCTGGAGAAATTACTATATTTATTGAAGGAGAAAAAAGATACTATGAAGTTAAAATAGTTCCGGTAACTTTGGAAGAAAATAACGAAAGGTATATTGTAATTCTCCATGACATAACCAACGAAAGAATGCTTGAAAATGTACGTAAAGAATTTATTTCAAATGTTTCACATGAACTAAGGACCCCTCTAACATCTATTCATGGATATGCTGAAGCTCTATTGGAAGATGATTTATCAAATAGAGAAATTGTTAGAAAATTCTTGAAAATTATTGAATCTGAATCAGCAAGAATGACTAGACTAATTAATGATCTCTTAGATCTTGAAAAACTTGAATCGGGGAACTCGCAATTCATATTTGAAGAAATAAATTTCACCGAAGTATTAGAACATGTAAGACATATAATTGAACCTTTAGCAGAAGATTACGGAGTAGAAGTTGAATTTACTTATCCTGACAAATTACTTTTAATTGGAGATAAAGATAGACTAATTCAAATGGTTTTGAATCTTGTGGATAATGCAATAAAGTATACTTCTTTAAAAGAAAAAGGTGAAAAAATTGTAAAAGTAGATGCTTATAAAGAAGGAAATAATATTGTTGTACAAGTGAAAGATACCGGAGTTGGAATACCTGAGGAAGCTCAGAAAAGGTTATTTGAAAGGTTTTACAGAGTTGATAAAGCCAGAAGTAGAAAATTAGGTGGTACCGGTTTGGGGCTTTCTATTGTAAAAACAATAGTAGAGCATCATAAAGGAACAATTGAATTTTTCAGTAAAGAAGGGGTAGGAACAACATTTAAAATAACATTACCTATAAACAAGGAGGAAAAATTAAATGAGACCATATGACATAATATTGAAAAAAAGAAACGGTGGAAAACTTTCAAAAGAAGAAATTGAATATATGATAATGGGTTATGTAAACGGCGAAATTCCTGATTATCAAATGGCTGCCCTTCTCATGGCTATTTATTTCAAACATATGGACGATTCAGAAAGAGCAATTTTAACTGAAATCATGGCACATTCTGGTGATGTGATTGATTTATCTCCTATAAAAGGAAAAAAAGTAGATAAGCATTCTACTGGAGGTGTAGGCGACAAAACTACACTTGTCGTTGCTCCACTAGTGGCATCTCTGGGAATTCCTGTTGCAAAAATGTCCGGAAGAGCCCTTGGACATACTGGAGGGACTATTGATAAATTAGAATCAATACCAGGTTTTAAAACTAGTCTATCGCTTAAAAAGTTTTTCGAAAATGTAAATAAATATGGAATAGCTATTGCCGGACAAACTGCTAATTTAGCGCCAGCTGACAAAAAAATTTATGCTCTGCGTGATGCTACAGCCACAGTTGATGAAATATCTTTAATTGCTGCAAGTATAATGAGTAAAAAACTTGCGGGTGGTGCTGATGCTTTTGTTTTAGATGTAAAAGTTGGAAGTGGAGCATTTATGAAAACACTAGAAGATGCTAAAACTCTAGCTCAAGCCATGGTTGGAATTGCCAAAGCACATAGTAAAGAAGCAGTTGCAGTTTTAACAAATATGGATGAACCTTTGGGAATTTTTGTAGGAAATTCTTTAGAAGTATTAGAAGCAATTAATACTCTTAAAGGCAATGGTGAACAGAAATTTGTTGAGTTATGCATCACTCTTGCATCTTGGATGTGTTATTTAGCAGGATTAGGTGATATTGACAAGTGTAAAAACATGGTAGAAGATTCATTATATTCTGGAAAGGCCTTAGAAAAATTCAAAGATTTAGTTGTAGCACAAGGTGGTAACCCTGAAGTGGTTGATAATCCTGAGAACATTTTGCCTATATCTAATCAGATCATTCACTTCAAATCCAATAAAGATGGTTATATCTCAAAAATTGATACTGAAAAAGTTGGAATTGCATGCAATTATCTAGGTGCAGGACGTACAAAAAAGGAGGACAAAATCGATCATTCTGTTGGATTCAAAATTCTCAAAAAATTAGGCGATAGAGTCAACAAAGATGAGCCCATTGTTGAAATGTACGTAAATGAAAAAAGTAATATCGAATATGCGTTAAAATTATTAAATGAA
Source organism: Thermosipho atlanticus DSM 15807 (assembly GCF_900129985.1). NCBI lineage: Bacteria > Thermotogati > Thermotogota > Thermotogae > Thermotogales > Fervidobacteriaceae > Thermosipho > Thermosipho atlanticus. The sequence goes on along the minus strand of NZ_FQXN01000003.1, from coordinate 144,849 downwards.
GCTTATCAAATTTCAGATGATATACCAAAAAATACTCAAATAATAATTGACATTGTTAAGTGAGGTGTGCTGTTGAAAAAATCAGTTATAATTTTTTCACTTTTGATAATTTCAATTTGTTTATTTTCAAACACTATCGTCTACGATTTCAAAGCTTATTATTTCAACGACGAATGGGTCAATGAAAAAATTTTGAAAGACCTTTCTTTTAGTTTTGTCAAAAATGATAAAGTATTTATGGCAAGAGGTAATGATTTATTAATTGGAAAAAATGGAAACATAACTTTAAATTTTGAAAAAACATTTTATAATGCATATAAAGTTGAAAATAATGAGCTTTTCATCAATGTCAGTTTCTTAGTACAATACTTTAATTTAAATGAATTTACTTTAGAAGATGGGAGAAAAATTTATTACGACAAACTTCCGGAATTAATTAGAGTAGAACATCAAAACGATACAATTAATTTCTATTTCACTAGTGAAATTTCAAAAGATTTTATAAACATCCAAATAATGGATAATGATCTTATCATAACTTTATCACCATTAAAGGGAATGCCTATGCTTATCGGAAAAATCGACTACGAGATAAACAATGATGGTTTTATTTTTTACATATTGAGTAATAAGTTAAAACCTGTTCCAATATTAACAATTCAAAACAAAGTTGCAACACTAAAAATAAAATATACTGAAGTTGAAACTAAAAAAATCAGGGATGGAATTATTTGGGAAAGGAAAGTAGAAACTTACAATGGTCAAAAATTCCTAGTTAATTATTTACATGTCGATCCTAAAAAAGCTGAAATCAGTCCAATCATTTCTTCAAAAGGTATCGGAACAAGAGAGGATCTTAGAGAAATGATTAAAAATTCTCGCTGTATTGCAGGTATAAACGCAAATTATTTTGATCCTTCTACAAACATTCCTATAGATCTAGTTATAAAAGACGGGAAATTATTATCCGATAAATTTGGATTAAGACCTGTTTTTATTATTACATACGATAACGAAGTCTTTATAAAAAGAATCTTGGTTGAACTTAATGTTTACATTAATGATTTACTCTTTCTAGTAAAAGGAGTAAATACAAACGCAAAAGGAGAAGTTCTTCTTTATACTGAAGAGTATAAATTACCAATACCATATGATTCGGAAAAAAACTATTTTTTGATACAAGAAGGTAGAATCGTCGACACTGAATATTATAAATATGTTCCTGATGCTTCAATGATTCTCACAATAAGCAAAAAGTATGATAAATATTTAACAGACGTAGATGTTGGAACAAACGTAAAATTTGTTTTAAATACAGATTTTCCTTTTCCAATAAAACATGCAATAGGTGCTGGGCCTCTATTACTACAAAACGGAAATTTACTCCCCGATCCTTCAACTGAAAAAGTCAGTTATGGAAATGGAATAGCTTTTTCAAAAACAAATCGAACAATAATAGCTATAACTAAGGATAATAAGGTTGATTTCATAATAATAGAAGGATACAATAATGGTCCGGGAATGAATTACGACATGGCTGCTGATTTTCTTCTAAAAAAAGGCTACTTTTCCGCAATGATGTTAGACGGTGGCGGCTCAAGTGCTATGGTTATAAATGAAAAAGTCGTCAATCAAGATGGTGAAATTCAAAGAGGAATACCTGTTGGGATAGGAATTAAATAGTTTTGGAGGTGTTTGAAGTGGACTTAAGAAAATATATACGAGATATTCCAGACTTTCCAGAAAAAGGGATAATTTTTAGAGATATTACTCCACTTTTAAGAAATCCTGAAGCTTTTAAGCTTGCAATTGATGAGCTAAGCAGAAAAGTTGAAAATTTAGACTTTGACTTAATTGTTGCTCCTGAAGCTAGAGGATTCATTTTTGGTGGCGCTTTATCTTACAAATTAAACAAGGGATTTATTCCTGTTAGAAAACCTGGAAAACTTCCTTTTACGGTAATTTCAGAAAAATATTTATTAGAATATGGTACCGCTGAACTTCAAATGCATGTTGATGCAATTGAAAAAGGTCAAAAAGTAATTATATTTGATGATGTTCTCGCAACTGGTGGAACTGCTAAAGCTTTAAAATCATTAGTTGAAAAATCTGGTGGAGAAGTTGTAGCTATGGTATTTTTAATTGAACTCACTTATTTAAATCCGAGAAATATTTTAGCTAATGAAAATATTATATCTTTGATTGAACTTTAAAGGAGGTTCATAAATGCTGAAATTTGATTTTACAAATGTTTTTAATGAAAAAATTCCCAATGGTATCTCAGAAAATGATATAGAAAATCAAAAAGATGTCATTTACAATTCCATTAACCAGTTAAAAAATAATATACCGGGATTTGTTGAAGTAGTTTTTAATAGAAAGTGGATAAATTCCGTACTAAATATTAAAAATTTTGTAAAATCATACGAAAATTTAGTTGTTGTCGGTATTGGAGGTTCAGCTCTTGGAAACATTGCTTTACAAAATTCTTTAAGACCAATCAATTGGAATTTTCTCAATAAAAAAGAAAGAAATGGAAATTTAAGAATATTTGTTATTGACAATGTTGATCCTGATTACGTCTCTTCAATTCTTGATTTAATAGATATTAAAGAGACATTGTTTAATGTTATCTCTAAGTCTGGAAGTACTGCTGAAGCTATGGCAAATTATTTAATAGTAAGAGGATTGCTCGAAACACATGGATTAAATCCAAAAAACCACCTAGTTTTCACTACCGATCCCAAAAAAGGAGTTTTAAGAAAAATTGCAGAAACAGAAAAAATTACCACTCTTGAAATACCAGAAAATGTTGGTGGTAGGTTTAGTGTTCTAACGCCAGTTGGTCTACTCTCTGCAATGGCCGCTGGAATAGATATTGAAGCAATATATGAAGGCGCAAAAAGTGCATATAATAAAACCATAAATGAAGATATTTGGAATAATCCTTCTGCACTAATTGCTCTTGTTCACTATCTTTATTACTTAAAAGGAAGAAATATTTCTGTAATGATGGCATATTCAAATAAACTATATTACTTAGCCGATTGGTATAGACAGTTGTGGGCTGAAAGTCTTGGAAAAGCCTACTCAAAAGACAATAAAAAAATTAATGTCGGTCAAACACCGGTTAAAGCTTTAGGTGCTGTTGACCAACATTCGCAAATTCAGCTTTATAACGAAGGACCAGATGACAAAATTATAACATTTTTAAAAACTGAAACTTTTGAAAGAAATATTAAAATACCCCATTCTCATATTGAAAAAGAATTAAGTTATTTACAAGGACAGACCTTATCAAAACTTCTCAATAACGAATTGTATGGAACTGAAGCAGCATTAGCTCTCAATGGTAAACCTTCATTAAGAATAACATTTCCAAAAATTGATGAATTCAATGTTGGGCAGTTTATAATGTACTACGAACTCGCTACAGCTATTGCAGGTGATTTATTCAACGTAAATCCTTATGATCAACCAGGAGTTGAATTAGGCAAAAAAATTACTTATGCTTTAATGGGAAGGAAAGGGTTTGAAGAATACAATGTAACCCCTTCAAATGAAAGGAAGGAAATATAATGGAAAAACTAATCGAAATTTTAAAAGAAATTTTTAATCCTTTAAAAATTTTTAAATCAAATGAAATAATAACGGTTGTAATCAATAACGATCAAAATATGGAAGAAAAATTAAAACATTTCTCTAAGCAAGTTTCATCCATTGAAGAGGAATTTAGCTTCAGATTTCTTACAACCGAAGAGCTCAAAAAACTTGAAGCTAAAGAATTAGGAGTGAGAATTTATTGAGATTTATTCTTTGTATTACTGGAAAAATTGGTACTGGTAAAACCACCGTCGCACATTTTTTCAAAAATAAAGGATTTTCATACATTAATATGGACGAAATTGGACATGAAGCTTTTGATAAAAAAAAGCATGAAATTCGTGATATTTTTGGTACTATTGATAGAAAAGAAATTTCAAAAATAGTTTTCACTAATACCGAAAAACTCAGAGTTTTGGAAAGTATTTTACACCCAGAAATGAAAAAGATTCTCTCGGAAAAATTAACTAGAAATCTCAATTATGTTATAGAAGCAGCTATTAAAAGAAGATTAGGAATTTATTGTGATTTTACCATTACTGTAACTGCTGAAAAAAAAGTAATCTTTAATAGATTAAAAAATAGGGGTTTAAGTAATATTGAAATTGAAAATATTTTAAATTCCCAATTTGATGTTATTCCAGAAGGAATTGTTATAGATAACAGTTTTTCATTAGAATTTCTTAACAAAAAACTTAATTTCATATATTCTTTCTTAAAAAAATCTTTTGAGATATAATTGTAGTAGCGCTGCTTCTTTAGCAGCGTTACTTTTTTGAAATACTTTTTAATTTTTCCTTTGCTTCGAAAAGTTCATCTCTTAATTTTGCAGCATCCTCATATCGCAATTCTGCAGCCGCTTTATACATTTCCTCTTCAAGTATTGCTATGTACTCTTCTAAAGATAACGATTCTTTAAGTGATAGTACATTTTGAATTTCTTCTTTGTAAGTTTCTTCTTCTTCCATGAAAGGCTTAAATATTTCAACATTTAAAGGTTTTATAATAGTCTGTGGCTTTATATTATATTTTTTATTATATTCTAACTGTAGTCTTCTTCTTCTGTTAGTTTCTTCAATTGCTCTTTTCATAGCAGGAGTAATCCTATCAGCAAACATTAATACCTTACCATTTTCGTTTCTAGCAACTCTTCCAATTATTTGTATTAAAGTTGTTTCACTTCTCAAAAATCCCTCTGTATCCGAATCCAAAATTGCGACAAGTGAAACTTCAGGTAAATCCAAACCCTCTCTTAAAAGATTTACACCAACAACTACATCTACATCTCCACGTCTAAGTTTCTTTAATACCTCCACTCTTTCAATTGTATCTAACTCTGAATGTATATAAAGTGCGTTTATTCCTATTTCTACCAGATGTTCCGCAAGTCTTTCTGCCATTTTTTTGGTTAATACTGTAATTATTGCTCTTTCACCACGTTGTTTTACTTTAATAATTTCATCTACTAATACATCGATCTGATTCTTTGTCGGTTTTACTTCAACTTCAGGATCAACTAACCCAGTAGGTCTAATTATTTGTTCCACAATTTTTTGTGAATTTCTTATTTCAAACTCTCCAGGAGTTGCCGATACGAAAATTACTTGTGGAATTTTTCTCCAAAATTCTTCAAACTTCAATGGTCTGTTATCAAAGGCACACGGTAATCTGAACCCATATTCCACTAAATTTTTCTTTCTCGAATAGTCTCCATTGTACATTGCTCTTAACTGTGGAACAGTAATATGCGATTCATCAATAAATAATAAATAATCATCTCTAAAATAATCTAAAAGTGTATATGGAGGCTCTCCAGGTTTTCTTCCATCAAAATATCTCGAATAATTTTCTATTCCAGTGCAATATCCCAATGCAGTTAATAACTCTATATCATTTAACGTTCTTTGTTTGATCCTTTCAGCTTCTAGAATCTTACCTTTCCTTTTGAAGTATTTTATCTGTTCTTCTAATTCTTTTAATATCCCATTAATAGCTCTTCTAATTTTCTCTTCTGTAGTGACAAACTCCTTCGAAGGGTATATTATCACTCTATCAAGTTTTTCCATAACTTCTCTATTAATCGGATCAATATGGTATATTGCCTCAACTTCATCACCAAATAACTCTATTCGGATACCCTCATCTTGGTACGTCGGATAAATCTCAATTACATCTCCTCTAATTCTAAAACTTCCAGTTAAAGATACATCTTCCTTTCTCTCATATCCTATTTTTGCTAAATGTTTTGTTAATTTACTTATTTTTATTACATCTCCGACAGTTACCGTAAAATTTAATTCATCAAAATCTCTAGGATCACCACAATTGTATATTGCAGATACACTAGCAACTACTATTACATCCTTTCTTGTCATAATTGCTTTTATTGCGCTCATTCTCATTCGTGCAATAACATCGTTGATATCTGCATTTTTTTCAATATATAAATCTTTGGTTGGAATATATGCTTCGGGTTGATAATAATCATAATAACTAATAAAGAATTCTACCTTATTTTCTGGGAAAAATGATTTAAATTCTGCATATAATTGTGCAGCAAGGGTTTTATTTGGAGAAATAATTAAAGTAGGTTTTTGTATTTCTTCAATAACTTTTGCCATGGTAAAAGTTTTACCACTACCTGTTACACCCAATAACGTTTGTACTCTATAATTTTTCCTTATTCCCTCAACTAATTCTTTTATAGCTTTGGGTTGATCACCAGAGGGTTCAAAATCCGAAAATACTTTAAACATTTTCTAACCTCCTGGGATCCACATATAAAGTTTTGTAATTACTGTATAAAACCATACCTGGTTTTAAATTTTTTGTCTTTCTTACATATTTAATTTTAGTATAATCAACAGGAACATTCGAAGAGTTTTTTCCTTTGCTGTAACCTGCAGCCAACTGAGCAGCAAATAATAACGTATCTTCATTAACAACATTTCCCCCTGTTTTTATTACCACATGAGCTCCAGGCATTCCATGGGCGTGCAACCATATATCTTCGTCGGATGATTTTTTTACCAATTCATCATTTTGTTTATTATTCCTCCCAATTAAAATTGTATAACCATTATATATAATTTTTCGTGGTTCTGATTTTTTTATTTTCCTTTTTTGTTTTTTTTCTTTAATTAATCCTGTTTCTACCATTTCGTTTTTAATTTCTTCTATCTCCTTGATGTCCTGAGCATCATCCAAAGAATACCATAACTGGTAAAGATAATTTAATTCATTTTCTATTTCCTTTTTCCTTTTTTTCAAACCTTTTAGTTTGTTTTTCATCCTATTGTACAATTTAAAATACTTATTTGAATTTTCAATTGGTGTAAGATTTTCGTCGAGAGGTATCGTTATTCTTTCACCAGTTTCCCAATCTTCTAATTCTACTTCCTTTCGAGAATCATCTATTATATAAAAATATGCTTTTAAAAGTTCACCCCATTTTCTAAATTCTTCATACCTCATATTTTTTTCTATTTCATAGTTTAATTTTGATAATATAGTTTCATTTTTTTCTATATTTTTCTCCACAATACTTTCCAAAAAATGTTTTTGTTGAAAAACATAACTTTTTTGTTCATGCCATTCAAAAAATTTTGATATAGCACTATCAGGTTCATCAAACGTTTCATAATCCAATTCCAAATGATTTAATAAAAATGCAGAAATTTCATATGGTTTGTTATTTTCATAATATAAATAAATTTTACCTTTTTGAAACTCATACATTAAATTTTCAATAGTATCTATAATTTTTTTGAGATATTTTACACTAAACTGGTCATCTTCTAAACCACATCTATGTAATACTTCTTTAGCAGTAACTTTTGAAAAACCTTGAATATTTTTAAATATAAATTCAGAAACTCTTCCATTAAAATTTTCGGAGATATTGTACAAATCAACCAAATTTTTAAGAGGATTAACTTTACTCCCAGTATATAAAATAAATGTTTCGCCAGGAATAATATCCCTAAACCTCGTTTTTATTCTTTTATATGCATCTAAAATTTTATTATTTTCAACTATTATTACATTTGAATGTTTTCCCATTATATCAATGTAAACCTCATATACATGCTTTTCACCTATTTCATCATTTTTTTCCAATACTAGTTTTGCCGTCCGTTCAAATTCAATCTGCTCAAATTTTATTATTCTTGAATTTCTTACCCTACTTCTCAAAAAATCAACAAAATAATGTTTTTTAGTATCTTGAGGTATATCCCTTCTTTCAAAGGTTAAATATGAATAGTTTGGATTCAATGATACTTTCAAATCATTTTTAGAAAAACTAAAATACAATACATTTTTTTTAAAATAAATGTTTTTTAAAAAGTTACCTACAATAAATTGTGAATTATTAATAAAAGAATTCATAACAAAACCATCGTAAGGCACAAATTGACCTCCTTTCGCTTAAGTTTAAGTATAACATAAATAAAGCGGCCCATAAAGGGCCGCCATAGAAAAAATCTTAACTATTATTCTTTTCCTTCAAAGTAATATGCGTAGTAATCATCACCTGGTCTCATTGGATTTGGATACCAACCTTTTAACCATTTTCTTTGTACACGTACTCCTATTGGTTGATAAAGTGGTACACTAATTGCGTATTTGACTACAAATTCCTGAACTTTCTTGTAGAGTTCAGCACGTACTTGTGGATCAGTTTCAGCTGCAGCTTGTTCAATAAGATCATCCAAGCTCTTACCACCAAGTTCATCCATTGGTGTACTTACAAATTCTCTAAATTTAGCTCCTTGTCTTGAACTGTAGTCACCTTTTGAATCGTAGTAAGTGAATATAAAGTTATCTGGGTCTGGGAAGTCTGCAAGCCATCCAAGAATAAATATTGGAAGTTCACCACGTTTTGTCGCATCAAGGAATGTTGGCCATTGTAACCCAACTACATCAACCTTAATCTTTGGATTAAGCATTTCAAGATACATTTTTACCATTTCAGCAGTTCTTTGTCTTGCTTCGTTACCTAAGTTATATGCAACACTAAATTTAAATCCTTTTTTCCATGCTTCACCATTCCATGCTTGCATAAGTTCTTGTCTCGCTTTGAACAAATTGAAATCATAAAGTGGAAGTGAAGGATCGAAACCTAGCAATGAATCTGGCAATGCTGTTGGAATTCTCTTACCAAAACCTTTTAATACATCATTGATAAGAGCATCATAATTAATAACGTGTGCTATTGCCTTTCTTGCATGTACATCACTAAAGAAGTCAGGTGGAATACCATTTCCATCAAGTTTTCCACTACCTATATATTTGCTATCTTCTCTAATTGACCAGTTGAAACCAAGAACTGTAACAACTAATGATGGAAGTCCTTCAATTATTTCAATGTCAGGATTTCCTCTTACTTGATCAAGATATTGTGTTGGAATGTATGCAATATCTGCATCACCTTTCTCTAGCATTGCTTTTCTTGTTGAAAATTCATCGACACCCCAGATAATTACCTTTTTGATCTTTGCTGGTTCTCTCCAATAATTTTCATTTGCTTCAAGTATAACTTTTTGTTGTGCCCTATCCCATTCAACAAATTTGTATGGACCAGTACCCATTGCATTTTGGTAAAGTGGAGATTCTTCCTTTTGTTGATCATGCCATTTCCACCATGTAGTTGGTTGCCCATCCCACAATCCTTGTTCAATACACCATTCTTTGTCAAGTATTGCACCCCAACTTGAACCTTGTGCAATAACATTTAAGAATGGTGAATATGGTCTTTTAAGGTGGAATACCACATTATCGCCATCAACTTCAATAGCTGCATCAACTATATCATATACTTTTTTAAATACTTCTTCTGCTCCTGGAAGTGGATTACCATTTTCATCAAACAATTCATCATATGGTTTTCCGGCAACTTCCTCAACCAATTGTGTTACATCCCAAATACCAAATATTGCATACCAGAGCATCCACACAGGGCCACCAGCTGGGTTATAAAGGAGTCCTCTTTCAAAACTGTATTCTACATCTTCAGGTGTTAATTCATCACCATTGTGGAACTTTACCCCTTTCCTTATTGGGAAAATGTATGTTTTTCCGCCATCTTTAATCAAACCGTTTTCAACAGAAGGTACTTCTGTTGCCAATCTTGGTTCAAATTCAGAAACACTTGAACCTTTGTATTGGATAAGATTCTCATATACTTGGTAAATAACCTCACCACTTGCCGTATCATAGGCCAAATGTGGATCAAGAGTATCTGGTTCACCAATTGTTACGTCAACTAAAACGTTTGGATCGGCTGCATATAATACTACAGCTAGCAATACTGCCATCAACACTAACAGTTTTTTCACAAAAATCCCCCCTTTTCTGGAGTAATATAGAAGTACGTTTAATATTATACCACAAGTTTTACAATTTTAGCAAGCATATTAACAAAATTCTACTGAGATTATTCAAATGTTACAAAATCAGTTAAAAATTTGTCATAATGTAATTTAAATAATCTCCTGGTATTTTTATATCCGGTTCAACATAATCCTTAATGTAATTTTCAAAATACCATGTGGGAATTAAAACTTTAAGACCCGTCCATTGCGTTGTAAATTCTTTCATAACCCCATAAAAGTTTACTGGATGTGCTGGTTCTTTTCCAACAATTATACCGAGTTTCCATTTTTTTACAAACGCTAAAACCATTGCTGGTAAAGGATGTGCAATTGACTTATCTGAAATAAAAAATAGTCTCTTATTGGAAAAATTGATCTCATTTGGATAAACATAACCATATTTTTCATATTTTATCAAATTATCACCAAATGCATAGTAAATTTTGTCTGATATATAGTGAGGTTTGTCAGTTATAAACGATAGTAGCATATATACACCACTAAAGTCCCTTACTAAACCTATACTACCTCTCATATCAATTAATAAAGTTTTGACTTCATCTTTTGAAATGTTTTCAAGCAATTCAAGCATTGTGAAAAAATCTTTACCCGCAACATTAAAATGATTAACTTTTAAGATACCAATATCTTTATTAATTTTACGATACTCAAAGGCTTTTAATTTTAACTTTCCTAAATATTCTTGATAGGTAATTGATTCTACAGTTTCTTTGTAAACCATACCTTTAAACTCATATTCAACTTCAAACTTGTTCTTTTTATAAAAATCTGGAATTATAGGGAAAATAAAAACAGCAAAATTATGTTTTTTTATATACATATTTTCCCCTGGCAAACTGGCAGCAAAATCTAAGTATATATCTTCAATATTTTGACCGTTAATTTTTCTAATTATTGCATCATTAGGAATATTACAGGAAGTATTTATCACAACAAAAGAATTATTGAAAAATCTTATATCAAATGGAAGTAACTTAGTAGTTTTATATTGATAAGGAATTTCTAAATAAACATCTGGAAAATAATTTAACTTTTCGCTTAAAAATCGATAAAATTCATATCTGTTCATCATTTTTGAAATTTCCGGAATTTCAATTTTGAAAGAACTGTTAAAAAATCTTCCAATATGATAATTTTCGACTTTAGTTATTACATATTCAATTTCTTTTTGGAGTGTTCTTTTAAAGTATCTATGATACTTAAAAACATACGGTGAAATTAAAAAAATAATAAAAACTATAATTATAAAAATGAATGTGAAATTTAAATATCTTTTCATAAAACACCCCCATATCATTTACATTATATCCAAAAATTGTATAAAAAACAACTTGATTTTAACGCATTTTTGTGCTAATATCTTGATTGTATGGGTGCGTAGCTCAGTGGGAGAGCGCTTCCTTCACACGGAAGAGGTCGCAGGTTCAATCCCTGCCGCACCCACCAAATAGTTTTTAAACAGGGGGCCGGATGGCCCTTTTTGTATGTTAAAATAATATTGAAAATAATATATGAGGTGATAAAATGAAAAACTTTTATTTGTTTTTAACATACGTTTTTGGCACTATTATAGCCTTTCTTGGTCTTCTTATAATAACTTTTTACTTTTCTTTCTCTTACATTTCCCCGTTGATAGAAAGTATTTTTTCTATAAAAATTAATTTAACATATGCTTTATTTTACATTGCTTTATCATTTTTACTCTCAGGTTTTTTTATGGGAATTTACTCAATAACAAAATCTAGCTCTGAAAAATCGAAATTCTGGATTTTCTTTTCTTCGATGTTTGCATTAGGTTCCTTTGGATTTCAACTTTACAAACTTGCAATTCTTGGCCCAACATGGATTGGTATAGAATTTTTCGGAACTAACGGCAACAAACTTGAAGCAATGTATATCTCTGGTATTCTTTTTCTGATAAATTTTTTATCTTTGGTTGTCTCGTTTTCAGTTTTCTGGGCTGAAACAAAGAAGGAGTAAAAAATATATGAAAGTTTTAGGATTAATAGTTGAATATAACCCCATGCATAATGGACATCTGTATCATTTAAATGAAGCAAAAAAATTGATTAATCCAGATTTTACAGTTGCAATAATGAGTGGTAATTTTTGTCAAAGAGGCGAACCTGCAATTGTAAACAAGTACGCAAGAACTGAGATGGCACTTAGAAACGGTATAGATATTGTTTTTGAATTACCAACTGTATTTGCTATCCAAGATGCAGGAAATTTTGCTTTTGGTGCAATTGCTACTTTAGATAAACTAAAATTTGTAACTGATTTTGTTTTTGGAAGTGAAAGTAACGATGTAAATTTCTTGAACCAAATTGCAGAAATTCTATATAAACAACCCCAAAAATTCGATACAATTATTAAAAGAGAATTAAAAAAAGGTCTCTCCTATCCAAATGCTAGGAAATATGCTTTACAAAAATTTCTAAAATTTGAAAATTCCAAAATAGAAAAATTAGAAAAATCGAATGATATTTTAGGGATTGAATATATTCATTCACTTCTTAAACTTAAAAGTAAAATTAAATACCATACTATAAAAAGAATTGGTAGTAACTACAATGAAACAGAATTAAAAGGAAAAATATCTTCAGCAACAGCTATAAGAAATGCAATAAAAAACAACTTGAATTTCTCTGCTACATTACCAACTATTAATTTGAAAATTCTCACAAATGAGTTTGAAAATGGCAGAGGACCTGTTTTTCTAGAATCATTAGAATCTTTCGTTATACCATATTTAAGAACGTTAACACGTGAAAAAATAGAAAAAATATATGGTTTCAAAGAAGGTCTAGATATAAGATTTTTAAAAGCAGCTAGTAATGCTGGAAGCATTCAAGAGTTTTTAGACCTAGTCAAAACAAAAAGATTTACTTACTCAAGGATAAGAAGGTTAATTCTTTATACCTTATTTAACATGAAAAAAGAGTTTGTTGAACTTTCAAACACCTATGGCCCACAATACCTAAGGATATTAGGATTTACAAAAAAAGGACAAAAATTCCTCTCTAACATCAAAAAACATGTTGAAATACCTATAATTAGCACTGCATCTTTATACAAGAAAATATTAAACAAAATAATGAATGACACAGAAAAAGAATGGAAAGTAATTCCAGAACTCTATCTCTGGCAATTTGAAATAGATATTTTAGCAAGTAATATTTACGCTTTCTTTTATCCTAACAAATCTCAAAGAAAATCTGGAATGGACTTTAGAAACCCTATTATAATTGAGTGATAATATGAAGAATACGATTATAATTGTTCCAAGTGAAAAAGATTGTAAACATACTCAATATTTTCGCATTCCTTCATACGATATTTTCCCATTTGAAAATATTCAAAATTCTTGGTTCGTAAAATCTCATAGAATTTATTCTTTATATCTTGCACTTAATAATAAATTAAAAGGTATTGCTACTTTGCATGCCCTTACTCGGTATGTTATGCCTCCCAATGAATTTAAAAAATACATATTCGAATTTAAAGTTGGAGATAAATTTAAATCTCCCGAAAAATTATTTACTGAACTTGGATATGAAAGAGTTTTCAATGTAAGAGAGGGAGGACAATTTGCAATTAGAGGAGAAATTATCGACTTTATTGGAGCCAATGAAGTACCTACAAGAATAGAATTATTCGATAACGAAATTGAAGAAATAAGAGAATTTGATCCATCCACTCAAAAATCTATCAAAAAATTAGATCTTGCTCTAATACTTCCTGCCAAAGAATATATAGGAAATATAACTCATGAAACAATGATAGGAGAAAAATATCAGGGAACTATTTTAGACTACAATGTAAAACTATTAATAACCGATAAAGATAAAGTTATAGACGAGTACATAAAAAAAGAAAGGGAAATAAGAGATTTAATAATTGATCGCAAATTGAGACACAAATACGTAATGTTCTCAGGATTTGATTATCAAAAAATTATCAAAAACATTTCAGGAACTTTTAAACTAAAAAAAGAAGGAGAGAAAAGTAAAAAAACTCAAAAAATTCAAAAAGAACATAATGTACCAACAATTCCAGTGATTTCAGAAGAAGAAATTAAAATTGGTGATATAGTTGTTCACAAGCAATATGGTATTGCAAAATTTTCAGGTATTCGGAAAATCAAAAACAATAATTTTGAAAGAGAATATTTAATACTGGAATACAAAGACTCAAAGTTGTACGTGCCAATTGACAGACTTGACTTGGTTCAAAAATATATAGGTGTAAAAGAAGCAGTTCAAATAGATAAATTAAAAAAGAACTCTTGGCATCGTAGAGTCAAAAAAGCAAGAAAAGAAATTGAAAAAACTGTCAAAGAATTACTTAGGATTAATGCAATCAGAAAAAATACAAAAGGTTTAGTTATTGAAGGAGATCCAGAGCTAGAAAAAGAATTTTCTGATACATTTCCACACATTGAAACTGAAGATCAGTTAAAAGCTATAAACGATGTTATGAAAGATTTATCTTCAGATAAAAACATGGATAGACTAGTAGCTGGAGACGCCGGATATGGTAAAACAGAAGTAGCAATGAGAGCAGCTTTTAAAGTTGCAGTTTCTGGAAAGCAAGTTGCAGTCTTGACACCTACGACAGTTCTTGCCCGACAACACTATGAAAATTTTAAAAAACGGTTTGAAAAATTTGGGTTAAAAGTTGAGTTATACGATAGCTCTTTAACTCCAAAACAAAAACAAAAAGTAATTACTGATGTAAGGAAAGGCATAACCGATATAGTTATTGGCACACATGGTATTTTTAAATCACTAAAATTTTCAGATTTAGGTTTACTTATTATAGATGAAGAACAAAAATTTGGTGTTGAACAAAAGGAAGCATTAAAAAAACTGAGAGTTAATGTAAATATATTGTCAATGAGTGCTACTCCTATTCCTAGAACGCTACATATGGCTTTAAGTGGTTTAAAAGATATGTCTGTCATCAAAACTCCTCCATTCGGCAGAAAACAAATACAAGTTATTGTCAGTAAATATGATCCTAAAATAATAAGACAAGCAATATTAAGAGAAATCAATAGAGGTGGTCAAGTATTATATGTCCATAATAGAGTTAATGACATTGATGAAATTGCAGCTAAATTAAACGAAATTGTTCCCGAAGTTTCCATTGGAATTGCCCATGGTCAAATGTCTAAACGTACTATGGAAAAAACCGTGCATGAGTTTTATAACGGAAATATCGATGTTCTTGTTGCAACAACAATTATCGAAAATGGCATTGATATTCCAAACGCAAACACATTGATTGTAGATGATGCACATAGGTATGGAATTTCTCAGCTTTATCAATTAAGAGGTAGAGTTGGAAGAAGCGATAAGAGAGCTTTTGCATACTTTTTATATTCCGGAAAGCTGAACAAAATAGCTAACGAGAGATTAAAAGCCATAAAAGAAATAGTGGGGCCAGGAAGTGGTTTTCAGATTGCTTTAAGAGATATGGAAATCAGAGGAATAGGAAATATTTTAGGATTAGAACAACATGGCTTTATTAACGATATTGGGTTACATTATTATTTTGAAATTTTAGATGAGATTTTAGATGAACTCCAAGGAAAAGAAGTTTTTAAAATTGAAACAGAAATATCTGGAATGCAAGGTTCAGTTGTCATACCAGAAAATTACATTTATGATCCAGCTGAAAGAATTAGATTATATAGAAGGATTGCATCACTCACTTCAACCGATGAAATAAAAGAAATTAAAGAAGAATTAAAAGATAGGTTCGGAGACATTCCTCAAAGTGTGGAAAATCTTTTAAAATACACAAAATTAAGAATTCTTGCTTCGAAATGTGGAATCAAAAAAATAATTATTGAAGACTCTGGTTTGATTTTATATACCGAAAACACCCTAAACATTAATTTACCTTACATATACAACGAGAAAGAAAAAGCTTATATTATCTATTCAGATGAAGAAAGCTTAATAAAAGAATTGAGTAAAGTTGAACAAGAATAAAACATGGCCTTCTAAAACAGAAGGCCATGTTTATATTTTATATTTCTATTTAAAAAATCACATGTTTAAATATTTAACACTTATCTTTGCCCAAGTTCTTTATCAAGTAAATACATACCATTAGGCGTAGATAAGAGAGCTTTAATCTTAGAAACAATTTCTTCCGTTTGTGCTTCTTCTTCCACTTGTTCATCAATAAACCACTCTAACATACTCATTGTAGCATAATCTTTTTCTTCCATAGCTAATTCAAAAAGCTTATGAATTGAATCAGTAATAAATTTTTCGTGGTTTTTTGCATCTTCAAAAGCTGCAAGTGGCGAATCCCATTTACATTTTGGTTTCTCAATTGCCTGTAATTCTACTTCTCCCCCTCTTTCATATACATAATCATATAATTTCATTGCATGGCCCAATTCTTCATTTGCCTGTTTCTTCATCCAATTGGCAAATCCCTTAAGACCTTCCGAATCAAAATAAGTAGCCATCGATAAATAAAGATAAGCAGAATTAATCTCCTTCTTTATTTGTTCATTCAAAGCTTTTTCTAGCTTTTCGCTTAACATTGTCTCACCTCCATGTTATTTGTTATTTTTGAGAAATTCTATTTCTCATAGAATTAATACTATCAATAATTGCAGCCGCTCTCTTCTCGCCTATCCCTTCAACCTCTTTCAAAGCAGAAAAATCTGCGTTACTCAGTGAAAATACATTTCCAAATGCTTTTACAACGTTATGAGTAATTGTCATAGGTATTTTTGCAATATTTCTTAATAACCTATAACCTCTTGACTGAACATGATAATCATTTAATTGATTTATATTGGCTACATCATCGTAACCCAATAACCGTGCCGTAGATATTGGCCTTCTCTCTTTATAACTTTTCAATGTTTCAATAATTTGTACAGCTTTTTCTTCTATTTCTAAATCTACACTATAATAATCTAACACCAAATTATACAATATATCTTCAACATCAACGACAATTTCTGTCAATTGCATAGAGGCTAATTTGCCTTCTACACCAAGTTCGATAACGTAAGGATCAATTTCATCTTTGATTTTTAGTATCTCTACCCCTTTATTTATTATTTCTACCACATCAATTAAGGTAACTCTATTTTCAATTTCCAGTATATCTATATTCAAAAGCATTTTATCAAAATTTTGCCTATACTTTTCCAATGTATTTAATGCTTGATTAACCCTCGTAATTAAAAAGTTAATATCGTTAATAATATACTTATAATTATTGTAATATAACGAAATTACATTTCTTCGTTTTGATACAGCTATTACTAGCTGCCCCGTTTGTTTAGCCACCCTCTCAGCCGTTCTATGTCTTGTGCCAGTTTCACTAGTAGGGATACTTGCATCAGGTACAAGATGAACATTTGCAGCCAGTATTTTTGTTACATTTTCATCGACAATTATTGCACCATCCATTTTTGCAAGTTCGTAAAGTCTCTCTGGTGAAAAAGGTATATCTAATCTAAAACCTGCCTGCATTATTTCGGCATAATCTTCCATTTTTTCTTCTGAAATAAATACTATTAAAGCTCCAAAATTAGCTAAAACTATATCGTCTAACGCTTTTCTTAATTTCGTTCCAGGTGCTAATAATTTTATCTTTGTTAACAACCCTTGTGGAATTAACATCTCCATCCCCCAATTATATTTTTTCAATATAATTATATCACAACATATTTCGTAAAATAAAATACTTTCTAAAATTTTTAAAGTTTCATCTTGCACTTTTGAACGACACATTTAATATTTAAAAAAATACCCCCTCAAGTCTTATTTTACTGCTTTCGGGGGTATCTTAACTAACTATTTTTTTAATTTTACTTTATCATCTCTACAAAATATTCATGAATTCTTGTATCTACAGTTAATTCCGGATGAAATGAAGCAACTAATATATTTCCTTGTCTTAATAAGATTGGCGAACTATCATATTCAGATAACACTTCTACATCTTTTCCATATTCTATGACCTTAGGTGCTCTAATAAATATTGCTCTAAATGGTTTATCAAAATCTTTAATATAAACATCAGTTTCAAAACTATCCACTTGTCTTCCATACGCATTTCTCTCAACCTTTATATCAATGGCTTTTAAAGAATCTTGTTTAAAATTCACAACTTCTTTAGATAAAACAATCATTCCTGCACAAGTACCAAAAACTGGAAAATTATTTTCTATTTTATTCTTCAATACCTCATAAAAACCTATCATTTTCATAATGCGAATCATTGTTGTAGATTCTCCACCGGGAATAATAAGACCATCAACCAAATCTAATTCTTCGGGCTTTTTCACTACTAAAGCTTCTATCCCCATTCTCTCAAGCACTGCTTTATGCTCTCTAAAATCTCCTTGTATTCCCGAAACACCTATTTTCAACTTACCAACCCCTTTCTTGAAGGTGTACATCTAAGTTTTCTATCTCTAATCCTTCCATTGGTTGTCCAATATCTTCGGATATCTTCAACAACATTTCAGGATCATTCCAATATGTTACTGCCATAACTATTGCCTTTGCCATTTTTGCTGGATCTTTTGATTTAAAAATACCACTTCCAACAAAAACCCCATCTGCTCCGAGTATCATCATTAGTGCTGCATCAGCGGGAGTTGCAACTCCACCTGCCGCAAAATTAACAACAGGAAGCCGACCCAATTTTTTAACTTCCGCTACTAAATTTACCGGAGCCCCAATTTCTTTAGCATAACTTACCAATTCCTCATCAGGCATATTTTGAACTTTTCTAATTTCATCCATAACGGTTCTCATATGTTTCACGGCCTCTACAACATTTCCAGTGCCTGCTTCACCTTTTGTTCTAATCATTGCTGCTCCTTCAGCAATTCTTCTCAATGCTTCTCCAAGATTTCTTGCTCCACAAACAAATGGTACTTTAAAATCCCATTTGTTTATATGATATTTATCATCTGCAGGTGTAAGAACTTCTGATTCATCAATAAAATCAATTCCAAGGGCCTCCAAGATTCTTGCTTCTGCTATATGACCAATTCTAACTTTTGCCATCACAGGAATTGAAACAGCTTCCATAATTTCTTTTATTTTACTTATACTCGCCATTCGTGCAACGCCACCAGCTTTTCTTATATCAGCAGGAACTCTTTCAAGTGCCATAACTGCAACTGCTCCTGCCTCTTCTGCTATCTTAGCTTGTTCAGCAGTGGTAACGTCCATTATAACTCCACCTTTAAACATTTCAGCAAAACCTTCTTTTACCATCCATGTGCCTTTATCAGTCATAATTACACCTCCCTTAAATTATAATCGTTTCGTTATATTCCCCGTATACTTTTCGTAAAACATTACTAATTTCTCCAACTGTCGCATATACTTTTACAGCCTCTATTATATATGGCATTAAATTGTCATTATTAATGGCTGCATTTTCTAAATTTTTCAAAGCTTTTTTCACTTTTTCATTATCTCTATTTTTCTTCAATCTTTTTAACTCTTGTTTCTGTTTTTCCTCAAGTTGAGGATCAACTTTCAAAATTTTTCTCTGTTGTGCTTCTTCATTTACTTTGAATTTATTTACTCCAACAATTATTTCTTCACCATTTTCAACTGCAAGCTGCATTTTGTACGCACTTTCATGAATTTCCTTTTGAACATATCCCATTTCAATTGCTCTAACCATTCCACCCATTGAATCGATTTTATTTATATACTCTTCTGCTCCTTTTTCAATTTCATTTGTCATAGATTCAATAACATAAGAGCCAGCCAAAGGATCAATTGTATCTGCCACACCTGATTCATATGCAATTATTTGTTGCGTTCTCAAAGCAATCATTGCAGATTCTTCAGTAGGAAGGCCTAATGCTTCATCAAAACTGTTTGTATGTAAGGATTGTGTTCCACCAAGTACTGCAGCTAACGCTTGTAAAGTCACTCTAATTATATTGTTAAGAGGTTGTTGAGCTGTTAAAGTTGAACCACCTGTCTGGGTATGAAATCTCAATCTCATTGCCTTTTCATTTGTAACACCAAACCTATATTTCATAATCTTAGCCCACAATCTTCTAGCAGCCCTAAATTTAGCTATTTCTTCCAAGAAATTGTTATGCGCCGCGAAGAAGAAGGAAAGTCTTTGACCAAAGATATTTGGATCAAGACCAGCCTTAATTGCTGTTTCAACATATGCAATTGCATCAGCTAATGTAAAAGCAACTTCTTGAACAGCAGTTGAACCAGCTTCTCTAATATGATAACCACTAATGCTAATAGGATTCCATCTAGGCATATTTTTTGAACAATACTCGAAAATATCAGTGATAATTTTCATTGATGGTTGCGGTGGAAATATATATGTTCCTCTTGCAATATATTCCTTTAAAATATCATTTTGGATAGTTCCCGATAATTTTTCCAGAGGCACTCCTTGTTTTTCGGCAACAACAATATACATTGCAAGTAAAATCGCTGCTGTACTATTAATGGTCATTGAAGTGCTAACTTTATCTAAGGGAATTCCATCAAACAAAACTTCCATGTCTTTAAGCGAATCAATTGCAACCCCAACTTTTCCAACTTCCCCTTCTGCCATTGGATCATCCGAATCATATCCTATTTGTGTCGGTAAATCAAAAGCAACCGACAGTCCTGTTTGACCTTGGGATAATAAATATTTGTACCTTTTGTTTGATTCTTCAGCAGTTCCAAATCCCGCGTATTGTCTCATTGTCCAAAATCTGCCTCTATACATCGTAGGTTGTACACCACGAGTAAACGGAAACTGCCCAGGAAATCCTAAATCCTTTTCATAATCTAAATCTGATACATCTATTGGGGTATACAATCTCTTTATTTCATATCCAGACGTTGAAACAAATTTTTCTTTTCTTTCTGGAAATTTTTGTTTTACTTTTTCAACTTGTGATTCATAGTTTTCCATACCTTTTTCTATTCTTTCTAATTCTTCCTTTTCGAACATTTTAATACCCCCTCTTAATATCTCAATTCAATTATCTAACATCTTTTCTAATCTGTCTATAGCTATTTAAATACTTATTCCTTAGTATACTTGCATCTTTATCATTAATAACGTTAAAATTGCCAATATTCAAAGCATACAAAAATATTTCAGCCGTTTTTTCACACACGAGGCTAGCAGTTAAAGCTTCATTCAAATCTGAACCAACAGTAATCAAACCATGATTTTTTAAAATTACTGCATGATTATTTCCAAGAGCCCTAACTACATTTTGAGCTAATTTGTTTGTTCCAGGCAAAGCATATTCAGCAACATTTATTTTAGGTCCAAGAATCATTACTGCATCCTCAACCAATGGAGGAATATAACTTGTAATAAGTGAAACAGTAGTAGAAAAAACTGGGTGGGTATGGACTATCGCATTTACATCTTCTCGTGAATTATAAATTTCCAAATGTGTTGGTAATTCTGAAGATGGTTTTAAACCAGATACGTGTGTACCATCAATCTTTACAACTGAAACATCTTCTTCTTTTAAAACGTTATATGGAACACCGGAAGGTGTAATATAAATTAACTCTCCATATTTTAAAGAAACATTCCCCCAAGTTCCTTTAACCAAATTATTTTTAACGATAAAATTTACAGCCTCTAAAATTTTTCTTTTCATCACAACTATTCCTCCTCAAATGTTTTTTAGATTCCATTCCAGTTTTCTCCAATTGATACTCAAATTTGAAAAATATTCAAACATTTTTTTAGAACTAATAGGATGAACAAAATCTTTAGATATTTCATACATAGGTGCAATAAAAAAATCCCTATTTTCAAAATCATAATGAGGAATCTTTAAATTCGGTAAATCAACTACCAAATTACCATAAAATAAAATATCAATGTCTATATTTCTAGGTCCCCATTTTATTTCTCTTCTTCTTCCCATTTTCTTTTCAATGTACAACAAAGTGTTTAACAAATTTGTTGGTGATAGATCTGTATCTATTTCAATTACAATATTATAAAAATCGTCTTGTTCTTTATATCCATATGGTTTTGTTATATACAAACTTGAAATACTGATTATCTCAATATTATTTTTTTGAATCTCTTCTAAAGCATTTTTTAAATTTTCTTCCCTTTGACCTAAATTACTACCCAAACCAAGAAAAATTTTCCCTTTTACCCTTTCCAAAAGGACAGTTGAAAAGACATAATCATCATGTGAAAGTGATACATGACAAAAGTTGAATCCCTTAAAATCTTTATGAAAAACCGCATATGGCTTTCCAAACTTGTTATTTACAAAGGAAACATCTTTAAAAGAATTTTCACCTAAACCTGTACCTATAGCTTTAAAAAAAGATTCTTTAAGTGAAAAACGCCCAGCTAAATATTGGGCGCTTAATTTTCCATTATCTTTTTCTAAATCTGTTAATATCCTTCTTTCAATTTTTAAGTTAATTCTTTTGATATTTAATATGTCATTACCAATCCCAACAATCAAATAGGGTAACCTCCTCCAAATTCTTCAGCAAGGTTCAAATCAACCAATATTCTTTCTTCATATTTTTCTTTTAAGTATTTTCTTCCAACTTCACCTAAGATAATATAAATTAACAATTCTTCATCATTTGAAGCAAGTATTCCTATATTCTTTCTTGCTGCTTCAACTTCAGGTTCTAATAAATCTGCAGGTCTACATTCAATTGGTTTTTCATTACCTAATATTTTGCGTATTAACTCTTTATCAATCGGCGCTGGAGGCCTTCCATACATACCCTTTAAATAATTTTTTACCTCATTCGTTACTTTCGAATATCTCTCACCAGTAATTACATTTAACACCGCCTGGACTCCTACTATTTGACTAGTAGGTGTAACAAGAGGGGGATAACCTAGTTCTTTTCTTACTCTCGGAATCTCCTCTAAAACTTCAGATAATTTATGTAACATTTTTTGTTCAGAAAGTTGCTTTACCAAATTAGAATACATGCCTCCTGGAACCTGAGATACTAAAATTCTATAATCAATACTTGTCATCCCTACATCGTATTCTCGATATTTTTCCCTAACTTTCTTAAAATGCCCAACCAAAAATTCTATGTTTTTCCAATCAATTTCGGGCAGCTTCCTATACTCCTTAACAGAATAATACAAAGATTCAAATGGCGGTTGTGAAGTTCCAAGGGCAAATGGTGAAAGTGCTGTATCTAGAAAATCTACTCCAGCTTCAACGGCTGCAATATAATTCATGCTTCCAAGTCCAGAAGTACAGTGGGTATGAATTTCAATAGGAATTGAAAATTCTTTTTTCAATTGCCGAATAAGTTCATAACTCATCTTAGGTGTTAATAGTCCAGCCATATCTTTAATACACAATGAATGAACTCCTCTTTCAACAAGTTGCCTTGCAAAATTTAAATAATATTCAATCGTATGTACTGGACTAATAGTATACGAAATTGCTCCTTGCACATGCACTCCTGTTTCCAAAGCCACTTCGATACTTTTTTCTAAGTTTCTAATATCATTTAACGCATCGAAAATTCTTATTTTTTCTACACCATTTTCAACTGCTTTTTTTACAAATAGTTCCACAACATCATCAGCATAATGCCTATAACCAACAAGATTCTGACCTCTTAATAACATTTGTGTTTTTGTATTCTTTAAGTTCTTTTTTATAATCTTAATCCTTTCCCAAGGATTTTCCTTAAGAAAACGAACACAAACATCAAAAGTTGCACCGCCCCACACTTCCATAGCATCAAAATTTAATTGGTCCATACTTGAAAGTGCAGGGAGCATATCTAAAGTTCTCATTCTAGTCGCAATTAATGATTGATGTCCATCTCGCAATGTTGTATCTACAAACATTTTAGATTCCCCTTTTTATTCTTTTTCTTCATCAAAAGTTAGTTTTCTATTCACTTTTTTTGTAATAGCAAATTCTAACTCATCTCCCTCTTTAATATCATCGAAATTCTCCAATTTTATTCCACACTCTTGAGGAGCATCAACCCTTTTAACATCTTGTTGATAATGTTTTAAAGATTCTATTTTTCCTTCAAAAATTAATTTCCCACCTCTATACAACCGTGCAAGTCCAGTTTTTTCAACATAACCTTCATACATTTGCACTCCAGCAATAGTTCCGACTTTTTTAATTTTAAATATTTTCTTAACTTCTCCTCTACCTGTAATTTCTTCGACCTCTTCAGGTTCAAGCATTCCTTCAAGAGCTGCTTTTAAATCATCGATTAATTTATATATAATTGTATATGTCTTTATTTGAATACCTTCCGTTTCAGCCATTTTCCTTGCTTGACTATCAGCTTTAACTCTAAAACCTAAAATTATAGCATCGGAAGCAGAAGCAAGCATTACATCACTTGAAGTAATGGCACCTACACCAGAGTGAATAATATTAACTCTGATCTCTTCACTTTGCAATTTATTTATCGCATTATTTAATGCCATAACTGAACCTAATGTATCAGCTTTTACAATTAATTTTAGCTCCTTTTGTTCTGTTTGTTCCATCATTTTCAAAATTTCTTCTAGTTTTAAATGTCTTTTTCTTTTAAGTTCTTTCTGTTCTATCTCTCTAATTTTTTCTGTTATTTCTCTAGCTTTTTCTAAACTTTCAACCGAGTATATAACACTATGGGCATCTGGTAATTCTTCAAAACCCACAATCATAACTGGAGTAGATGGTCCAGCTTCTTTAATCCTTTTTCCTTGATCATTTACCAAAGCTTTTACTTTACCTTTAACTTTTCCGGCAATTATATAATCTCCAACTTTTATTTTTCCATCTTTTATTATCGCATTAGCAACTGGCCCAAACCCTTTATCAAGCTTTGTTTCAATTGTAACTGCTCTTACAGGACCTTCAGGTATTGCTTTTATTTCCTGCATTTCAGCTACCAACAATATCATTTCAAGTAAAGTATCTACATTTTCTCCCTTTTTAGCTGATATAGGAACCATTATTGTATCTCCACCCCATTCTTCAGGGATCAGTGAAAGTTTGTTTACAAGTTCTTGTTTAGTTAATTCTACATTTGCATTTGGTTTGTCTATTTTATTAATAGCCACAATTATTGGAACATTTGCAGATTTTGCATGGTCATATGCTTCAACTGTTTGAGGCATGACACCATCATCAGCAGCAACAACTAAAACAACTATATCTGTTGCTTGTGCCCCACGAGCTCTCATCTCAGTAAAAACTTCATGACCCGGTGTATCAATAAAAGTAATTTTTTTACCATCTATTTCTACTTGATAAGCCCCTATACTTTGTGTAATACCACCTTCTTCTCTTTCAGCTACTCGCGTTCGTCTTATATAATCCAATAAAGTTGTTTTTCCATGGTCTACATGTCCCATTACAGTAACTATTGGAGGCCTTTCAACAAGCTTATCTTTATTTTTATAATTTTCTTCGAAATATTTTTCAATCTCTTCTAATGGATTTTCTCTCGTTTCAGCTTTTACTTCTTCCACATCAAATCCTATTCTTACATCGTACATTTTTGCAATTTTCTTTGCAAGTTGTAAATTCAATTTTTGACCAGGTTTTAAAACTTCACCTTTCATAAAAAAGTCTTGTATTATTCTATTTTGAGGTATATTAATTTTTTTG
Organism: Thermosipho atlanticus DSM 15807; assembly: GCF_900129985.1. NCBI lineage: Bacteria > Thermotogati > Thermotogota > Thermotogae > Thermotogales > Fervidobacteriaceae > Thermosipho > Thermosipho atlanticus. Next base: position 119,211 of record NZ_FQXN01000003.1, on the reverse strand, counting down.
GAAAATTTATCCAACTTTAAATCATCTTCTGTTATCGTTATCAAAGGTTTCTTCTTATCTGGTTTTATTTTTGAACCTTCAGATTTTCTTCCAGTCTTCTCCTTTATTTCCAATTCCTCTTCAAGTTCTATAAATTCCTCATATTTGCTTATATCATCAACCTCTTCTTCATCTGACTTACTGTACATTTCCAGCAAAATGTTTACAGTTTCTTCATCAATATAACTCATATGGCTCTTTATTTCTATGCCTAGTTCTGCTAACTCTTTCATTAATTCTCTTGTGTCCATTTCCAATTGCCTTGCAAGTTCATATACTCTTAAACGTCCCAAAAAACTCACCTCCTATGTTACGTTTCCATTATAACACATCACTTTTCTTTCCTTAATTTTTTCATTTCTTCATATTCTTTTTCCAATTCTCTTAACAGAACTTCCAATGACCATTTCATGTTTGTCGGTGTAGAAGTAGCAAAAATTAACTCTTTATCGGGGAAATTTTCTTTCAAAACTTTTATAGCTTTTTTAATTTCAACGTCCTTAAAACCATGTAATATGATGAAAGATTTTTCTTTCTTCATTTTTCCAACTCCTTTATATATTCTATATTTATTTTAACATCTTTTCACGATTATATGTTCTTTTTTTACTTAATAATCTTTTACAAAAGTTAACAAAAATTAACAATAAAAATTCGATGCAGAATTAAACAAGAATATAACTTTTTAAACATATTTGTTACTTGAAAATCCTTTAAAATCTTTTAAAATTAAAACTCGGATATAAAATAAAAAGGAGGAACATAAATGGAAAAAACAACTGAAAAACTTTTAGTCTTAACAGGTCTTTTCACCTCAATAATTATTATCTCCAACATTATAGCAGGTAAATTAGTAAATATAGGTCCATTTGTAATCACTCTTTCTGTATTAATCTATCCTTTGAGTTTCTCACTTTCAGCTATTATACTTGAGATTTTCGGCGAACAAATTGCCAAAAAAGTTATATATACAGGTTTTCTTTCATCATTTCTTCTAGTAATTTTTTCTTTTATAACTATCATATACCCTCCTTCTTCAATATTCAAAAACAACGAAGCTTATTTAATTGTTTTCAATTCAACCCCTCGAATCATTTTTGCGAGCTTTCTTGCCTACTTTTTTGCACAAAATATAAACCTTTGGGCATTCAATTTTTCGAAAACACTTTTTAAAAACGAAAATGTATATTTTAGGAATTTTTTCTCAATGTTTTTAACACAATTCGTAGATTCCTTTATTTTTGTTTCCATATCATTCTTTGGTACATACGAAGCTAATCAATTAATCAACATGATCTTTTCACAATATATAATTAAATTAACATTCTCAATATTGAATAGTCCAATTATCTCATTCACAATTAAAAAACTTAAAAAAGATTTAGTATTCGAATAACAAATGATATAATAATAAAAAATATCTCAGAGGTGCTTCATGTTAAACAATCCAATTTTTCTCATTTTCTTATCAATTTTCTTGGGTTTAACAATCGGAAAAATCAAAATATTTAAATTTAAACTCGGAGTATCTGGAACTCTTTTCACAGGTTTAATTTTAAGTTGGCTTTCAAGCAGACATTTAACTTCTGTACCAACTTCTTTAATAAATGGATTAAATAGTTATTTTAAATTTTCACTAATATTGTTTGTATCGTCTATTGGATTAATTGCAGGAAAAGACATTAAAAAAACGTTTAAAATTTACGGTTTAAAGTTTATTCTTCTAGGTTTCATTATTACATCCACAGGATTCCTATTAATCTTTTTAACTTCCTTTATAACAAATTTTGATAATTTTCATCTGTTAGGTCTTTTTTCAGGAGCATTAACCAGTTCACCTGGCCTTGCCACAGCTTTAGAAAATTTTCCAAATAATTCAAAAATAATCTTTGGATACTCAATTGGATATGTTCCTGGTGTTCTTGCAGTTATTTTCTCTACTTACATTATTCCAGTAATTTTCAAGAATAACTCGAAAAAAGAATTTGAAAATTTTTCTAGAAAAGATTTTAAAATATCAGAACAAAATCCGTATTATTTTGACTTTTTAGGATACTCATTAATTGTTATTTTAGGTCTCATAATTGGAAATATAAAAATAAACGTAAAAATTTTTGACTTTTCACTAGGAATAACTGGAGGGATTTTAATTTCCTCCCTCTTTTTTGGTTCCATCGAGAAAATTTGGATTTTTAACTTCAAGTTTAATAAACAAATTTTAAAAATAATACAAAATTTTGGTTTATTGCTCTTTTTATCAACAGTTGGACTTAAATCAGGTTATTATGTAATTAATGCCTTAAGTTTTGATGCATTTTTATTAATGATTCTTTCTTTTGTAATTGCAATGATATCAATAACTGTAGGATTATTATTTGGTAAATTTATTTTCAAAATAAACACACTAATCTTAACTGGTTCAATCACTGGAGGTATGACAAGCACTCCTGGTTTAGCAGCTGCAATTGATTCAACAAACTCTGAGGAAGTAATACTAGGATATGGCGCTACTTATCCATTTGCACTAATAGGAATGGTAATTTTCAACAAAATTCTTTCTTATCTTTTTTTGAGTTATTAGCATTTTACAAAATTTACAATTTGATTCATTATATGCTAATAAAACATAATTTTGTTTACATAAATGTAACACAAAAAACAAAAAAAATATGTAAAATATAGTAAATAGTTTTAGCGATCGGAGGCGCGTCCGAGATGAGTAGGATTTCCCATCAATGGGAGATATTGGGGAAATCCGAAAGGCGAGGACGCCGAAGGGTGTGAGGTTTCTCCCACCTCACATACCTGGGGGTACAGGGAATACCTGTACCACTGTCACGGCTAACTCCGTGGAGAGCCGATCGCTGCGAAATTTGAATTAATATTTTTCGCAGCGTTCGCCTCTCCATGAGGCGAATTTTATTTTTGGAGGTGTTCAAATGAAAATTGGAATTGTTGGTGCAACAGGTGAAGTTGGAAGAATGATGATTAAGGTACTTGAAGAGTACAAAATCCCCATTGATACTTTAAAACTATTTGCTTCAAAAAAATCCACAAAAAGAACTCTTACTTTTAAAGGAAAGGAAGTACAAGTGGAAGAGCTCACTGAAGATTCCGTGAAAGAAAAATATGATTTTTTACTATTTTCGGTAGCAGCACAAATTTCAAAAATTTTTGCTCCAATTGCTGCTAAAAGTGGAAACGTTGTTATTGATAATTCTTCAGCATTTAGAATGGATAAGGATATACCATTGGTTGTCCCTCAAATTAATGGCAATCTAGTAAAAAACTACAAAGGAATTATTGCAAATCCAAACTGTTCAACAATTCAAATGGTACTTTCGCTATACAAGGTTCACGAAAAATTTGGAATTGAAGAAATATTTATTTCAACCTATCAAGCAGTTTCAGGAGCAGGACACAAAGCAGTTATTGAATTACAAAATCAATTAGATGGAAACAACGAAACTAAAGTATTTCCAAAACAAATTGCACATAATGTAATTCCTTTGATTGGGGATTTAAAAAATGATAATTTTTCAGAAGAGGAATATAAAATCATTAATGAAACCAAAAAAATTTTAAATGACGTTACCATTAAAATCTATCCAACAGCAGTGAGAGTACCAGTATTTTATGGACACTCTGAAGCAATTGTAGTAAAAACTTCTCGGCCATTTATTGATATTTCAAAAATTAAAAAAGCCATGGAAGAATCGCAAGATGTAATTGTCACAGAGGACATTTTAACTCCTATTGATGCAGCAGGAACAGATTTTGTTTTTGTATCACGCTTGAGAAAAATAGATAACAATAGATTTTCTTTTTGGAATGTTGCTGATAATATAAGGGTCGGTGCAGCTACAAATGCTGTAAAAATTTTGATGTACATGGTGGGATTATCATGAAAGTTGAAAAATTTACAGCCACTGGAAACACTTTCTTAGTTTGTGACATTGTCAATAAAGGATTATCTGATGAACAGAAAAGTGAATTCGTTCTTAAAAACTCCCAAAATCGCGATGGAGTTTTGTTCGTAGAAAAGAAAGGTAACTCCTATTTTATGGATTATTTCAACAAAGATGGTAAAAGAGCACCTTTCTGTGGGAATGGGGCAAGAACATTTTTGCTTTATTTAAAAAAGACTGGTTATGTAAAAAGCGAAAAAGTAAAATTTAACACATATGCTGGTGAAGTATCCGGTATATTGACCGAAAACGGTGTAATGATTAAAATGCCTGAACCTACCCGTCCAAAACAAATTACTGTTAACGATTTTAATGGATATCTTTTGTCTGTTGGAGTTCCTCATTTCGTTACTTTTGTAAAAAATGTAGATGAGATTGATGTTCTTAACATCGGGAAAATGATTAGAATAAAATTAGATGCTAATGTAAATTTCGTACAAATAATCAACAAAAGTACTTTAAAAATTCGTACTTTTGAACGTGGAGTTGAAAATGAGACACTCGCCTGTGGTAGTGGAGCAACTGCTAGTGCGTATGTATTTAACACTAATAATATTAAAAAAATAACAACCTTAGAAAAAGGTGGAAAACTATTTGTTCATTTTCAAGAAGACGGGATTTATTTAGAAGGAGGTGTTGAAAATGTTTGAAGGAATTGGAACAGCAATAGTTACGCCGTTTAAAGATGGAAAATTAGATATAGAAGCATTTGAAAAACTTTTGAAATTCCAAATTGATAATCATATTCAAGCTATAGTTGTACTAGGGACAACGGGAGAAGCACCAAACATTAATTTAAAAGAAAGGGAAGTTCTAATCAGCAAAGCAAAAGAAATTTGCGATGGAAAAGCAAAGATTATAGTTGGAGCAGGTTCAAATGGGATCAATCACACCATGGAATTGGTTAAAAACGCTGAACAATATGATGTAGATGGTCTATTAATTGTTACTCCATACTACAATAAACCAACTCAAAATGGACTATACGAATATTACAAATACATTTCAGAACATACAGATTTAGAAATAATTATCTATAACGTTCCTGGAAGAACAGGTATTAACATACTTCCAGAAACAGTGTATAAAATTGCAAATGATTGTAAAAATGTAAAAGCTTTAAAAGAAGCTAATTCTTCATTTGAGCAAATTAACAAAGATCTTCTACTTTTAAAGCAAATTGATAACTTTAAAATCTTCTCTGGAAACGACGACACAGCATTTCAACTACTTGCAAGTGGAGGTCATGGAATAATTTCTGTTGCTTCAAATATCATTCCTTGGCAAATGGTACAAATGTTTAACGCTATTAAAGAAGGAAATATTGAAAAAGCTCGAGAAATTCATTTTACATATTATCAACTATTTAAAAGCCTCTTTGTTGAAACAAATCCCATACCAGTTAAAGCTGCTTTATTTTTAATGGGATTTATTAATAATGAACTTAGATTACCACTCGTTCCAGCCTCAGAATTAACCTTAAAGACAATAAATGAAACATTAAGAGGATGTGGAATAATATGAATTTTGGAGTTATAGGTTACAAAGGAAGAATGGGAAAATTAATCTTGGAACTTTTTCAAGAACATAATCACACTCCAGTTTTATTGGTAGACAAAAACGAAATAATTGAAAAAGAAAAACCAGATGTTATAATCGATTTTTCTAATAAAGATGCTTTGGAAACAACAATATATTTTTGTAAAAAATATTCAAGTAATCTTGTAATTGGAACAACTGCTTTAAAAGAAGAACATTTCAAACTTTTGAAAGAATTATCAGAAAATGTTGCTGTTGTTCAATCTTATAATTTTTCAATTGGAATAAATATTTTACTTGATATTCTAGAAAAATATTCTAAAATTTTCGAAAAATGGGATTGTGAAATTGTAGAAACACATCATTCAAAGAAAAAAGATAAACCATCAGGAACAGCTATTTTATTAAAAAATACAATTAATAGAAATTTAGAGATTCATTCATTGAGGCTTGGAGGAATACCCGGAGATCATGCTATCTTTTTTTCCAATGAAGGTGAACTTATTCAATTTAGCCATAGAGCTCTATCAAGAAAAGTTTTTGCACTTGGAGCTTTAAAAGCCGCAGAGTTTGTTATGAAAAAAACTAGAGGCTTTTTTACCTTCAAAGATATTTTAAAGGAGGAGATTTGATGGATACTCAAGAAATAATAAATTTAATAACAAACTCTAAAAAAAAGACAATAACCACCGCATATATACAAGGAAATTTAGAAAATCTTGATTTTGGTGATCTCGAATTTTTTGGCAATGAATCTTTTGGCATTTTATTTGGTGAGTATGAAAATATACTTAAAATAATCCAGTCAAATAAAGAAAAAATTGCAAAATACAAACTGGACGTAAAAGCAAGAAATTCCGCGATTCCATTAGCAGATATCACAAAATTTAATGCTCGTATAGAACCTGGAGCAATTATCAGAGAAAAGGTTAAAATAGGGGATGGAGCTGTAATCATGATGGGAGCTGTTATTAACATCGGAGCAGAAATTGGGAAAAAAACAATGGTCGATATGAATGCAGTAATTGGTGGAAGAGCTATTATTGGAGAAAACTGCCATATCGGTGCTGGAGCAGTAATAGCTGGAGTAATTGAACCACCAAGTGCTAAACCAGTGATCATTGAAAATAATGTAATGATAGGTGCAAATGCAGTGATTTTAGAAGGCGTAAAAGTAGGTGAAAACAGTGTAATCGCTGCTGGTGCAGTAGTTATTGAAGATGTCCCACCAAATTCTGTAGTTGCAGGAGTTCCAGCAAAAATCATTAAAAATGTTGATAAACAAACAAAGCAAAAAACTCAAATAGTTGACGGATTAAGACAACTGAGGTGATTAAATGATCGTTGTTCAAAAATACGGTGGCTCATCGATCGCTGACAAAGAAAAAATCTTAAATGTTGCAAAAAGAATTAAAAAAAGGGTTGAAAATGGAGAAAAAGTTATTGTTATTGTTTCAGCCATGGGAAAGACAACTGACAAATTAATAGATTTGGCAAAATCGATAAGTAATAAACCTCATCCAAGAGAAATGGATATGCTACTTTCTACTGGTGAACAAGTTTCAATTGCTCTTCTATCAATCGCTTTGAATGAACTTGGCATCAAGGCAAAATCTTTTAATGCTTTTCAATTGAATATTCAAACAACTCACGATTATACAAAAGCAAGAATAAAAGATATAGATTCTGATAAAATTTTACGAGAACTTAACGAAAATTCAGTAATCATAGTTGCAGGATTTCAAGGTGTTACTAAACATGGGGATTTAACTACTCTTGGAAGAGGAGGTTCAGATACAACAGCTGTCGCAATCGCCGCAAAATTGAATACATCCTGCGAAATTTATAGTGATGTCGAAGGAATTTATACATGTGATCCTAGAATTGTTCCAAATGCAAAAAAATTAACTTATATTACATATGATGATGTCCTAGAATTGTCTTCATTAGGTGCAAAAGTTCTTCATTCAAGAGCAGCTGAACTTGCTAAAAAATATAACGTTAAGTTATACTGCGCATCGTCATTTTCAGAAGAGGAGGGAACATGGGTGGTAGATAAATTGCCAGAATGGCTTGAACAACCTGTTGTAACTGGTGCAACAATTGAAAGAAACCAAATAAAAATTACAATAAATAACCTTCCTAAAGATGATGTAATTTTGAAAAAAATATTTAAAGAACTGAGTGAAAAGAACATAAACATTGACATGATTTCAATGTTTTCAGATGCAGATAATTTTCATCTTTCATTTTCAGTTCTAAATGATCTAAAAGATATTATTGAAAATTCTATTAAGCAAATCGACTCATCAATAAACATTTCGTATCAAGGACTTTTTGATAAAGTATCCATAGTGGGGGTTGGAATGAAATCAAGCCCAGGTGTTGCAGCAAGATTTTTTAAAGTTTTGGCTGACAACAGTATAATGCCTGAATTAGTTACAACTTCTGAGATAAAAATTTCTGTTTTAGTTTCAAAGGAAAAATCAGAACAATTGTTAAGAAAACTGGTGAAAGAATTTTCATTGGGGAGTTGAAAAAAATGTATATTGCCAACACCTATAGAAGAATTCCCATAATCATCGAAAGAGGAGAAGGAATATGGATCTATGATACATTAGGAAACAAATATCTTGACACTTTTTCTGGAATAGGCGTACTATCTTTTGGACATTGTGACGAAATAATTAATAACGCTATAAGGGAAAAAATTAGTAAATTTACTCACATTTCTAACTTTTTTGTTGATAACGATGCGCTATTTGTAGCCGAAAAATTAGTTAAAGAAACTAAAAAAGATGGAAGTGTATTTTTCGCAAATTCAGGTGCCGAAGCAAATGAAGCAGCATTAAAAGCTGTTAAAAAAAATAAAAAAGGATTAATTATATCTTTCGAAGGAAATTTTCATGGAAGGACATTAGGTGCACTATCCATCACTGGTTTTCCCGCTATAAGAAAACAATTTGAGCCATTATTAGATAATATAGTATTTCTGCCCTTTAATGATCCAACTACATTAAAAACATTTTTGGAAAAAAATGGTCACAAAGTGTCTGCTATATTTGTCGAAAGCATTCATGGAAGTGGAGGCCTTGATGTAGTAAATAAAGAAGTTATAAATGTTATAAATCACTACAAAAATATATACAATTATATAATTGTGGCAGATGAAGTACAAGCAGGACTAGGAAGAACTGGAAAATTTTATTCTTACCAACATTTCAATTTGGAAGCAGATATAATTACCGTTGCAAAATCATTAGGTGGAGGGCTTCCTCTTGCAGCCACAATATTTACTGGCAAATATAAAACAATTTTTTTGCCCGGGGAACATGGCTCAACTTTTGCTCCAAATCCCGTTGCATTAGCAGCAGGTAAAACTGTTCTTCAAAGAATTACAAAGGATTTTCTAAAAGAAGTGGAACAAAAAGGAGTTTACCTAAAAAAACAGTTATTAAAACTCAAGGAAAATTTTGGCGTAATAAAAGAAATCAAAGGTCTCGGATTAATGATTGGTATAGTTATCGAGTCAAAAAAGATTGATAACATTATTGAAATTGGACTTAGAGAAAAAATATTGTTAAACATTGTAAAGGGAAATACTATTAGGTTATTACCACCACTAGATATCACAATATTTGAAATTGATGAACTTCTTTCTAGACTAAAAAAGGTATTGAGTCAGTTATAAATTTGGATTTAAATTAAGGTATTTTCTAGTATACTATCTTTCCAAAAAAATTGTTAGATTATTTGTAATTATTCTCGTCAATATAATCAAGTATTGAAACAAGAATTCTAATTTCAAAAAAACCTAAAAGCTATCTAATTAAGCCTAAGTATTGCTAATATTTTAATAGCAACACCAAATTCTGCCCTGTTTGAAATAATGGTTATTACCTCAAGTCCTTTCCATTTATACCTTGGAAATTAATCAGTGTTATTATTTTCCATGTTGTTTATTCACTTCCTTTATGATAAAGGCATTTTATTTTTGTATACCCTTCAAGGAAGAGAAATGCTAAATTGCTCTTCTTTGAACTTGTAAAGTAGAAAAAGTTATAAATTAAGCACCTTTCAAAAATCAAAAGTCTAAAAAAAGATTGTATAATCGTTTATAATAAAAAATGTTGTATAATCTTTAAACATAATTCAGTATTAATTATTAAACACAAAAAATTTTCTTATAGGAGAATACCATGAATAACAAAAAAAGATTGGTTCATGAACTTTTTCAAAATATTTCATCTAAATACGATAAAGTGAATTCAATAATGTCATTTGGAATGGATAATTTATGGAGAAAAAAAGCTATAAAATTAGTAAAAATTAGTAAAAATGATGTCTGCCTGGATCTTTGTTGCGGAACAGGAAAATTTACAGAGCTAATCTCTGAAATACTGGGAGATAAAGGTTTTATATATGCACTTGACATATCAGAAAACATGCTCGAAATTGCAAAGAATAGAATTAATAAACAAAATATTAAATTTATTCTTGGAGATGCTACGGAAACTCCATTTGAAAATAACTTTTTCGATGTAGTTACCATGGGATGGGGGTTAAGAAATATCCCCGACATCCACATGGTTTTGACTGAAATATATAGAATTCTCAAGGTTGGTGGACGATTTGTTTTGTTAGACATGGGAAAACCAAATACCTTTTTAATAAAAAATTTTTATTGGTTCTATCTAAAAAAAATAGTACCGTTGATAGGAAAAATAGTAACCGGTAATAAAGACCCTTATATATATTTCTACAAATCTATCGAAAATTTCCCTTCTTCAACTGAAATAAAAGATTTATTATCGAAAATAGGATTCAAAAATACTAAATCTGTAAATCTAGCTCTAGGTGCCGTAAGTATCATTTATGGTGAAAAATACTGATCATACCTTTTATATATATATGATATACTTATATTAAAAGAAAATATCTTAAATTTGGGGGTTTTAAAATGAAAATACCTCTTTCTAATTCTTACTTAGATGATGAAGACATTACAGAAGTTTTAAAAGTTTTAAAAAGTGGTAGACTAGCTCTTGGGCCGTATTTAGAAAAATTTGAAAAGATAGTAGCGGACTTTATTGGTGTAAAATACGCAATTGCTGTGAATAGTGGAACTTCAGCTTTGCATTTAGTACTTAAATCATTGTCATTTTCTTCACAGGACATTCTTCTTGTTCCTTCATTTACATTCATTGCTTCTGCTAACGTGGCTTTATTTGAAAACGGATTACCAGTTTTCATTGATGTCGAAAAAGATACTGGAAACATTGATCCTGAATATTTAGAAAATTTTCTTGAAAAAGCATTTTCCGGAAAAACAAAATATAATCCTAAAAAAATTAAATTTCTCATGGCAGTAGATATCTTCGGCCATCCATTGGATTGGGAAAAAATTGAAAAAATTGCAGAAAAATACAATTTAACTATAATTGAAGATTCATGTGAAGCATTAGGTAGTGAGTACAAAGGAAAAAAATGTGGAACTTTTGGAAAAGCAGGAACCTTCGCTTTTTATCCCAATAAACAAATCACAACCGGTGAAGGTGGAATTATAGTAACAAATGACGAAAAAATAGCAACCCTATCAAAGGCTATGAGAAATCAGGGAAGAATGGGAAACGGTTGGTTGGATCACCATGTTGTTGGGTTTAACTATCGTTTAGACGAAATGTCAGCCGCATTGGGTTATTCACAGATGAGAAAAATTAAAAAAATAATTCAAAAAAGAAAAGCAGTAGCAGAATATTACAATAAAATTTTAACATTTGTAGAAAATCCTGTCGTAAAAAATTATGTAACTAACATGTCATGGTTTATTTATGTTATAAAACTTCCAGAAAATTCTAACAGAAAAAAAATTATCGAATATCTTGATAAACATGGAATTCAAACTAGAAACTATTTCGCACCTGTTCATTTGCAACCTTTGTACCAAAAACTAGGTTGGAAAGAAGGAATGTTACCAGCTACCGAAGAATTGTCAAAAAAAACTTTGGCATTGCCTTTTTATACAAGTTTAACTAGAGAACAACAAGACTTTGTTGCATACCATTTGAAAAAAGCTCTAGAATTATTTAGTTAGAAAAGGGGCGATTATATGATTTTTGTTTTTCTTTCATCTATATTAACAGCATTATCTATGCCCGGTTTTTTTTGGGGTGGATTAGTTTGGTTTTCACTAATACCTCTGTTCAGTGGGCTCGAAAAAAAATCATACTGGTTGAAAGTTCTCTATATTTTCCTATTTTTCTATACATTCTTTTTCATTTCCCTTTATTGGGTGATTCCCGTTTTAACAAAAAATCTTCCAGAATTTTTTGGAAGATTCAATAGTATAGTGGGTTTTGGTGCATTCTTACTTTTGTGTCTACTTGAGACACTCCCTTTTCTTTTATTTGCAGTTTTATATGCATACTTCATTCCTAGAATCAAAAATAATATTCCAAAAGCTTTATTTGTTGCTTCAATATATTCAATTTCAGATTTCATTAGAGGAATTGGTGACTTAGGTTTTACTGGTGGGAGATTATCTGACGCACTATTTAAAGACATCGGAATTATACAATCTGTAGCTTTTATTGGAACAATTGGTTTAACTTTTTTAATTGTACTTGTTAATTATCTTCTTTATCTCAATTTTAAAAATTTAAATAAATTTGTTCCTATAATGTTTCTCACAATTTCTTCAATATACCTTATTAACAACTTTATTTTAAATGTACTACCAACCAACAAAGCTAACATTCCTATAGTTGCGGTTCAAACAAACTATGATCAGCATGTAAAATATTCCATAACTAACCAAAAAATTCTAGAGGATATTGAGCAAATATTAAAATCAACCCCAAATTATCTTCATGTATTCCCAGAGGCGACTTTCCCAACAAGTGATATTCGAAACACAAACATTAATGAATTTTTCAAAAACATAAGTTACAAAAAACCAATTATTATTGGATTTCCAACCTACGATGACGATGGAAAAATATATAATAGTGCAGTTGTATACTCAAACGGAAAATATATAGGGAAATATGATAAAATAAGATTATTTCCATTTGTTGAATTCCTCCCATATGAAAAGATTTTCAAAACATTTTCATTCCTAAAAGGAGTTTCATATTTTAACGAAGGAAAAAGTTTCAAAATTTTTGAAATTAACAATTTTCCACATACAGGTATTCAAATTTGTTTTGAATCTTATTTTGGTGAAATTTCAAGAAATCTTACAAATCAAGGAGCTGAAATTTTATTTGTTATAACTAACGATGGATGGTACAAATATAACACCGCACTCTGGCAGCATTTTTCAAAAAGTATTTTTAGAGCTGTAGAAAACCGTAGATATGTTGTCCAAGTTTCAAATAAAGGAATTACAGGAGTTGTCGATTATTTTGGAAGAATAAACCAAATCATACCACTTCGCTCCGAAAACTATGCAATATTCAATATAAAAGCTGAAAATAAAACTACTATTTACTCAAAATATGGGGATTGGTTTATTTATATTGCCCTAATTTGTTCATTCATTATTCCCATAGTATACAGAAATAAACCTTCCAAAAAATTCTTTTAAAAGTGCAAACATAAGGAGGGTAAAATATGAAAAGACTTCATCCAAAAGTATTTAAATTACCTATAGACAAAATCAGAATGGGATATTACTCTGATAAGTATTTCACTCGCTATATTGAAATTCTAAAAAAAGATAATCATCATCCAAGAGTATATTACCAATTTTTCCCAAGACAAGATAGCATCATATGCGGACTTGATGAAGCACTAGCTATTCTAAAATATGGAACAGGATATTATAAAGATGAAGAAAAAGCAAATGAAATTTTTTCTGAAATTTTAAAAATTGATAAACAAATGCAAGGTTATTCGGTGGAAGGGAATGTGAAAGAAATAATAAACTTAACCAAGAAAAAATGGGATTTGAGACTAAAACTCAATAGTATTTGGGTAGACAAATGGGAAGAAATAGAAGTCAAAGCAGCCTTTGATGGTGAAAAGATTAACGAGGGAGATCCTATTCTAACAATAGAAGGTGATCCAACATATTTTGGTTATCTTGAAACTGTTTTGTTAGGAGTAATTGCAAGAGCAAGTAGCACAGCAACAGCTGTTTACAAAGTAGTCAAAGCAGCTAATGGAAAACCTGTATTATTTTTTAGCGCAAGATTTGATCATTTTTGGCTTCAAGCAACAGATGGATATGCCGCATTGAAAGCAGGAGCGTTTGGTGTATCAACTGATGCTAACGCTGATTATTGGGGAATTGAATCTATGGGTACAATTCCGCATGCATTAATTGCAGCTTATTTTGGAAAAACTGAAGATGCATCGATTGCATTTGATAAATACATGCCAGAACATGTAAATAGAATTTTTCTTGTTGACTGGGATAATGATGTGATAAATACCACCATCAGAGTAGTCAAAAAATTTTATGAACACATTATCGGAAAAGAATTTATTGTTGGTAAAACTGATCCTTCACCAATTATAGGATCAGGAAAAAACAAAATTTGGGGAGTACGATTTGATACTTCAGGTAACTTAAGAGATAAATCTGTCGTTCCTAAAGATGAAAGTTCTTTTGGTGTTTGTCCCGAACTTGTCTGGCGAGCAAGACAAGAATTTGATAAATTGGGACTAAATGATTTAAAAATCGTTGTTTCCGGCGGTTTTGACGAAAAAAAGATTGAATTATTCGAAAAACTCCAAGTACCTGTTGACGTATATGGAGTTGGTTCTAAACTTTTAAGGAAAAAAGTTGATATAACTGCCGATATTGTAGAAGTAAATGGAAAACATTGTGCTAAAGTAGGACGATATAAAAAAGATGCATCACACTTGACAAAAGTACCACACAAATACTGGGACAATGAATAAATTTGTAATTTTCAGTTTTATTGCTCAAATTGTTTCTAATCCTTTTTAGTTACATTAAAAAGAATTTTATCAACTCAAATTTAAATGTTAAAATAAAACAGGAGATGATATTATGTGGAAAAAATTAAAGGAAATCGAAGGTGAAACTCAGGCTAAAATGCTTGAGGATTTTTTGAATAGTAATGGTATTCCAGCTGTTACTAAAATTATAGATGGTCCTTTTCCAAAAGCATATTTTGGATCTTCTTCATTTTTTGCAGTCTATGTTATGGACTCAGATCTTGAAAAAGCTCAAGAACTATTAAATTCACTAAAAAAGGAGGAATTTGAGGTGAAATACACTGTTTTACATGATGAACACTTAAAATTAGGTGCAAAAATGGTAGAGTTTGCTGGATTTCATATGCCAGTGCAGTACAAAGGTATAAAAGAAGAGGTTTTATCTGTTCGAAATAACGTTGGAATGTTTGATGTTTCCCACATGGGAGAAATTTCTATAAAAGGAAAAGATTCAACAAATTTTGTTAATTTTTTAATTACAAACGACTTTGAAAATTTGAAACCTGGTGAAATTGTTTACACTGCTATGTGTAACGAAAATGGTGGTTTTATTGACGATTTACTCGCATATAAAATTTCTGAACAAGAAGCAATGTTAGTTGTCAATGCTTCGAATATTGAAAAGGATTTTCAATGGATGCAGTCAATTGCCGAAAAATTTGACGTTGTTTTACAAAATAAATCTGATGACTATAATCTTATAGCAGTTCAAGGGCCAAAAGCACAAGAAGTACTTCAAAGTCTAACAAATATAGAACTTGAAAAAATTGAATATTACACCTTCGAATTTGGTGTTATAAATGGAATTGAAGCTATTATATCAAGAACTGGTTACACTGGTGAAGATGGTTTTGAAATTTACACAACTGACAAAGAAGGAATAATAGCTTTATGGAAAAAACTCCTTGAACTTGGAGTTGAACCGGCTGGTTTAGGAGCACGTGATACCCTACGATTAGAAGCTTCATTACTCTTGTATGGTAACGACATGGATGAAACAGTTACTCCGTTAGAAGCAGGTATTAAATGGGCAGTAAAATTTAATAAAGAATTTATGGGAAAAGTTGCACTTGAAAAACAATTAGAAGAAGGATTAAAAAGGAGATTAAAAGGTTTCAAATTAATAGATAAAGGAATTGCAAGACATGGTTATAAAATTTTTAAAGAAGATGAAGAAATTGGTTATGTAACAAGTGGGACATATTCACCAACCTTAAATAAAGCAATTGGAATGGCCATGTTAAAAAAAGGAATAAAAGTTGGTGATATTGTGGAAATTGAAATTAGGAATAAACGAGTCAAGGCAGAAATTGTTAAAATGCCCTTCTACCGTGGAAGCGTTAAAAGCAAAAAGAAAAAACAATAAAATGAAAGGATGGTGAATATGCACAAATATATTCCCCATACTGAAAAAGAAATCGAAGAAATGTTAAAGGAAATTGGCGTTAGTACTATTGAAGATTTGTATGTAAATGTTCCAAAAACCATTGAAAATTACAAATTAGAAAATGGAAAAGATGAATTCACTGTAAAAAAAGAAATTGTAAAATTAAGTAAACAAAATAAAGTATTTGAACTAGAAAACATTTTTATTGGCGCAGGAATATATTACCATTATATTCCAACAATTGTTGAAACTTTATCTAACAAACAAAACTTTGTGACAGCATATACACCATACCAAGCAGAAGTCTCACAAGGTACACTTCAAGCTCTCTTTGAATATCAAACAATGATGTGCGAACTCACCGGAATGGAAGTAGCTAATTCATCAATGTATGATGGTGCTACAGCACTTGCTGAAGCTATTTTAATGGCTGTAAGAATAAATGGTAAAAGAAAGATTCTGATCTCTTCTGCTATAAACCCTGAATATTTATCCGTAAGTGAAACATACTGTAAACCTCAAAATGTACACTTAGAAAAAATAAAATGGAGTGAAACTGGAACAATCGATCTAGAAGAATTGAAAAATAAAATTGACGATGAAACTTCGGCAGTAGTTGTTGGATATCCTAACTTTTTTGGAATAATCGAAGATTTAAAAATGATTAAAGAGTTATTACCTGAAAAAATATTGTTTATAGTTGTTTCCGAACCTATTTCATTATCAATTCTTGAAGCTCCGGGCAAATTTGGTGCTGATATTGTCGTTGGTGAAGGACAAGCACTTGGTGTTACACCAAACTTTGGTGGCCCTGGAATAGGCTTTTTCACTACGAGGGAAAAATATGTAAGAAAGATGCCAGGCAGAATTATAGGTGAAACAAAGGATGTTGAAGGGAAAAAAGGATATATAATGATACTTCAAACAAGAGAGCAACACATAAGGAGAGGAAAAGCAACTTCAAATATCTGCTCTAACCATGCTTTAATGGCTTTAGTAAATGCTATTTACATATCTACTATGGGACCAGAAGGTTTGAAAAAAGTAGCAAAAATGTCATATAATGCCTCGCATTATTTAGCAAGAAAACTTGAAGAGAAAGGATACAAAAAAGTTTTTGATGGACCTTTCTTTAATGAATTTCTTTTTGATGCAGGTGAAGATTACATAAGCAAATGGCATAAACTAACAGAAGAAGGTATTTTAGGTCCTCTTCCATTGGAAATAGTATTACCTCAATTTAAAAATAACGCTCTTGCATGTTGTACTGAAGTTAATACAAAAGAAAGTATAGAAAACCTACTAAAATATTTTTAAGGAGGGGACTATATGACCATATTCGAAATTTCTAAGAGTGGTAGAATTGGTTTTCAATTACCTGATAATAATATAGATGATTTTGAATTAGAAATTCCTGAACATTTGATTAGGAAAGATAAACCAAGACTTCCTGAGGTCAGTGAAGTCGATGTTGTAAGGCACTATACTAACTTAGCTTTGAAAAATTATTCGGTTGATGTCGGATTCTACCCACTTGGTTCATGTACGATGAAATACAATCCAAAAATAAACGAAAAAATGGCAACACTTGACGGATTTACAATGATCCATCCTTATCAACCTATCGAAACTGTACAAGGCGCCCTCAAACTCATGTACGAACTCAAAAATATGCTCTGTGAAATAACAGGGATGGATGATCTTAGTCTTCAGCCAGCCGCAGGGGCTCACGGAGAATTAACGGGGATCCTTATAGCCAGGGCGTACCATTTAAGTAGGGGAGATATCAAAAGAACAAAAGCTATTGTACCAGATAGCGCGCACGGAACAAATCCTGCTTCTGCAAGAATGGCTGGATTTGATGTTATTGAAATAAAATCTGGCCCTGATGGCAGAATTGATCTTAATGAACTTGAAAAAGCATTAAATGAAGAAGTAGCAGTTTTAATGCTTACCAACCCAAATACACTTGGACTTTTTGAAAAAGATATTTATAAAATTTCTAAAATGGTTCATGATGCAGGAGCACTTTTATATTACGATGGTGCAAATTTAAATGCTCTCTTAGGGAGAACTAGACCAGGCGATATGGGATTTGACATTGTTCACTTAAACCTTCATAAAACTTTTAGCACCCCACATGGTATGGGAGGACCAGGCAGTGGACCCGTGGGGGTTAAAAAACATCTTGTTAAATTTTTACCTATTCCAGAAATTATTTTTGAAAATGGTAATTATAAATTAAACTATGACAAACCTGAATCCATTGGTATGATTAGAAGCTTTTATGGTAATTTTTCTATAATGGTAAGGGCATACACTTATATTAAAACAATGGGAAATGACGGTTTGAAGCACATAGGTAATATGGCGGTTTTAAATGCAAATTACTTAAGAAAGAAAATTGAAAAAATCATGCCCATCGCCTATCCTGGAGTATGTATGCACGAATTTGTTTCAACCTGTGAAAAACTTACAAAAGAGACAGGTGTGAAAGCTCTTGACATTGCAAAAAGACTTCTTGATTATGGAGTTCATGCGCCAACAATGTATTTCCCATTAATTGTGCATGAAGATTTTATGATAGAACCAACAGAAACTGAAAGTAAAGATACTTTAGACAATTTTGCTAAAATATTGGAAAAGATATTTAATGAAGCGAGAGAAAACCCAGAATTAGTTAAAAACGCTCCATATAACACCCCAGTTAAACGCTTAGATGATGTCACAGCATCGAGAAAACCTATATTTAAATTTAAATTTGAGGGGTGATTAAATTGGCTTTCTATTTGCCTACAAAAATAATGTACGAAAATGAAATTCTCAAAAATGAAATAGATAAACTTGGTAAGAGATTCCTTATTATTACCGGAAAAAGTTCAAAAAGAAATGGTAGTTTAGAAGATTTAATCAACTTACTTGAAAGTCTAGATAAAGAATATGAAATTTTCGACGAATCTAAAGAAAATCCTCCAAAAGAGCTTATAGAAAACATAACACAAAAGTATGGCAAGAATTGGGATGTTGTTGTTGGTCTTGGTGGTGGCAGTCCAATGGACACTGCTAAAGCAGTTGCTGTTTTATGTAAAAACAATATTTCGGTTGAAGATTTATACGATCAATCTAAATACGATACAGCTGCAAATATTCTTTGTATTCCAACAACTGCTGGCACTGGAAGTGAAGTTACACAATATTCCGTTTTAACTATTAATGGTCGAAAACGTGGATTTAAACATGAAAAAATTTTTCCAAAAATTGCCATTTTAAATCCAAAATATACTATTTCATTACCAAAAGATCTTACCATTTCTACAGGACTTGACGCTTTTTCTCATGCAGTTGAATCCGCATTATCTTTGAGATCTAACGAATTTTCGGAAATTTTTGCATTCAAAGCTATTAAAATAATTAAAAATACTCTTCCGAAACTCGTAAACGATCTTGAAAATTATGAATATAGAAAAGAAATGTTACTAGCATCAACCTATGCTGGCATTGCTATAAGCATTACTGGAACAACAATTGCACACTCTCTAGGTTATTCTTTAACTACAGATAAAAATTTAAGACACGGAATTGCAACTGCTGTTTTTTTACCTTTTGAAATGAAAATTGCAGGAACCAAAAAATCTAAAATTATTCACGAACTTGTTGGAGATATTGAAGATTTTATTAAAACTTTAGGTGTTGAAATTTATTTCGAAACTAATGAATCTGAAATTGAAAAATGGGTTAATGCTGTTTCAAATTCTTCTCACGTGAAAGTTACTCCAGGCAATTTTAATAAGGAGAAAATTAAAGAAGCATATTATTGGTTAATTGAAAAATCAAAGTTTTTCAGGAGGTAATATGAAAGTATACTTGAAAAAAAACATAAAAAACCGAATAAAGAACGGACATCCCTGGATTTATTACAATGAAATTGAAAAGATAGACGGTGAAATTGAAAATGGAAGCATTGTAGAAGTTTTTAATCATGAAAATTACTTTATTGGAAAAGGGTATATCAATTTTAATTCAAAAATTAGGATCAGACTTTTAACAAGAAAAAATGAAAAAATTGATAAAAACTTTTTAAAAAAAAGGATTGTTCAAGCATTAAGACGAAGAAACACAAAGGAAGAAAGTTTTCGGGTAATTTTTTCTGAAGCTGATAATTTACCTGGGTTAATAGTAGACAAATTTGGTAATTACTTGGTAATTGAAATTAACACCCTCGGAATTGAAAAAATAAAAAATTTTATCATAGATGTATTAATAGAAATTTTCAATCCAGTTGGTATTTTTGAGAAATCTGATAGTACATCTAGAAAAAAAGAAGGCTTAACAACTTTCACAGGTTGGATTTATGGAAACGGTCCAGAGCTTATTCCCTACACTATAAATGGAATAATACTTTTTGCTGATACAAAAGGACAAAAAACTGGAGCATTTCTCGATCAAAGATTTAACGCATTATCATTAAGGAATTATACTAACAATAAGTCTTGTCTTGATTGCTTCTGTTATACTGGTAACTTTGGACTTCACATGCTCAAATTTGGTGCAAAACACGTAACCTTTGTAGATTATTCTAAAAGAGCTATTGAAGTAGCTGAATTGGCATTAAAGAAAAATGACTTTCAAAACTACGAACTTATAGTGGGAAATGCGTTTGATATACTTAAATCTTTTTATAACTCTTCAAAATTTTTTGATGTTATATCAATTGATCCCCCTTCATTTGCAAAAAGTGCCTCTACCAAACAATCTGCATTAAAGGGATATAAAGAAATAAATCTTAGAGCTATGAAAATTTTAAAAGAACGAGGTATACTTGCCACTTCATCATGTACTCAAGTTATTTCCGAACAAGAATTCATAAACACTATCTTCTCTGCAGCAATTGATACCGGAAAAATCAGTAGAATATTACACAAAGGTGGTCAACCTTATGATCATCCACAAGTTTTAAATATTTTAGAAACTCAGTATCTTAAATTTTTGCTCTTAGAAATAGAAAATTTAAAGTAAGTAGGTGAATATATGAAAAAAATTACATTGATTTTTCTACTATTTGCTATTGTTATAAATTCACAAGTTTACTTTCTAAGTAATGACGGTGTGTACAAATCTTTTGAAAAGATTGAGACAGGAATTTTTGATGGAATTGTAAGTATAAACAATAACATATATATTTTAAAACATGATGCAATAATTAACTTAAAAACCAAACAGGAAATAAAAATCGATTCTCCTGTTTATATTGGTGATTCTTACTTTCTATCTAACGGTTCAATTTATAAACTTGAAAATGACAAATTGCTTTTTTACAAAATTCTTCCTAACAATTTGAAAAATGTTTATGTCTATAAAAATTTTTTAATAGGCATTCAATCAGGAAAAATTGTTGGAATAAATAATGGAAAACTTATTTGGACAATCGATCCCAATAATGAAAAAATCCTAAAAATTAAAATAAGTAACGGACACCTTGCGGTATTCACAAATAACGGGCTAACTATATTTGACATTGCCAATCCTATGTATCCAAGATATATCGAACACTTTACTAATGCTGACGACTACGAATTTAACGGTTACCATGTTTTACTTATTAACAATGAAGTAAATATATATGACGAGAATAAAAAATTGTTATTCTCAAGAAAAGTTAATGGAAACACTTTAATTTCTGACGGCGAAAATATTTACATTGGAAATTATATTATTACCAGTGATTTAAATATTACAACCTTTCCATACAAAATCAAAGGGGTAGCAGTATTAAAAGGAGAGAATTTACCTCAAGGTGAAATAAAATTACTATGGTCAACTAATTTAAACTTTGAAATTAAATCAAGGCCTGTTGCAATTAACAACACACTTTTTGTTGCTTCAACTAATGGAAAAATTCTTGCCTTAAAAAACGGAAAGATAATCTGGGAATACAGATTACCATTTATTATAACTGGACATCTTACTTTGACAAATAAAGAACTATTAGCAACTAGTTGGGATAACAACGTATACGCTTTTGATTTCAGCGGTAAACTCCTTTGGAAAGTTCAACTTGATTCCGATGTTGCACTTGGAGTTGCATGGGATGGAATAATGATTTATGCTCTCTCTGATGAAGGTTACTTATACGAAATTAAAGACGGCGAAATTATAAATCAATACAAAGCTGGTAAATGGCCCATTACTGGCCCATTTATTTCACTATCCGGAAATATTTATTCTGTCGACGCTATGGGATATCTATGGAAAAATAACAAAAAAGACAAATTTATTGGAAAGGTTAGAAATCTTGCATTTTTCTCTGAAACTCCTGTAATTCCATCCGAAAACTCCTTCGTTTTACTTGATGATTTTGGTAATGAATTTTTGTTTGAAAAATATTCTATAATTAAAAACGGAAAAACTGTATTTAAGTCTAATGATGAAATTATAGACGCTATATTGGGGAAAAACAATATTTTTATCCTATCTTCGAACGGTAATCTGTATGTTATCGATCGAAAAAAATATAAAATCATCTATTCTAACACTTTTAAAAATTCAAAATTTCTTGTTTTTGATAATGGAATTTTATACATTATTGGTGAAAAAGCATATGCTATTTCAACAAATGATATTAATCCCAATTCTTGGTTTAGTGTATACAAAGACAATATGAATAGCTCTTCAATAAACTACTAGGTGATAAAATGAAATTTTTTGAAGAAGGATTTTTAAGTCCAACTACAGAATATTCCGTTATTATCCCCATAATAAACAAAGAATACTTTCTTTTTGAACTGCGTTCAAAAAACTTGAAAATACAACCTCAAGAAATTTCATTTCCAGGAGGAAAAGTTGAAACAAATGAAAGTCCACTAGAAGCAGGTATTAGAGAACTTTATGAAGAAATTGGAATTAAACCAATCGAAATAATAGGTAAAATGAAATCGTTAATTACTCCTTTTAACATAGTAATTCATCCATTTATAGCAACTATTGATCCTACAAATATGAATTTAAATCCTGAAGAAGTTGAAAAAGTTTTTTATGTTCCAATTAACTTTTTTGAAAAACCTACATTTACTTGCTTTGCCAAACTAAAAGTTTCTCCTACTTCCAACTTTCCTTATCATTTAATTCCTGGTGGGCAAAAATATGTTTGGAGAGAAGGAAAATATAAAATAATGTTCTTTTTATACGAAGAACTTGTAATTTGGGGGATCACAGCTCGTTTGGCTTTTGAAGCATATAAAAAATTAAAAGGAGGTTTTTAAAAATGGAATTAAAAGAAAAGATAATACGTAAAATCGAACAATTAAAACCTCAAATTATTGAATCAATGAAAAAATTCATATCTATTAATTCTGTCAATCCTAGAACAGGAGGTCCTGGAGAAAAAGAAATTGCTATTTGGTTAGAGAATCTAATCAAAAATTGGAATTTCGACAAAATTCAAAGATACGATGCGCCTGATGAGGCTGTTCCTTATGGATACAGACCAAATATAATTGCTGAATATAAAGGTATAGAAGGGAAAAGAACTATTTGGATTATAACCCATATGGATAAAGTTCCAGCTGGTGATTTAAAACTTTGGAAAAACGACCCTTTCACTCCAGTTGAAAAGGATGGAAAAATATTTGGGAGAGGAGCTGAAGATAATGGTTCTTCATTGATTGCTTCACTGTATGGTGTAAAAGCAGTAATGGAACTGGGAATAAGGCCCAAAGACAATATAGGAATAATTTTGGTTTCTGATGAAGAAACTGGATCAGAGTATGGAATAAAATATCTTGTAAAACAAAAAATCTTTTCAAAAAATGATCTTTTTATCGTTCCAGATTCTGGTGAACCTGATGGAAGTTTCATAGAAATTGCTGAAAAATCAATAATGTGGTTGAAAATAACCACCGAAGGGAAACAAGCTCATGCTTCAAGACCAGATATTGCAAAAAACGCTCATAGATATGGCATGAAATTTGCAATTTACTTAGATAATTATTTACATAAAAAATACAATGCTGAAAATGATATTTTTGACTTTCCAAAAAGTTCTTTCGAACCCACCAAAAAATTACCTAATGTTGAAAATATCAACACTATTCCAGGTACAGATATAACCTATTTTGATTGTAGAGTTTTGCCCGATTACAACATTGAAGACATTTTTAACGAGATTGTTGAAATCGCAAAGCATTTTTCAAAAGAAAATAATGTGAAAGTTCATATAGAAAAGGTTCAATTTGAACAAGCTGCTCCTCCTACTGATAAAAATTCCGAAATAGTTTTAAAATTAGTTGAAGCAATAAAAAATACAAGAAATATTGAACCAAAAATTGGGGGAATCGGCGGAGGAACATGTGCAGCAATTTTAAGAAAAGAGAATTTTCCAGCCGTTGTTTGGGCTACAATTGATGGCACTGCACATCAGCCTAATGAGTATGTGAAAATTGACAACTTAATAAGTGATACAATTGTTTATGCATATTTAATTTCGAAATCATAAGGGAGGGATATTATGAACAGAATAATTAAAGCACCAAGGGGGACAAACTTAACTTGCAAAACTTGGCAAACAGAAGCTCCTATGCGAATGTTAATGAACAATCTTGATCCAGAAGTTGCAAGAGATCCTGCTAATCTGATAGTATACGGCGGTACTGGTAAAGCTGCAAGAAATTGGGAAGCATTTGATAAAATAATCGAAACTTTAAAAACTCTGGAAATGGACGAAACTTTACTTATCCAAAGTGGAAAACCTGTAGCAGTATTTAAAACAAGTGAATGGGCTCCTAGAGTATTAATTGCTAATTCAAACCTTGTACCAAAATGGGCAAATTGGGAATATTTTAGACAATTAGAAGAAAGAGGATTAATAATGTTCGGACAAATG
Source organism: Thermosipho atlanticus DSM 15807 (assembly GCF_900129985.1). Classification (NCBI taxonomy): domain Bacteria; kingdom Thermotogati; phylum Thermotogota; class Thermotogae; order Thermotogales; family Fervidobacteriaceae; genus Thermosipho; species Thermosipho atlanticus. Next base: position 94,430 of record NZ_FQXN01000003.1, on the reverse strand, counting down.
ACTGCAGGAAGTTGGATATATATAGGTACTCAAGGTATATTACAGGGAACATATGAAACTTTTTTTGCCGTTGCAAAAAAATATTTCAATGGTTCATTAAAAGGAAAATGGGTATTAACTGCTGGCCTTGGAGAAATGGGAGGTGCCCAACCTCTCGCTGTAACACTGAATGATGGTGTTATACTTGCTGTAGAAATTGATAAACGAATGATTGAAAGAAGGTTAAAAACAGGATATCTTGATACATGGACTGATAATTTGGATGAAGCTTTAACATTAGTACAAAAAGCTGTAAAAGAAGGTAAATCTCTATCAATAGGATTATTAGGAAACGCCGCTGACATACATCCCGAATTAGTTAAAAGAAATATAATTCCAGATATCGTTACAGATCAAACTGCGGCTCATGATCCATTAAATGGTTATGTACCACGTGGAATGAGTTTTGATGAAGCAATAAAATTACGAAAAAATGATCCAAAAAAATATTTAGAACTTGTATATGAAAGTGTTGCAAAACACATTGAAGCAATTCTTGAAATGCAAAAACAAGGTTCTAAAGTATTTGAATACGGAAATAACATAAGAAGATTAGCATATGATCACGGTGTAAAAGATGCATTCAATATTCCAGGATATGTTCCTGAATACATCAGAGATCTTTTCTCAGAAGGAAAAGGGCCTTTTAGATGGGTAGCGTTATCTGGAAATCCCGAAGACATTTTCAAAACGGATAAAAAAGTACTTGAACTTTTCCCATACGATGAACACTTAAAAAGGTGGATAGAACTAGCACAAAAGAAAGTAAAATGGCAAGGATTACCTGCAAGAATTTGTTGGTTAGGTCAAGGCGAAAGAGCTGAATTTGGTTTAGCAATTAATGAAATGGTTAAAAAAGGTAAATTAGATGCTCCAATTGTTATTGGAAGAGACCATCATGATACAGGTTCAGTTGCAAGCCCATACAGAGAAACTGAAGCAATGAAGGATGGAAGTGATGCAATTGCTGATTGGCCAATACTTAATGCTATGCTAAATGTAGCAAGTGGAGCCACTTGGGTATCTTTCCATCACGGTGGAGGAGTTGGAATTGGATATTCACTTCATGCTGGAATGGTAGTAGTCGCAGACGGAACCGATCTTGCTCATAAAAAGCTTGAAAGAGTATTAACAAATGATGTAGGTTTAGGAGTCGCACGTCATGCAGATGCTGGATATGAAATTGCAATCCAAACCGCCAAAAAACATGGTCTTAGAATTCCAATGCTCGACTAATTTATATCTTTAATAAAAAGCTCTTTGTATTTTACACTCTTTTCAAAGTAATAAAATAATAAAAACACCCCCAAAATTGTAAAACAAAGCCAACCTGGGGGTATTTTTTTTGGAAAAGAAAGGGAAGAATTTTAAGAAATATTTTTCAAGGTTTCAAAAAATAAAAAACATGGCTCCGGTGGAGTACCGAAGCCATGTTGTTTGAAAATTTGTTTTTTTATTATTTATTCCACATACAGAAAATTTTTATACGCTCTTTTATTAAACCACTGGATTTTCAGGAATAATTAATTCTTTATTAGCTTCAATCACTTCTGGGGTAGGTTCTTCCAGCTCTGTTTTAACCAATTGTTTAAGATACTCTTTCACAGACAAGTCCCAATATTGTCTGGTTATATAATACACTTTAGCTCCACCTAATTCATGCTGAACATCTGGCCATGGATAAGAAGGTTGAGCCATACCTAATCCCCATCTTTTAAAACCATTATAACTCTCATATGTAGCCCACCATTCCTTTGCACCTAAAACTTCAAAAGCATATTTTGTCTTTGCATAATACATTATTGCTCCTACTCTTAAACCTCTTACAAATGCCATTGAATGTAAACTGATATGAATATCTTCATTCATCACTCTAGCATTTGCAAATCCAGCTAATTTCCCATTAATTGTTCCTATCATAAAATAAGGATCTTTTAGCCTGTTTCTATACCATCCCAGTAATTCCGCATACACTCTTGCTCCAACTATATCATAAAAATCATGATCAACATCTAATAATTTTTTCACGAATGGCAACAAGAGAGGAACTTCTTCTTTCTTTAAAGGTCTTATATATAAATAACTACCATCTTTTAATTTTGCCATTTCTGGTTTATATGGTTCTAGTTTTAATGAAGGACCGGATAATATTGGTTCTAACTCCCTTACATCAAATGTGATTTTTTCTTGGGATACCTTTTCAGGGACTTCTTTCCACATAATTTCACCTCTCCTCAGAATTTTATATATCAGATAATGTTATTAAATAATTTCAAACGCAGCGACTCGCGCAATACTTGATTCACCATCAACCAATTTCCACGGGAATATTCCTATATACATTCTTCTATTTAAAACTTTATCAATTTCTCCTCCAAGGTTTTCTGCATGAAGTATCATTTCTGGGAATAAATAATTATGCATCAATTGATAAGTTTCATCAGTGAAATATTCGTCCAATGATTTTCCATATTTTTCAATGAAATGCTTATTAGCAAGTTTAGCTATATCTGGCCTAAATTCCTTTAAAATCGTATTCATTGGATGATCAGCCGAACCACAATCAACACCTATCCATTTGATTTCAAGTTCTTTTACCCAATCTGCGAACTCTTTATCTGGGCCTGGATGATAATAAAAATATTTTTCTTCATTTGCTTCTGGTTGATCCCACGCATATTTATGATATCCTGTGTTTATTATAAGAATGTCACCTTTTTTATATTCAAAACCATTTTCTTTTGCAACTTTTAAAAAATGTTCAGGTTTGTAAATATCAAAATCGCCTACTTCCTTTGAAATATCTACTATAACTCCTTCACCAAATAAATAACCCTCCAAAGGCAGTGAAGCGATATCTCTTCCACCAGTCATAAAATGTCGTTGTCCATCTAAATGTGTACCGTTATGCATACTGGTTCGGACAATTTGGCCATTAACCTTTTGAAGCATTTTCCTTTTGAAATACCATAACTTCATTGGTTCATAACTTGGCCATGGTGGAGTTGAAATTCCTATGTTTTGAGTTAAATCATACACTTTAATACCTGCCATACTTTTACCTCCTTATTTTTAAAGATATTCTTTTATAAATGCTTCTAAAGCATCAATAAAAATATTCATAGGTGGATAGGTCAAACCTGCACCTACCTGACCTATTCCAGGCTTTTTATGGGCAATACCTGTGTTAATTCGAGGTAATATACCTTTTTCTACTACCTTCTTAATATTTAAACCTGTTGGAGTACCTCTAAAATTTAAAAATGGAATTTTATACGTATTATTCTCAGTTTCAGTAATTTCATACATTTTTAAAGTTGTTTCAATTGCCTCTTGCACAGTTCCACCAACAAATTTCACAATTGCTGGTGCAGCTGCCATAGCAAAAGCACCAAACCCTCCAGTTTCCGTAATTGTACTATCTCCAATATCAAGATTTGCATCTTCTTTAGTAAATCCTGGAAAATATAACCCTTCTACTTCTTGAGCTGGACCTACAAACCATTTGTTTGGAAGGCCCGCAATCCTTATTCCAAAGTCCGTTCCATTTCTTGCCATTACAGTAACTACAGTACTTCCTTTTATACCTTCTGCAGCTAATGTCGCAGATTTTGCTGCTGGCATAGATAAATTAAGAAAAAAATGATCGTTTGAATTAATAAATTCCAATACTTTTTTCTTTTCTTTATTAGAAAAACTTGTATCCAAGATTGCTGGAGCAATTTCTCTAATAAACAATGAAGTGGCTGCTCTATTTCTATTGTGACATTCATCACCCATTTGGACAGCTTGAGCAATTAAATTCTTGAGATTAATTTCACCTTTCAATTCCAAAGCCTCTTTTAATACAGGATATAAAACCTCTTCCATCCATTTTAATCTATCAATGACTTCTGGCCCATTCGCTCCATATCTAAGAACTTTCCCTAACCCTTCATTCATAGTACAATAAGCTTTTATCCCATAGGTTTTATTTTCAATTATAAACACGGGCATTGAAGGTGTTGCAACACCAGCCATTGGGCCAACCCCATCATGATGATGCCATGGATCAAATTCTATTTCGCCAGATTCAATTAATTCAATGGCTTCTCGTTCATCTTTCACCTTTCCTTCGTATATTAATCCACCAATTATTGCTCCTCTTAATGGTCCACACATTCTATCCCAAGTTATAGGTGGACCAGCATGTAAAATCATATTTTCCTTCATTCCAGGCACTACTTCTCTTGCAATACCCATTCCAACTAAAGTGGGCTGTGAGTTCATTATCCTCTCTACTGCTTCGGCATTTGCTTTTTCAACATCAATGTTAATCTTCGAAAAATCGTCTAATATTTTCAAAGATCTATACCCACCCAAAGGGGGCTTCCAATCAACATGGACCACCTTAGCTCCTTGTTTTTTAAGATCCTCATAAAATGATTTCAACCCAATGTTAACAATTTTCAATTCTTTATTGAATAAACTCATCTTCCCAGCTCCTTCCATACATTAACAGCAAATTTAACAGCACTAGCGTTACTTGGGAAGACTAAAACCCCCACATCTTCCAACTTTTTCTTTTGTTCAAAGTAATTTTGAGGATCGTCATAAGTTCCACAAATATTTGCAATTACACATTTATATACTCCTGATTTTTCTCTTGCAGTTTTTATAGCTTCAGCTATTTCACCCCCTGGATCCATATGTGAACCCCATCCTAGAACTATGTCTAAAATAATTATTGCCGTATCTTTATCAAGGTATTCTTTTATTAACCTTGATTTTCTCATAGTAAAATCAATCATTGGGTGTGGTCTTCCAACGGTAAATTCATCCTCACCCATGTCCACAATGGTGTGCTCTTTACTTTCATTTATATCATCAAGTTTATATTCAGGATTTATTGGTGTAGGAGAATAAACTGGTCCGATATCCTTTTGTAATAAAATCATTGCTTCATCAGCAAGGGTCCCTCCTGAATATAAACCTCTAATATATCTTCCCTCATCTATTTTTTTTGCTTCTTCTTTAGCTTTTAAACTAAAATCAATATTTTCAAAATAATCTAAATATGAATAAACTTTATCCTCCACTTTTTCTCCTTTACTTATTAATGATGCTTTTATAGCTGTATCTTCTAATGTGTGTCCGACTAAAATATCTTTATCATTTACTTTTCCATTAATAAAATGAACAACATGCTTTTTATTCGATTTTTTTAACAATTCAATTGCTTTTCTTACTACATCTTCATGAGGAGGTTTAGAAACAAGTACAATTACTTCCGTTTTATCATCCTCAATTAATCTCCTAATTCCTTCAAGGAACATCAGCCCTCCAACATCTTTTTTTACATCTCTTCCACCTGTCCCAATTAATTGTGATATTCCACTACCTAAATTAGAAATTATTGACGAAACTTCCTGGGCACCTGTTCCTGAAGCAGCAACCATGCCTATATTTCCTTTTCTTACAACATTTGCAAAAGCTAGTGCTATCCCATTAATTATTGCTGTCCCACAATCTGGTCCCATTACCAAAAGACCTTTTTCTAAAGCATATTTTTTTAATTCAATTTCAGTTTCTAATGGAACATTGTCACTAAAAAGCATTACATTTAATCCCAAATCTAATGCTTTTTTTGCTTCATAACCAGCATATTCTCCAGCTATAGAGATTAAAGCTATATTTGCATCTTTTTCTTTTTTTACCGCACTTTCTAAAGTAGGGTAGAACTTTTCGCTCTCTTCTTCAGCCTCAACTTTCAAAAGATCCTCAATATCTTTCTCAATTTCATTAATATCAATATTTTCACCTTTAACAACGATTAATAAATCATTTGGAGTTGTTTTCTCTAATTCTTCATCTAACATACCTAATTCCTTTAAAAATCCTTTATTTGTTTCTGTTCCCATACCAATTAATGCTTCCTCAACATTTTCTTTTTTCTTAATTTCTTCCGTGATTAACATTAGAGTAACTGAATCATAATAAGAATTTGGTTTAATCAACTTGTAAATCATTCTATCCCTCCAATTCAAAGAAAAATGATATCCCTAACATCCAACCTAAACCTGAAGTGTCACCCATATTTAACAAAAATTCTTTAATTCCATTCTCTAAATACATTTTTACTGGTTTGGGTGCATAACCATTTGAAGCATAATATAACTGATAAAAAGAAATGTCATTGGTCCTTTCTTTTGCTATTTTTAAAATTGATTCTTTGTCAAAATTTTGAGAATAAAAACTTTTCAAAAGTAAGATACCTGATAAAATATCGTCAAATAATGGTGTCAACCCTGGACCGAAACCAATTAACTTTATATATTCTGTTTGATTCAAATCATTCATAATTTTTGAAAAGATTCGATTATCTATTTTTTCTTCTAAAATTTTTGCAATCTTTTCAAAATTTTCATAAAAATTTACCCTTTGAAGTTTTGGGTTATAAATTTTAAAGTCATCAATTACATTTTTATAATCAAAAATTAATTTATTACCTTCAATTATAATTTCATTAAATTTCAGAAAATAGGGTTGGGCAACCATACCCAACGCTCCAACCCTATTATTGTAAATCGTTAGAGTCAAAATATCATCATCTTCAAAAGTATAATATTTTGTATGTTTTGTTCTAAAAAAACTTTTAGCTTTATTTTTGTTTTTCTTTAGAATCAGACTTGAAACCTCAATCATCTGATGCCCCCGTTAAAACAAAAATTCCATTAACAACTATCCCAACTATAGCGGCTAAACCTAACCCTTGTAATGCAAAATTACCAGCTTTAAAAATAGCACCTCCTAATCCTGTAACCAACATAAGTGACATAGTCACCAAATTTTTTCCATCTACTTTTACTTTATTACTTACTAATGTTCTTACACCAATACTTGCAATCATTCCGAATAACAATATCTCTATTCCACCCATAACAGGGACAGGAATCGATCTTACAATTGCACCAACTTTCGGTACTAACGACAAAATAATTGCAAAGAACGCTGCAACCCTCATGATCCAAGGATTAAATGCTTTTGTAAAAGCCAATACACCAGTATTTTCACTATATGTGGTATTTGCAGGGCCACCAAAAACACCTGCAATTGATGTTGCAAGCCCGTCGCCCATCAATGTTCTATGCATTCCAGGATCTTCATAGAATTTTTTACCTACTACTGCTGAAATAGCAAATACATCGCCAAAGTGTTCAACTGATGGAGCAATTGCTACTGGAACAATTGCTGCTAAAGCATACCAAGAAAATTTAGGTAAATAAAATTCTGGCAATCCTGCCCAACTTGCCGTGCTTACTTCTGTAAAACTCACATTGCCAGTTAAAGCTGCAACAATATACCCAACAACTATACCCCAAATCACTGGAACTAATCTACTGAATCCTTTACTATACAATCTAACAATAACTGCTGTTGCTAATGAAATCAATGCAATCCACCAATTTGCACTTGCCATTTGGATTGCTACTGGGCTTAAAATGAGCCCAATAAGTATAATCATTGTTCCAGAAATTACTGGTGGAAATAATCTTTCAAATCTTCGTATACCAATTAATTTAATTAAAAAACCAAAACCAAACTTCACAAGACCAGCTATTGCAATACCGCCTGCTGCATAGGCTAAATAAGGCCTTAAATCTACTCCAGCTGCAACTGCTTCATTAATTGAACCAAAAGAAAGACCAGCTTGTTTCATATAGTACGTTGTAACAGCAATGATTGGAGCAATATAAGCAAAACTAGAACCAAGGAATACGGGAACTTTCCATTTCGTAATCCAATGGAATAATAGTGTACCTATACCTGCAGTAAAAAGAGCTACATTCACAGGTATACCAGTTAAGTAAGGAACTAAAACAGTTGCCCCAAACATTGTAAAAGTGTGTTGAAGTCCTAATAATATTAATCCCCAAATACTCATACCTGCACTACGATCTTCTTGTGGAACAACATTTGTATATTCACTTTCTCTCATAAAATTCCCCCCTCCCCTCTTATGGTTTTAAAATCAAAAATTATTATTTTTTCTTTCAATTGCTTCTAAAATCTTTTCAGGCGTTAAAGGTAACTCCCTTAAATTTATTCCCAAAGCATCATAAATAGCCGATGCAATAGCAGGAGGAACTGAAATCATTGGATGTTCTCCTACACCTTTTGCGCCAAATGGTGATGATTCTTCAAAAGTTTCTACAAAATCATATTTTATGTTTTCCGGAATGTCAGCAATTGTAGGAATTTTATAATCTGTGAAGGAAACAGTTAAAGGATATCCTTTTTCATTATATTTAATAACTTCAAATAAAGCTGGACCCATTCCCTGGATCATTCCACCAATAACCTGACCACCAGCAGTTATAGGATTTATAATAGTTCCTGCATCAAATACGCCAACCAATTGTATTATAGTTATTTCTCCAGTATCAAGATCAATTTCAACTTCAGCTGCTTCTGCACCAAATGTCCATTCAGCTGCTGCATTTCCTTGGCCAGTTTCTAAATCAAGATTTGTCAACATTTCCGGTACGAAACTTCCTCTCCCTATAACCGGCCCACCAATCGCATGACCATCTGGGTAAGTATATCCCATTACTACATCTTTCAATAACAAATAGACTTCAGGTCTATATTTTACGAATACTCTATCATCTTCAACTTCCAAATTATGGGGTGCAACTCCCAAAACCTGTGATGCAATGTTTTTAATTTGATTCAATGCATCTTCCGCTGCTCTATATAGGGCATTACCAACTGTCCACAATGCTCTACTTGCCACTGTTTGCCACTCATAAGGATTAAAATCTGTATCATTTGGAGTTACAAAATGAATTTTATCCGGTGACATATGTAATGCATCTGCTGCCATTTGAATTATTGCTGTATTAAATCCTTGACCTATTTCTTGAATGCTTGCCTGTAATGTTACAGTAGCATCTTCGGTAAATTTTATTATTACTGATGAACCAGCATTAGTAGGCATAGCAGGAGCTTTAACTAATCCAGCAATTCCTTTTCCCCTTACTTTTCTTGGCCCTGAAGGAGTAGATTTTTTCCCATACTCTATCAATTCAGCTGCTTTTTTTAAACAAGCTTCCATATTACCAGTATCGTGATGAATCTTTTGTCCCATAGAGTTAGTTAATCCTGGTTTTAAAACGTTTTTTAAACGAAGTTCTAAGGGGTCCATTCCCAATTTTTGAGCAACTTCATCTAAATTTCTTTCCGTAGCCCAATGAAGTTCACTATGCCCAAACCCTCTAAAAGCTCCTCCAAGAAAATGATTAGTATATACTCCATAAGAATCAGTCTTCAAATTTGGTACATAATATCCCCCAGGTAAAGTATATCCTGCAGCTCTTACAACATTTGTTCCATATTCTGCATAAGCTCCTCCATCAAATATTAACGTAGCCTCCATAGCAACTATAGTTCCATCTTTTTTTACCCCTGTTTTAATATGAGCATACATTCCTTGTCTTACTACCGCTGATATATCTTCCTCACGAGTATATACGAGTTTAATATGTCTATTTTTTATCTTTTCTGCTAAAGCAATAACAATTCCTTCCATGTTTATTCCTGCTTTTCCACCAAATCCTCCACCCACATATGGTGCAATTACCCTAACTTTGTGTCTTGGAATTTTAAAAGCATGTGCAATTAAATTACGTAATGTAAACGGTGATTGTGCACTTGACCACACAGTTAACCTTCCACCTAAATCCCAATAGGCAATTGCAGCATGAGGTTCAAGCGGGGCATGATAAATTTGCGGTAGAGAATAATCACCTTCTACAATTAAGTCAGCTTCTTTAAAACCCTTCTCAACATCTCCTTTCCTGGTCTTGTGATGATGAAAAACATTCTTTTCAGGTTCGATATTATATATTGGTAATCTTTCATAATTTGCTAAATCTGGATGAATTAATATTTCACCTTTCATAGATTCTCTTGGATCTTGCACAACAGGCAATTCTTCATATTCAACTTCGATTAATTCAACTGCTTGTCTAGCAATCTCTAATGTGTCAGCTGCAACCGCTGCAACTGGTTCTCCAACATACCTTACTCTATCCATCGTAATAATCGGCCTGTCAACCAAATAAATACCTTGCCTATATGGAACATCCTTACCCGTTACAATTGCACGTACTCCTGGTAATGTTTTTGCTTTAGAAACATCTATCCTCTTTATTATCCCATGTGGTATTGGACTTCTTTTTACCGCTGCATACAACATGTTTGGAAAAAACATATCGGTTACAAACTTTGCACTGCCTGTTACTTTTTCCATTGCATCAACCCTTTTCATTGGTTTTCCAACATATTTAAATTTTATTGGCGACTGATATTTGTAATTCATTATTTTCCCCCCCTAATTTTCTGGGCTGCCAATTTCACAGCATCAACTATAACTGTGTATCCTGTACACCTGCACAAATTTCCAGATAACCTTTCAATGATTACTTCTTTAGATGGGTTGGGTATTTTTTCAAGCATTGCTTTTGTTGACATAATAAAACCTGGTGTACAAAAACCACATTGAAAAGCCGTTGCTTCAATGAATGCTTCTTGAATTGAATGAAGTTTACCACCTTCCGATAACCCTTCAACAGTTTCTATCACAGCTCCATCTGCCTCAGGTGCTAGTACCAAACATGAATTTACAGGTTTGCCATTAAATATAACAGTGCAGGCACCACATTCGCCATTTCCGCATCCTTCTTTGGCTCCCGTTAAAAATAATTTTTCCCTTAATACATCAAGGAGGGTTTCATTTGGTTTTACCTCAATTTCTACATTCTCGTTATTTACTACAAATTTAATTTTCATTAAAACTCCCCCTTACATAAATTCATTTCACGTAATAATTTAATTGGTAATACTTTTGCCATTTTTCTTCTGTATTCCGCTGTTCCTCTAGCATCCGTTATAGGTGTTACACTATTTTGAACTATTTGAGCAAACCTCTCTACATTTTCTTTAGTTAATTCTTTACCTTTTATAAATTCTTCGGCCTCATATACTCTTAACGGTGTTGGAGCGACTGAAGCTAATGCAACTCTAATTTCTCTTTTTCCATTTGGCTCTATAACTGTAAGAGCTACACCAATAGTCGCTAAATCTATAGCTTTTGTTCTTGAAATTTTATAATATTTTCCAATATTATCGCTTTCATAAGGTACTGTTATTGATCTTACAATCTCTCCCTTTTGTAAAACCGTTTTGCCCGGTCCCAAAAAGAACTCATTAATATCTACTGTTCTTTCACCTTTTAGTGAAACAATATTCACTTTTGCGTTATAGGTTAACAAAGCTGGTGCTGTGTCTGAGGCTGGAGAAGCATTACATATATTTCCCACTATTGTTCCCCTATTTCTCGTTTGATACCCCCCTACAACTTTCACACCTTCATACAAAGTTGGAAAATACTCTTTAATATAATCAAAATCTTCAACCAGTGAATTCAATGTTATACCTGCTCCAATGGTTAAACCTTTATCCCTTGAAAATTCTATCTTAAATAACTCATCGATTCCTTTTAAATCAACAACAATTTTTGGTTTTAATCTACCAGCTCTCATTTTAACTATCAAATCCGTCCCACCTAAAATCGGGTAAACCTCATCTTCACTATTTAATATTTCCAATGCTTCAACAATGGTCTTTGGCTTTACATACTCATAACTAAAAGCAATCATTTTATCCCCCCTTTTAAAAAAATTTCTCACTATCACCTATTAAATTCTTATTTTTTTTGAAGTATAAAATTGATGTGTATATTATACATTGTTTACTAAAAAATTAACAAATTTAAAATTTAATAAAAAATGTTAATTTTTGATTGTAATTGATAATAATTATACTTTTTCACTAATACTCAAAAAATATAAAGAAAAAATGACTTCTAAGTTTACGCTGATTCCAAGTAATGAAACAATAAAAAACACCCCCGAAATGGTAAAACAACACCAATCTGGGGGTGTTTTTCTTCGGTAAAGAAAGGATAAAATTTGAAGAAGCTTTTTTCCAACCTAAAAGAAGGAATCATTAGGCCTTTACTTTGAGGAAGAACTAAAAAAAAAAAGGACTATTGTTCCTTTTTTGGGCGTTATTCCAAAAAGTAGACTAAAAACTCAAAAATTCACATTTGAAACTTTTAATGGGAAAATATAGAAAAAGAAATTAAAAAACAAAGGCATTTATGGATATTGCTGTATAACATACTAAAAAAGATACATGTAGAAAAAATAAAAAAAGAATATAACAAGTTGATATCAGACTACATTAGATTTTACAATAAATAAAGTTTCAAAAAAGTAAAAAACATGGCTTCGGTAGAATACCGAAGCCATGTCGTTTGAGATATTAATAATTTGTTTTTTTATTCAAATTTCAATCTCATAAAGTCTGCCTTTACACCTTTTAATTCATTTAACTTTTTACATAATTCTTCATGCTTTGCTTCATCATCAACAAGTTCTAAAATAATCAAACCTGAATGTGAACAGAATTGTGGAACTCCTTCATGTAAACCCAACCTTGTTTTAATATAACATCCAAATTCAGTTAATATTTTTTGCACCTCAGGAGCTACTTGTTCCCTATTATCAATTAGTATAGCCATTACAGTACGTACAGTTATATCTTCACTCATAGAACCCCCCCTATCTGTTTTTTATTTATGCTCCCTTCTCATACGGTATTCCATCGGCTTTTGGTGGACGAGATTTTCCAACAAAACCTGCTACAACAATTATTGTTAGAATAAAAGGAATCATATCAAACAATGGTTTTACAGTAGCTGAAACATGTATTAACGAACTACTTTGCATCTGATTAGCAAACGCACTCGAAGCACCAAACAATAAACTAGCTAACATTGCACCCACTGGATTATACTTTCCTAAAATCATAGCAGCTAATGCTATGAAACCTCTTCCTCCAGTCATCAATTCTCTAAAATGACCAACCTCACCTATACTTAAATATGCACCTGCAAGTCCAGCCCATACACCACTCATAAGAACTCCAAAATATCTAATTCCATAAACATTTACCCCTAGGGTATCAGCTGCTTCTGGATTTTCACCAACTGACCTCATCCTTAATCCTAATTTTGTCTTATAAATTAACCACCACGAAAATATAACCGCGGCAAAAGCCATATACACAAATGGACTTATTTCACCTATTACCTTTCCAACGAAAGGAATTTCAGAAACTCCTGGTATCTTAATTTCTTCAACTTTTCCTACAAAATCTGTTTGTCCCGGTTTACCAAATATAGGTTCCATCAAAAATCCTGTAACACCTTGAGCTATCAAAATTAAAGCTGTACCCAAAACAACTTGGTCACCAGCCCATTTTATACTACCCCAAGCATGCAACCAAGCCAAAGCTACTCCAGAGATAATTGCCATTAAAACTCCTATCCATACATTTCCAGTTAACCATGTGAAAACCACAGATGTAAATGCGCCAATAAGCATTATACCTTCTAAAGCAATATTAACAACACCTGTAATTTCACTATATACCCCTCCTAAAGAGGCAAAAATTAATGGTGTTGCTGCAGTTAACGTAATTTTATAAAAAAGAGGATTAATAAAGATCAAGAAAATTGCTTCTAAAACTCTCATTTCTCCACCCTCTTTCTGATCATAATAGTACGAACAATTCTATCGGCAGCTACAAGGAAAATAACAATACCTTGTATAATCATAACCATATGTTTTGGAACACCAATAAACTGCATTTCATTACTTCCTGTACGTAAAGCCCCAATTAAAAATGCAGCAAAAATAATTCCAATTGGATTGTTTTGTCCAATTAACGCAATACTTATTCCATCAAATCCTTTACCACCAGAAAGTTCACCTAAAAATCTATGATGAACCCCCATTAATTCTGTCGCGCCTGCAAGTCCAGCTAAAGCCCCACTTATAGCCATAGCAAGAATTACATTCTTACTAACAGAAATCCCACCGTATTCGGCAGCATAAGGATTAAAACCTACCGCTTTGATCTCATATCCTGTTACTGATTTATTTAAAAGAATATACATAAAAATCGCTGCAATTATTGCAATTATTATTCCTGCGCTCATCTCAATTGCACCAACTTTCATTAAAACGGGAAGCTGTGCTGAATCAGAAATCTCTGGACTTTTCGGAGTACCGGAACCTACAGCTAATGGACCTGTTACCATGTATGAAGCAAAATATGTCGCAATCCAATTAAGCATTATGGTAGTAACAACTTCATGTGCTCCCGTCTTTGCCTTCAAATATCCAGCTATAGCTGCATATCCTGCACCTACAACCATCGCTATTAAAATAGTAAAAGGAATCGCTAAAAGTGGTGGTAACGAACCAAAATTACTTGCAAACGTAGCTGCGAAAAGTGCTCCCATAACCATTTGACCTTCAGCACCAATGTTAAATACACCTGCTCTAAATCCAAAACCAACGGCTAGTCCCGTAAGAATCAAGGGGGTAGTTTTAATTACTGTATCAGCTATTGCTTGTTTTGATCCAAATGATCCTCTTATCAGTGCACTATATGCTTCTATTGGACTTTTTCCAATTAATAAAATTACAATTGTAGAAATAGCAAGAGCAATTAAAACAGAAATTACTGGAACTAAGATTGCCAACACCTTTTTATTCATTCTTATCCCCTCCGTGCTTCTTCTAGTCTATGTCCTGTCATCATTAACCCTACTTCTTCGACAGTAGTTTCATCGGGTTTTACTTCACCCATTATTTCTCCTTCATACATTACAAGAATTCTATCACTTAAAGAAAATATTTCCTCCAATTCCATTGAAATCAGCAAAATACCAACATCCATTTCTCTCATTTTTAATATTTGCTTGTGTATGAATTCAATCGCACCTACATCCAAACCTCGTGTGGGTTGTGCAATAACCAAAAACTTCGGATTGGTTCTTATTTCCCTACCAACAACTAATTTTTGTTGATTTCCACCTGAAAAATTTCCACCTAGATGTTCTATCCTTCTGGGTCTTACATCAAATTCTTCCATGATTTCTTTAGAGTATTTAAAAATATAATCGTGATTCAAAAATGGTCCATTAGCAAACGGAGATTTATAATGTTGTCCTAGAATAACATTATAAAATGCTTCAAATTCCTTTATTAACCCGTGTTTAAACCTATCTTCTGGAATATGAGCCATTCCTAATTCTCTAAGTTGTTTTGGAGTATTACCTGTAACATCTTGTCCATCAAAATATATTTTTCCACTTTCTATTCTTCTTAATCCCGTAATAGCTTCGACCAATTCTGTTTGACCATTGCCAGCAACTCCGGCAATGCCCACAATTTCACCTTTTCTTACGTTAAAAGAAACATCTTTAACAGCAACTAATCCTCTATTATCTTTAACAACTAAATTCTCAATTTCAAGTACAACTTCTTTAGGTTCATGATACTCTTTTGAAACTCTTAAAACCACTTCTCTTCCAACCATATATCTTGCAATTTCTTTCGGATTAGTTTTTGAAGTTTCAAGTTCACCTGTAACTTTTCCTAAACGCATAACAGTAATTCTATCACTAATTTCCATAACTTCATGAAGTTTATGAGAAATAAACAATATTGTTTTTCCATTATCTTTTAATTTTCTCATTATTTCAAATAACTCTTCTACTTCCTGAGGTGTCAAAACTGCTGTAGGTTCATCAAGAATAATTATATTTGCACCTCTATATAATGTCTTAATTATTTCAACTCTTTGTTGCATCCCTACTGGTATGTCTTCTATTTTCGCATCTACATCAACTATCAGCCCATACTTTTCGGAAAGTTCTTTTACTTCTTTTCTCGCTCTGTTCAAATCAAAATTTAATCCCTTCAATGGTTCAGAACCTAGCACCACATTTTCAGCAACCGTAAGAGTATCAACAAGCATAAAATGTTGGTGAACCATTCCAATACCTACTTTAATAGCATCTCTAGGATTTTTAATATCAACTTTTTTACCATCAATAAAAATTTCACCTTCGTCAGGATGGTACAAACCATACAATTGATTCATCAAAGTTGACTTGCCAGCTCCGTTTTCCCCAACAATAGCATGAATCTCACCTTTTTTTACTTTCAAAGTCACATGATCATTTGCTAAAACACCTGGAAATCTTTTAACAATGTTTACCATTTCTACAGCATACACAATAGAACTCCTCCTTTCAGGCTTTTGTCACTTTACTAAAGTTTAAACCTTAGTAAAATGACAAAAGATGGGGGCTAAAAAGCCCCCTCAAAAATATTCAATTAAAATGGAAATTCAATTTTTGGTGTTCTAAATGACTTCAATGCTTCCTCAGTGTCAGGAATAACCAATGTTCCTTTCTTAATCATTGTTACTAAGTATTCCAATTCTGCTAATGTTCTGTTTGAAACTAAACCTTTTGTGTACTTCATTGGGCTTATTCTAACACCATTTTCTGCCAAGCCAAGGACATGAACTCCTGGCACCCATTCTCCGTTGTATGCCCACATAACTCCCATATAAGAAGCTGTATCTACACCTTTCATTGCGCTGGCAAGAACAACTCCAGGGGCCATATAATCTTGATCTACATCAACGCCCATCGCAAAGAATCCGCCTTTATCAAAAGCATATTCCAAAATCTTTGATAAGTCTTCACTACCAACTAATGAAACCATTTTTTCTTTTGCAGCTTCAATAACACCATTACCTACTGCACCACTAGCGTGGAATATAATGTCTACTCCTCCTGCAAATTGTGCAAGAGCAAGGTCTTTACCTTTCTTTGGATCACTAAAACTATTAGCGTATCCTTTAAGAATTGTTACATTAGTACCATGTAAGTCATTGTATACTTTAACACCTGTTTCAAATCCATATCTGAATCTTTCTACTGGAGGAATTGGGATTCCACCAATAAATCCTACTTTACCTACCCTTGTTGTAGCTGCTGCAATGTAACCAACTAAAAATGCAGATTCTTGTTCCTTAAATAAGAATGTTATAACATTTGGTGGTACAGCATCAGTTGGAGGTGCAATGTCAATTCCAGCAAAATAAACATCTGGGAATTGCTGAGCAACTTGGAATAATGCATCGGTCATCATAAAACCAACTGCGTAAACAATACCTCCATCAGGTTCTTTTTGAATTTCTTCAGCAGCTTTTGAAAGGTTTGAAATATAATCTGCTTGTTCATATGATTGAATAACTTTTGCTTTAATACCAAGTTCGTCTGCTGCCCTCTTAATTCCAGCCCATGTACCATCATTAAAAGACTTATCACCTAAACCTCCCGTATCTGTAACCATGATAGCTTTAAATGAAAATGCTGAAACTACAAATAACATAGCCAATAAAACAACAAGTACTTTTTTCATAAGACTTCCCTCCTTTTTAAAAGTATAATCATCCCTTGTGGGGAATTATTCTTTTTAAAAACATCACTATTCCTGGTACAACAATTATAGGTATAGTCATTGAATAATTTACTAGTAAAGTTGGCACCCCATATTGAACTATAAATTCAATTGGATTTATTAGCATAAAAATAGTTGAAATAATCGCAGCAATATACCAAACATAATCATACTTGTATTTTATTGATGTTAGAAACATTCCAATTGATAAAAACATAAAAGCTAAAAGTCCATATTTAGTTCTATAAAACTTTATTGGTGCACTTTTCATATCTTCCACTTTTTCCAAAGTATCATTTATCTTAGTAACTGTTGGCTCTACTTCTTCAAAATTCAATTTTTTAGTTATTTCTTGCAAAAAGTTATCTTCGAATTTCTTCGATGAAATTTCTGCAATTTTTTTTGTAAATTTTAAAACATCTTTCTCAAAAGAAGCGTACTTTCGTTTTCTAATATTTTCTTCTATCTGGTAATTTTCAAATTCTTTTGCTATCGTTTTAAAGTCTTCAATTCTTTGTTCGAAATTATTAACACTTAAATATTTAGGATCTTGAATTTTTTCCTGAAAATTCTTAGTATTAATAGCCAACCTTCGAACTATATCTTCAGTTTCAATTATACTTGAATTTGATTGAGTAAGTAAACCTTTAATAATATTTGAAAATCTCGAATAATTATCTTTCAATACGTCACCAACTAATTCTTCAAAAAAGATTGAATTCTCAAAATCAACATTATTTTTCATTAATAAATCTTTCGAATAAAATGTTGGAACAAAAAAGGAAAGAATAACTAGTAAACTCATTACTAAAGCCAAAATTTCTTTCTGTCTCATAAAAATTAAAATAGCTGATATAAATCCAAAAACTGAAATTAATCCATATATCGTAGATGAGGAATTTGACAGAACATCAAATCCAAAAAACAAGTAAACTATTTCTATAATCGAAATTATAAAAATAGTAAGACTCCACTTTTTTAAAACAAAAAATGTTACAAGAATTAACAACGCATATACAATCCATCTAATCCACCAATAACTTACATGTGAAGGTGCAATTGTAGAAAATATTTCAGAATAATTATTTTTCAATCCAGCAATTACTTTAATTATACTTCTTTGTAAAAGTCCGCCATATCTACCTATTTGTTTTTCAATTGTCTCAGGATTTTCTGAAAGAATTTGAAGGTATTTATTAAAAGTTTTAACAAATTCAGGATCACTAGCTAAATATTGCAATTCATAATCATACCCTTTCTCTTTATACCTAGGAAAATAGTTAAAATCAAAATTATAAACAGGAGCATCAATTTCAATAGGAAGATCAATTTTAGCCCCCAAATGTTTTGCAAGAAGATCAGTAAAATAATTCCTAGCCGCAAAAACCACTTTATTCTGATAAGTATTAAAAAAATGATTGAAATTTGGAGAAGCTTTTATAAAACTTGATTCAAAACTTTTTCTTTCAAGTTTCGCCTCAAGATAAGACATAAATGTAGCTCTGGCTAATCTTTCCTCATCTGTAGTTCCTTGATATTGTTTATAAATTACGTTTAAATAATCTCCAACCTTTTTTGTTACATCCGTTTTTTCTACACTTCCAACAAGCCAAATTTTATAAAAACGGTACAGAGGTAATTCTTTTGAAATAAGTAACTTAACATCATTTAAAAATTGGTCATTGGTCTGTTTATCATAATTGTTTATATAGTAGAGAAAAAGTTCTTGAGCTTTTTCAATGTTAACTGAAAATACGAAAATTACCGAAAAAAATAGAAGAACGATTAAAAGAAATCGTTTCATTAACTCAGCACCTCCGTCGATTAGTTTGAATATGTATTTTTATTATACCATCATTTATTATATCATAACAGCAAATTTTTAACATCTTCAAATATCGTTAAAAAACCCCAATTTTAGCAATATCTTTTGTTATTTCATTATTTTTCTTTATTTTTGACTTTTCATGATTTTTTGTATAATGTGAATGTTATCTTTATTCTAAAAAAAAGGGGGGCTTTTAATGGAAGCAACGGATCTATTAATTCTAAAACCGTTTAAAAACCTACCAATTTCTGATTTTTCAGATTCTGAAACTGAGATAAAAATGAAAGAAGCGTTAAAAAAAGTTGAAAAAACTTTTGGAAAAGAATATGACATCGTTATTGCTGGAAAAAGATACAAAACCGAAAGAAAAATAAAATCGATTAATCCAAGCAAAATTGAAGAAATAGTAGGTTTTACAAACTCAGCTACAGAAGAACTTGCAGAACTAGCTATTCAAGAAGCATTAAAAGCTTTTAAAACTTGGAGCAAAACTCCTGCATGGAAAAGAGCTGAATATTTGTTAAAAACTGCAGAAATTCTTCGCAATAAACGTTATGAATTCGTTGCCACAATGGTATACGAAGTTGGGAAAAATTGGATAGAAGCAGACGCAGATTTTGCTGAGGCAGTTGATTTCCTAGAATTTTATGCAAGAGAAATGCTAAGGTATGCTTCAGAACAACCACTGGTAAGAATCCCTACTGAAAAAAATGAGTTAAAATACATCCCTTTAGGTGTTGGTGCTATAATTCCTCCTTGGAATTTTCCACTCGCTATATTGGTGGGAATGACAAGTGCAGCTATTGTTACCGGCAATACGGTGGTTCTAAAACCAGCTAGTGATAGTACTGTCATCGCCGCTAAATTTTATGAAGCTTTGGAAGAAGCTGGACTTCCAGAAGGTGTAGTTAATTTCTTGCCAGGAAGTGGTGCTCTAGCTGGGGAGTATCTTGTAAAACATCCAAAAATTAGATTTATAAGTTTTACCGGTTCCAAAGAAGTAGGATCAAGAATTCACGAATTAGCTGCTAAACCTCAACCAGGTCAGATTTGGATCAAAAGAACCATATTAGAAATGGGAGGGAAAGATGCAATTGTTGTAGATGAAACTGCGGATTTAGATTCTGCAGCTGAAGGAATAGTAACAAGTGCATTTGGTTTTCAAGGGCAAAAATGTAGTGCTGGCAGTAGAGCAATAATAGTTGAGGAAGTATATGACGAATTAGTTGAAAAAATATTAGAAAGAACATCAAAAATAAAAATGGGAGATGTCAGATTTAAAGAAAATTGGCTTGGTCCAGTAATTAACAGAGGTGCATTTGAAAAAATAAAAGGCTACATTGAAATTGGAAAAAAAGAGGGAAAACTTATCCACGGAGGTAACACGAAAGAAAACCTAGGAGGTTACTTCATTGAACCTACAATTTTTAAAGATGTAGCTTGGAATGCTAGAATAGCTCAGGAAGAAATTTTTGGACCAGTTCTTGCAATAATAAAAGCTAAAGATTTCGATGATGCATTGCGGATTGCTAATTCTACTGAATATGGTTTAACAGGCTCTTTATATTCAAGTTCCAGAAAAAGAATTGAAAAAGCTAAAGAAGAATTTCACGTTGGAAATCTTTATTTTAATAGGAAATGCACTGGAGCACTTGTAGGTGTCCATCCATTTGGCGGTTTCAACATGTCAGGTACTGATAGTAAAGCTGGAGGAAGAGATTATCTTGGACTATTTTTACAAGCAAAAGTAAATTCAGAGAAAATCCTATAAAAATATAAATAAAAAGGTCGGCTTTTGCCGACCTTTAAAAATTAAAAATTAAATTATTCTTCAATAATAATCGCACTTGTTGGACAACTGTCTGCAGCATCTTTCGCACAATCAAGATCAGTTTCTGGTTGGAGTACTTTTGCTTTCATATCATCTCCAAGCTTAAAAACATCTGGACATAAATTTTCACATACTCCACAACCGATACAGGATGGTTCATCAATTCTAACTTTCACTTTTGACACCTCCTATTATAGTATGATTATCAATACAATTTCATTATATCACACACTCTTACCTTCTGCAAATCTTTTGATTCTTTTATCTAATTCTCTTAAGTAATTTTTTATAATTAAATTTCCATCTTTTAAGGAATTTTCAATCTGTTTTAAATTTTGGACTACTGATGAATGACTTTTATTAAAAATTTTCCCTATTTCACGGGTAGACAGATTCAAGTATTTATTTGCAAAATACATGCCTATCTTTCTTGCAAACGATATATTTTTTGTTCTTTTTGAAGAAAGAATTTCTTCAGAAGAACAGTCAAACATCTTTGCTAATTCTGTAATTAATTGTTCTTCAAATGATTTGGTCTCTTTTTTGTAATTTGAAATGAGTGTTTGTGCAATTGATAAACTCATTTCTCCAAACAAATTTTTATAAGCTATTAGCTTTAAAATTGCACCGTGTAAAACGCGAGGAGTATCATAAATCTGTACCAAATATTCAAGTATTTCCTCACTTATTTCAGTTTCTTTCAATTCTAATATTTTTTTCCCAATTCTAATTAAATCATACTTAGAAGGTTTACTAATTTTTACTATAAGTCCCATTTGAAATCTTGAAATCATCCTCGAATGAAAATCCTTTAATTCTTGTGGTGTTCTATCGGAACAAATTATAATTTGCTTACCAGCTTCATGAATAGCATTAAAAGTATGGAATAATTCAATTTGTGCAGCTTTCTTACCAATCAAAAACTGAATATCGTCAATTATTAAGATATCTGCCTTTTTTCGATATTTTTCTCTAAATTCTTCTGTAGTTCCCTTTTTTATTGAAATAATCATTTCATTCATAAATTCTTCACTAGTTAAATATGCTACTTTCATATCGGGATCAGTTTCTAAAATATAGTTTCCCAATGCTTGAGCTAAATGGGTTTTTCCAAGCCCTACTCCACTATACAAAAATATTGGATTATAATATCCTGGATTCTTACTAGCTTCTAAAAACACGTTATAAGCGAATCTATTAAATTCCCCGACAATTAAATTTTGAAAAGTATATTTGGGATTTAAAGGAGTAATTAAAAGTGGCTTTTTCTTAATCAGCGGTCCATCAGTTTTTGTTGAACCTAAATTATCATTCTTAATCTCTTTATACGTTATTTCAAATGAAGAATCCTTACCTAAAAAATCACGAACAACTTTGGAAATAATTTTCCCAAATTTCTGTTCAAGTCTATCTTTAATAAATATGTTCCCAACTTCAAAAACAACATGTTTGTTTTCAATTTTCTTAACTGAAAAATCCAGAAACCAACTTTCCCAGTTCTGCCTGCTTATTCGTTCTTTAAGGGCGTTTAATATCTTTTTTTCCATTGGGTACACCTCGTGATAGGTTTTAAAATTTGGAGGGAGCAGAAAATATTATCTCATAACCCAATGTAAAAAATCAAGAAACTTTTGTATCAAACTTCTAAATAAGTTCCCAATAATTTGAAACAAAATCCCATAATTGCTTAATCCTTTCTTTAAAAGTAATGAAAATTAAGTAAATCAAGCTATTTCAAAAATTCTAACTTTTTCTTTGGTATGCTCGTTTTAGAAAAATTGCGCCTTTAGGTTAAAATAAATTTGTAACATTTAGTTATTGTAGGAGGGAAAATATGAAAATATATGTTTCTGTTGATTTTGAAGGTCTTGGTGGGATTGTTCAGTGGTCAGATGTATCTAAAGGCAACAATTACAAACAAAACTATTTAATGGAACAACTTCGAGCGTTTTTAAAAGGCGTGGGGGACAACTATGTTTTAATTGTTGATTCACATGCCTCTGGTGATAATGTCCTATGGGACATCACAAATGAATTTCATAACGTCGAAATCATAAGTGGAGGATTAAGGAAAAATTATATGATGTCTGGAATTGACGAAACATTTGACAGAGTTGTATTCTTTGGATATCATGCTTCAATAGGAAGCAAATATTCAACAATGGATCATACATATTCATCTTCTTCTATCCACAATATATGGATAAACGGTCAATTGGTTAACGAAGCCATCATTAACGCTGCATTTGCAGGATTGTACAACGTTCCAATTAGTATGGTAATTGGCGATGATAAATTAAAAGATGAATTAACATTTTTTAAAAATCTCTATTATGTTGAAACAAAAGTTTCATTAGGACGATTCTCAGCAAAATTTAAGCCTATGAAACTATTACTCAAAGAAATAGAAGCAAAAACTCGTGAAATGATATCAAAACCTCGTAATTTTTTTGAAAGTTTTAAATTTAAATCTCCAATAGAACTAATTATAGAACTATCAGATACTAGTAGAGCAGATTTGGTTGAAATGTTACCTTTAACTGAGAGATTGGATGGAAGAAAAATTAAGGTTGTACACTCTGATTATCAAGTGATTTTTGATACAATATTATCAGTAGCTTTTATTTGTCAAGTTGCTAAAACAATTGGGAGGTGAGTCAATGTTAAAATCTCTCACTGAATTAGCCGCTATTGCTAAAGGAAAAAATGCTACAATTGTTCTTGCTGGAGCAGAAGATTTTGAGTCACTAAAGGCTATTAAAGATGCTATTGATTTGGGAATTAAAGCTATTTTGGTAGGAAATAAAGAGATAATTAAACAACATTTAAATAACTTAGGAATTGATTTTCCAATTGAACATGCGGAAAATGAAGTTGACGCATCAGAAAAAGCTGTAAAGATTGTTTCAACTGGTAAGGGAAATATTCTAATGAAGGGATTGGTGAAAACATCAACCCTTTTAAAAGCTGTACTTAACAAAGAATGGGGTCTAAGAACTGGTAATCTTTTATCCCATGTTGCATTAATAGAAACATCCGCTCTGGAAAAAATTATTTTCGTAACTGATGGTGGAATGATAATCAAACCTGACTTAAATCAAAAAATTGGTATAATTAAAAATGCCGTTAATTTAGCACACAATCTCGGATATGAAGAACCCAAAGTTGCATTAATAACCGCCATCGAAGTCGTTAACCCTGATATGCCTGAAACTATGGATGCTGCAATAATATCAAAAATGGCTGAAAGAGGTCAAATAAAAGGATGTAAAATAGATGGGCCACTAGGAATTGACAATGCCTTAAGTTTAGTTGCAGCTAAAATCAAAAAAGTTGAAAGTGAAGTAGCTGGCAAAGCAGATATTCTTGTAGTACCAGATATACACAGTGGTAATTTTCTTGGAAAATCGGCTGTGTATTTAACAAATGGAAAAATTGCAGGAATAGTTTTAGGTGCTAAAGTACCAATTATTATCGTTTCTAGAGCTGATTCTAGTGAATCTAAGCGTAATTCAATTGCTTTAGCTGCAGCAATATGCAAATAAAAGGAGGGGAAATATGAAAAAACTAGCAGTTGTTGCTATTGGTGGTAATGCTGTAAACAGGCCTGGTGAGAAGGCAACAGCAGAAAATATGTTTAAAAATCTTAGTGAAACTGCAAAATTTATCTCAAAAATGCTTGATGAGTATGACATTGCAATCACTCATGGTAATGGACCTCAAGTTGGCAATTTGCTTGTTCAACAAGAAATAGCTAAAGAAAAAATTCCTCCATTTCCAATTGATGTCAACGATGCTCAAACTCAAGGAAGTTTGGGATATATGATCGCTCAAACTTTACACAACGAGTTGAAAGAAAAAGGCAAAAACATGCAAATTGCATCCATTATTACACAAATTGTGGTAGACAAAAATGATCCCGCATTTCAAAATCCAACCAAACCAGTTGGTCCATTCTATACGGAAGAAGAAGCAAAGAAATTAGCAAATGAAAAAGGGTGGATTATTAAGGAAGATGCCGGCAGAGGTTGGAGAAGAGTTGTACCTTCACCAAAACCATTGGAAATAATTGAAAAAGATGTGATAAAATTACTAATGAAAAATGATGTGATAGTTATAGCAGCAGGTGGTGGAGGAATACCAGTTATTCTAGAAGATGGTAAAATAAAAGGTGTTGAAGCTGTTATAGACAAAGATAGAGCAAGTGCTCTTCTAGCTAAAGAAATTAACGCTGATATACTCGTTATTCTCACTGGAGTTGAAAAAGTATACCTTAACTACGGTAAAGAAAATCAAAAACCATTAGATATATTAACAACCACCGAAGCAAAAAAATTTCTTGCTGAAGGGCATTTCCCAAAAGGAAGCATGGGGCCTAAAATTGAATCAGCTATTAATTTTGTTGAACAGACAGGTAAAGAATGTATAATTACAGATATGAAAGTACTTGATAAAGCTCTGAGGGGGGAAACTGGGACAAAAATTATCAAGGGGTGAAATTTTGATTAAAGTTTTAATCCCTCAGGCTCTATTAGAGAACCTGAGGGAATTTTTATACAATCATCAGAATGTTGCTTTTGACTTTTATAACTCTAACTTTGTTGAAAAATTAAAAGAAGAAAACTGGGACATAATTTTCTTTGAAAACCCAGAAGTTTCGTTTCCTGGAAAAATTGTAGTAAATACAATTAAAGAATTGGAACTAGCCGTTACTATGTTTGAAGAACGCTTAAAATATGAAGCCATTAAAAAGAAATATGATATGTTGTTTTCTTTCCCAGAATTACAAGGACCGGAAATCAGAAAATTTTTGGAATTAGTAATTGAAAAAAATAAATTTGCAAAAGAAATTGTCTTACAATATGAAAATGGAATTATTATTGAAGAATATTATAAATTTTTTTCACATACATTACCTTTCACAAAAATAAAATTTTCTAAAAAACATGGAATAAAAATACCACCGTTAAGAAAAAGAAAAAATGATATACCATATATTTTAGATAAAATTCTTTCTTCAATTTACGCTAAACATAGAAATTTAATAAAGAGAATTCCTGATGAAAATGAAATTGATTTACTAAAGGAATACAACTGGCCAGGAAATACTAAAGAACTCATTACTATTGCTTATAATTACGCATCTACAGGTTTAATAAAAATCCCAAATAAAAATAATACCAATTTTAATGGTATTGACCTTCCGAAACTAATAAGTCACTTAACCAAACAAGTTGAAAAAAGATATATAAAACTTGCATTAAAAAACTCCAAATCAAGAAAAGAAGCTTGTAAATTATTAAATATGAACTACAAAACTCTATCTCACAAAATAAAATTGTATAGATTGGATGAAAAATGATATGGTAGTTGCTGTTTTACTCTTTGGTGGTAAAGGTGAAAGATTTGATAAAAATACTCCTAAACAATTTTTCAACTTATCTGGAAAATTAATTATTGAACATACAATTGAAAAATTTTTAATCCCAGATATTGATTTTATTGTTGTAGTTACTAATTCAAATTATCTTGAAAAAACCAAAGATATTGTTAAAAAATACACATCAAAAAAAGAAATATACATTATAGAAGGTGGAAAGTGTAGAGAAGAATCAACTTTCAAAGCTTTAAAATTTTTGAAAAATAAAATGAAAAAAAATGATATTGTTTTAGTCCACGATGGTGCAAGGCCGTTTGTAACAACTGAGATAATAATTAATAATATTAAAAAAGCTGAATACTTTGGTGCTGCTGTTACTGCCATCCCTTCTGAAAACACAATTGGAATTGTTGAAGAGAATTTACTCATGGATTTTCCAAATCGTAATAGCGTCTATATTATTCAAACACCACAAAGCTTTAAATTCGAAATCATTTTTGATTCATTTTTAAAAAAACAACCATTTTTATGTACTTTTACCGATGATTCTTCAATTGTAAAAAAATCAGGATACAAAGTATATATTACAAATGGTAATAAATTAAATGTAAAGATCACTACGAAAGAAGATATCAAATTAGCAAAATTTTTAATATGGAGTGAGTCTATTGAAAGGGATTTATAAGAAAGTTTTTTTGTCGCTAATAATAAGCTTTTCAATAATTATAATATTACAGCTAATTTTTTCAAAAAACTATAACATTTTCTTAATTTTTAAATTTCCATTAGACATCCTCATATTCGACTTTTTTCTTCTATGTTTAATTTATTTGGTAAATGCATTTAGATTACAAATAATGTTAATCTTTTTCAATTATAAAATCCCATTTTCGGAGTCTTTTAAAAATATTTTTTTTGGTGCATTTTTTACATTTATTACTCCTATGTCTATAGGTGGACAACCATACCAGATCTATCATCTTATTAAAAACAAAGTAAAAGGAGAAGATGCTACTAATATTATCATTTCTAAAACCCTCGAAATATCTTTCGTGATATTATTCTTAGACTTGATTTTTATAAAAAAAGTACTAAAAATTATGCCAAAAAGTTTTGGATTATCGGTAATCCTTATTGGGTTCTTCATAGGTCTTGCAATTTCTACATCAATAATCTTGAGTTTTTTCAATCGAAAATTATTGAAAAAATTTTTGCTTTTTTTAATCAAAATTTTCAAACTACAATATACAGAAACAGAAGTAGATAACTGGATTGATAACCTACAAAATAGTATTAAAACACTTTGGCTAAAAAATCCTTGGCTTTTATTTGTAGATATGTCACTTTATTTCATTACCACACTTCTTTACAATTCTATCCTATATTCAATTATCAAATATTACTATCAAACTAACATTTCATTTTTCACATTGCTTGGAATCCTCGTTATGATGAATACAGTTGCATATTACGTGCCAACACCCGGCTCAAGCGGTGGAATTGAAAGCACTTACCAAATAGTATTTTCAGAACTATTTGGTAATGCAAATGCTATAAATATAATTACTATTTACAGACTCGTAACTTTTTATATTCCACTTATTTTAGGAACAATTTTCTTTACAATTACAGGAAAGAAAGATAAGATAGTAAAGGAAAATGGAGGTGAATAGCATGTATATAACTAAAGATACGGATTTCGAAACTATTGCAACAAATTATCCATATCTTATAGCCCCTCTGTTAGAAATTGGCATTAAAGTAATTGAATGTGGAGACGTGAAATGGGGAACTTTAGGCGAAGAAATTAAAAAACTTAATTTAAATTTAGAAGAAATCTTAGAAAAATTAAATAAGATAGTTGAAGAAAAAGGTGGACCAGAAAAAAGTTTTAATCTCAAACTCTAAGGAGGGAAATTATGAAAAGATTTATCGATCGGTTGTTCCCTGAAATTTCACCTACAAAGTTATTAAGTAAGCACGCAGATTATTGTTTTCAAGCTAGCAAATTAATTCCAGAAATAATATCTTCTTATTTCCAAGGCAAAGATATTTTAAGTTTCTCTGAAAAAATTGATGAGTACGAATCCGAAGCAGACACAATTAAAGTTAAGTTACGAGAGATATATACAAAACTTAGGTGGAGCTATTTTGATAGAATTGATGCTCTTGAGATAATTCATAACCAAGATGCAATTATTGATGCAGTAGATGATTTCGTAAAAGTACTTACTATGAATAAAGTTGAAAATTGTCCTGAAAAGATTCAGGAAAAAATAAAAAAACTTGGAAATTTTGTCCTTGAATCAATTAAATTAATGAAATCTTCCGTAGACGAATTGAAATTCGTCGTTGAATCAGATTTTGCACCAGAAGAAATCTCAAAAGAGGATGACATTACATATAGTGTCGAAGCTGATGAAAGTTCAACTGATTCTTTAGGTATTGAGATTGGAAAAGCTCTTTTTGAATTAAAAAGTGAAATGAATCCGGTTGATATTATTTTTTTAAACAACATTGTAATTTTACTAATGAAAATCTCCGACAAAGCTGAAAATGTAGTTGAAAGAATAAGAATGATAATTAGATAAAGGAGGTACTCGAAATGTTCTTACTTATCCTCGCATTTGTAGTTGGATTTGGAATGGCTTTTTCAATTGGAGCAAATGATGTGGCAAACAGTATGTCAACTGCTGTTGGTGCAAAAGCCATTACCCCCAAACAAGCTGTTTTAATCGCCTCGATTTTAGAATTTCTTGGAGCAGTTTTATTCGGCGCTCATGTTACAAAAACAATTGCTAAAGGTATAGTAAATTTAGATAAAATTGCTGATACCAATCTAATATTGATTGGCGCATTTTCTGCTTTGATTGCTTCTACAATTTGGATCTTAATAGCTACTTATTGGGGAATGCCAGTTTCAACAACTCATTCTATTGTCGGCGGAATGATAGGTTTTGGACTTGCTGCAGGTGGATTTAATGTTATTAACTGGTTCACAATGTTAAAAATTGTTTTTACTTGGATTAGTTCCCCACTCATTGGTGGCGCTTTTGCTTTTGTAATATTCAAATTTATTTCTTGGTCAATTCTACATAGAAAGCATCCGGCGAAAGCTGCTAAATACGTTGCACCAATCCTTTTAGGACTTGCATTTTATACAATTGCCGTTTTGTTTGTTGTAAAAACAATGAAGAAAAATTTCGTATTTGGTAACTATATTGGTACTATAATAGGCTTTACAGTATTTGTAATTTCATTACTCATCCTCAAAAAAATTAAATCTAACGGAAATGAATATACTATTGTAGAAAAAGTATTTAAAAACGCTCAAATAGTTACTTCTTGCTATGTTAGTTTTTCACATGGTGCAAATGATGTTGCAAATGCTGTGGGACCACTTGCACTTATATATATCATTCTAACAACTCAATCTTTTGGAGGAGAAATATCAATACCAAAGTATATTCTTGCTCTAGGAGGGTTAGGAATATCTTTAGGTGTAGCTACTTTAGGACATAAAGTAATGAAAACAGTTGGTGAGGATATAACTGAATTAAATAATTCTAGAGGTTTTTCAATTGACTTTGCTACTGCAACAACTGTTTTAGTTGCTTCTACATTTGGCATGCCAATTTCCACAACCCACACTGTTGTTGGAGCTGTATCCGGTGTCGGATTTGCAAGAGGATTAGAAGTTGTCAATGTTGGAATACTTAAAAACATCATAATTTCTTGGTTTGTTACTGTTCCTTTCGCTGCTTTTGTAAGTGGAATGTTATTTTTAATCATTTCTTGAGTTGTGATATAATGAAATTACCTTAATATTCTAGCTTAAGGGGCCAAAAATGGAAATCGTAAAGTATATTGATTGGGAGTTAATATTTGAGGAATTCAAAAAACTCACTTTTTCAAATTACGGTAAAGAACATTTAGAAACATTAGTAAATGTCAAGCCAAATGATTTAGAATACGATTACTTACAAGAAATTCTAGAAATTCTTGTATCTTTTGGTTTGCCGTCTTTTCCAAAAATTTTCGATATAAGACCTATTTTGGAAAAAATAAAAAACAATTCTATTCTCAATGTCGACGAAATTTACCAGTTAAGAAACTTCTTCCTAACTGTTGAAGATATTAAAAAGAACTTCAAAAGTACAAGGTACAAGTTCTCTTTTTATATATCCAACTTATCTAATTATTCGCTATTATTAAACGAAATTGACAGAATATTTGATGAAAACGGTAAAATAAAAGATAGTGCATCAACTACTCTTTTAAATATAAGAAAAAACATAAAAAATTTACACTTAGAAATTAGAAAAAAAATTGACTCGTTTGCGACAAAAAATAGCAATTACCTGCAGGATCAAATCTACACAATAAGAAATGACAGATATGTTTTTCTTCTGAAATCAAACGCAAGATCTAAATTTCAAGGAGTAGTTCATGGTTCATCTTCTTCTGGAGCAACTTTATTTTTTGAACCACAAGAATTTATTTACTTAAATGATAGAATTCAAATATTGAAAAGCGAGGAAAAAATCGAAATTGACAAAATTCTAAGAGGATTAACAACAAAAATATATGAAAAATACAATAACATAATGAAAGATATAAAAATAGTTGGTCACTTTGACTCGTTGCTTGCTAGAGCAAAATATGCGAAAAACAACAAAGGAATTGTTGTAAAACCTGACGGGAATTATTTAAAATTAGTTAATGCAAGACATCCACTAATTGAGAAAGAAAAAGTTGTTCCAATAACAATAGACTTACCACAAGATAAAAAAGGATTAATAATTACAGGGCCTAATACTGGTGGAAAAACTGTGACATTAAAAACTATTTCCTTGTTTGTATTTATGGCACAAAAAGCTTTTCCAATTTTGGCGGAAACTGGCACTAGAATCCCAAATCTCAAATTATTTTTAGACATCGGTGATGCTCAGAATGTAGTCGAAAATCTCAGCACTTTCTCCTCCCACATTTTAAGAATTGTCCATGCTTTAAAAAATGCTGATGAAAACTCATTAGTTATCATTGATGAACTCGGTTCAGGTACGGATCCTTTTGAAGGAAGCGCATTAGCTCTAAGTATTATTGAAGAATTACTTGAAAAAAACACTAAATTTATAATTACAACTCACTTAACCAGCGTCAAACTCTATGCGATGGAACACAATGAAATTTTAACAGCTTCAATGGAATTTGATATTGATACCCTTAAACCAACATATAAAGTGCTTCTAAACACTCCAGGAGCTTCACACGCATTTGAAATTTCAAAAAAATTAGGATTATCTGATAAAATTATAAATCGCGCTGAAAGATTTCTTTCTCAAGATCACCTGAAAATTGAAAATTTAATTAAAAGTTTAAATTCCAAAGTCAGTGAACTTGAAAAGAAAAAAGAAGCTCTAGAAAAATTATTAAAAGAATACGAAATACTAAAAGAAAATTATGAAAAAAAGTATAATATTTTGAAAGTTAAAAAAATCGAAGAACTAGATGATGAAATCAAAAGTCTTTACAAAGAAATTAGAAGTGCAAAGAAACATCTTCAATTAGCAATGCATAGTATTAAAACAAAAAGTGAAAATTTATTAAAAAAACGTCTTAAAATTTTAGAAAAAACTCAAAATAATTTCAAAAAGCTTGAAGATGTGATCGATGAATTAAAAAATCCGTCTCCACCTGAAGAACTTCACGTAGGTATGTATGTAAAATTAAAAGACGGTACTGCTATAGGTAAAATAATAGAGCAACGTTCCGAAAATAAATTTTTAGTTGATTTTAACGGTTTAAAAGTTGAAATCAAAAAAAATAAACTTGTACCAACCACCCCACCAACTGAAGATATATTCCAACCTACGATTATACCTTCAAAAATATTAGATAAAAACGAAATAGATTTGCGTGGAAAAACTGTCGAAGAAGCTTTAGAACTACTGGACAAATTTATTGATGATTTGATTCTTTCTGATTTCAAATACGGATATATCATTCATGGAAAAGGAACTGGTAGCTTAGCCTCAAATGTTTGGAACTATCTCCGTAAAGATGATAGAGTAAAAAATTATAGATTTGGAAGACCAAGCGAAGGTGGTATTGGAGTAACTTATATTGAAGTATAATTTTTCTTTTGTTGATTCTCCTTCCATTATATATCCATCAATTTGGTTAAATGTTATAATATTACAAGGAGGTACTGAAAATGAAATTAAATGAATTTAAAAAATTCAGAGAAAGAATGAATAATGTTATTTTGCAAAAAGGAACTTTAAATACAAAACGCTTTTTTAATCTAGATGGAAATGTATATAAAAAAGGAGTTTTAGATGAAAAAACAAAAGAACTAATGGGACTAGTTGCTTCAATGGTTTTAAGATGCGATGATTGTATTACTTACCACATTATTAGATGCATCCAATTAGGAGTAACAGACGAGGAGTTTTTTGAAGCATTTGACATAGCATTAATAGTTGGCGGTTCGATTGTTATTCCACATTTACGAAGAGCAGTTAATTTACTTGAGGAAATCAGGGAGATGCAAACCAATGGCAAAGATGTTTCTATTTGATGGAACTGGGTTAGTCTACAGAGCTTTTTATGCATTAGACCGTTCTTTAAAAACATCTACAGGATTACACACAAATGCAGTATACGGTTTGACAAAAATGATAATAAAGTTTTTAAAAAAACACATTAATACTGGAAAGGATGCTTGTGCGTTTGTTCTTGATTCTAAAGGTGGAAGTACCTTTAGAAAACAAATAATGGAAACTTACAAAGCAAATAGACCTGAAACCCCTGATTTACTTTTGGAACAAATCCCATACATAGTGGAGATGATCGAGGCGCTTGGAATAAAAGTGTTAAAAATTCCTGGATATGAAGCCGATGATATAATTGCTACAATGACCATGAAATTTTCTAAAGAATTTGAAGAAATCAATATAGTTACTGGAGATAAAGATTTACTACAACTTGTTAAAGACAACGTTTTTGTTTGGAGAGTAGAAAAAGGAATTACTGATATCGTTCTCTACACCAAAGAAAAAGTTTATGAAAAATATGGCATTTACCCCAACCAATTTGTAGATTATCTTGCACTCGTTGGTGATCCTATAGACAATATTCCTGGTGTAAAAGGAATTGGCAAAAAAACAGCTGTTTCCCTATTAAAAAAATTTGGAAATATTGAAAATATTGTTAAAAATATCAACAAACTAACACCAAAATTAAAAGATACTCTTGAAAAAAATCGAAATGATCTCGAAAAAAGTCTGGAAGTTGCTAAACTTTTGGTTGACGCTCCTATAAATTTAAAAAAAGAGGAATTCATCTATAATGGCTATAACCCCAGCAAATTACTTGAAACACTTAAAAAATTTGAATTTTCAAGTGTTATTAGGGAATTAAATCTTTACAGTAATGAAAGTGTTTTAAATTATTCAGTCGTAAACGACGAAACGAAACTTCGTAAATTAAAAAAAGAATTAGATACGATACGTACTTTTTCGATTGACAGTGAAACTACTTCTCTGGATCCATTTGACTCAAAAATGGTCGGTATCTCTATTGCAACTTCTGAAGGAAAAGCCTATTACATACCTGTCAGTCACAAATCAGGCCAAAACGTAGAGTATAACAAAGTTATTGAATTTTTAAAAACTCTACTTGAATCGGAAAATTACAATATTGTAGGTCAAAATCTCAAATATGATTACAAAATTTTTAAAGTTCATGGTATTGAACCAAAAGTTCCACATTTTGATACAATGATAGCGGCATACTTGTTAAACCCAAATGAAAAAAAATTCAATCTTGAGGAACTTGCTTTAAAATTCTTAGGATATAAAATGACTTCTTTCGATGAAGTTGTTAATGCTACAACACCTTTGTTTTCCAACGATTTTTCTTATGTTCCTATTGAGAAAGCGGCAAAATACTCATGTGAAGACGCGGATATTACTTATAGATTATTTAGAAAATTAAGCAGAACAATTTTTGAAAAAAAACTTGACAAACTTTTCCATGAAATTGAGTTGCCTTTAATAAACGTATTGGCAGAAATGGAGATTAATGGTGTTTATTTTGATAAAAATTATCTAGAAAACCTCTCAAATGAATATGGTGAAAAGATTAGAAACCTTCAAGAACAAATCTATGAAATTGCAGGTGAACAATTTAACTTAAACTCTTCCAAGCAGGTTGCACACATTCTTTTTGAAAAATTAAATATACCAACAGTTAAGAAGACTAACAAAGGAAGTTTCTCAACTGATGCCGAAGTACTTGAGATTCTCTCTGGTGAATACGAAATTGCAAAATTAATTTTAGAATATAGGAAACTTCAAAAGCTTAAAAGTACTTACCTGGATACTTTGCCAAAGGAAATTAATCCTAAAACAGGACGAATACATTCAAGTTTCCACCAAACAGGAACAGCAACAGGAAGATTAAGTAGCTCAGAACCAAACTTACAAAATCTTCCAACTAGAAGTGAAGAAGGAAAAGAAATCAGAAAAGCAATTAGACCTCAATTTGACGATTGGTGGATAGTTGGCGCTGATTATTCACAAATTGAGTTGAGGATTCTCGCACATGTAAGTGAGGATAAAAATTTAATTGAAGCATTTAATCAAAATTTAGATATTCATAGTATAACTGCAGCAAAAATTTTCGGTATCTCGGAAAGCTTTGTCACTGAACAAATGAGAAGAATAGGGAAAATGGTCAATTTTGCTATCGTTTATGGCATTTCACCATATGGTCTTTCTAAAAGAATCGGTTTAAGTGTTTCCGAGACTAAAAAAATAATTGATAATTATTTTAAATTTTATTCTGGGGTTTTCAAATATATTAAAAATATAAAAGAATTTGCTAAACAACACGGATATGTTGAAACTTTGTTTGGCAGAAAAAGGGAAGTTCCACAATTAAGATCATCTAACGGAAACATAAGAAATGAAGGGGAAAGAATAGCAATTAACACACCAATTCAAGGCACTGCTGCAGATATTATAAAAATAGCTATGATAAGAATTTACGAACAAATTAAAAGAAATAAATTAAAAAGCAAAATGATTTTGCAAGTTCACGATGAATTAGTATTTGAAGTACCAGATAACGAATTAGAAATTATGAAAAAAATTATAAAAAATGAAATGGAAAATGCTGTAAAATTAAAAGTTCCACTTTCAATAGAATTATACCAAGGAAAAGAGTGGGAATGATGGATAAAATAATCGAATTTAAAGACTTAATTGAATTACATGAATATGTAAGCAAAAAAATTGAACTTTCTGGACTTACAAATGAACATTTTAGGTTCTTCGCTGATGTCGTAAGAGCCAAAAATCACAAAACAGGAATATATATAAATGTTTCTCAACCTTACTCAACAAAATACGGTTCTAGGAATATCGAAATTACTGTATATGTTCCTGCTAGACTTGGTAGTATAATCCTTTCACGCTTAAATCTCAAGAGTGCAAATGAATTAGTTGGAAAAAAATGGATTTTTCAAGGCCGATTATCATTTTATAAAGACAGAATGAGTTTTACTTTCTATGCTGACACGATTGCTCCTGTTGGAGACTCCGAAATCGAAAAAAGAAGAAAAGAAATTTTAGAAGAATTAAAAATTAAAAATCTTTTAATGACAAAAACACACGAACTCTCAGAACTAGAACCAATCAAAAAAATTGCAATTATTTCTTCAAAAACTGCAGCTGGATATGAAGACTTTTTGAAAAACCTGACTGTACCAGTAATATACAAACCTATAGTTCACTTATATGAATCACCAATGCAGGGTGCCGAAACCGCTTCTGGAATCATTTTAGCTTTAAATAGAATAAAAGAATCAAAAATTAATTACGATGTTGTTGTTATTGTTCGTGGCGGCGGTGCCAGTAGCGATTTAATGTATTTTGATGATTTAAACCTTGGAATTGAAATAGCAAAATTCAATGAATATTGCCCTGTTTTATCTGGAATAGGTCACGAAAGAGATTTTACTATCCCAGACTATGTAGCATGGAAAAGATTTGCTACACCTACAGAAGTAGCTAGAGCAATCTCAAAACAAATTGAAGATAATATTAAAAAATTAGATAACAACTGGCGAGAGTTCGAAATTTTGATGATGAACTTTTTTGATAAATTCGAAAGAAAAACCGATGAATCTATTTTGCAAATAATTAGTAACTCAATCAATTCAAACTTAAAAATACTAGACAAAACTTCATTTGAAAATGTGAAAAACATATATCAAATGATAAATTTAGCTTTCACTTCATTTGAAAAAAACATATCTGATGATTTTATTACCTATCTTTCTAACAACATAAATAATGAAATTACTAATAATATACGTTCCTTAGACAATTTTAGAACGATTTTCTTGCAAATCTTGACTTCTGAAATGTCAAAAAAAGAAGAAAAATTAAACGAGATTTTTGATTCTTTGTTAAAAAAGAAAGAATATGCGGCTATTCTTTTCGGGGGTGCAATTCTAAGAAATGATGACAAATTTATAAGGAGTGTGAAAGAAGTTAGAATTGGCGAAAAAATAAAAGCTTACCTAAAAGATGGTTCTCTAAATTTAAAAGTTATCAATGAAAAATCTCATACCAAGAAAAAGGAGGAAATAGATATATATGGAGGAAATACTTTATTTAAGTTATGAGGATATGGAAAAATTAAGTTTTAATGAGTTAGTTGGAAAAATTGAAGAGATTAAAAACTATTTTCATCAAAATGATGTCGATATTGAGTTAGCATTAAAACTATATGGTAAAGCAGTTGATCTTTTGGCAATTGCAAGAGCAAAATTAATTAATTTCAAAAAAGAAAAAGAAGAAATTGATGAAAAATACAAAGAATTTTTGGAAAAACTCGAAAAAACTGAAAATGAAACCGAAAACCTCTTTTAAACTCTTTGAATTTTTCTTTATTTTCTTCACCACCTCGTTATTTACTTTAGGTGGTGGTTATGCTATGGTCCCTGTCTTTCAAAAAAGATTTTCAAAATATATTGAAGAAGAAGAATTTATTAAAATCTTGTCTGTAGCACAATCTATGCCTGGTCCAATTGCAGTAAATATTGCAATAATGTTAGGAGAATTCATTTATGGATTTTGGGGGGCACTATTAGCTGTTCTAGGGGTAATAATTCCCCCAATTGGAGCTATTGTCTTATTTGGAAGTTTTGTAAACAAATATTCTGATAATGTTTATCTCTCAGGTTTTTTTAAAGGGGTTTATGGAGCAATTATTGGTTTGATATTTGGCGTATTCTACGCTATAGTAAAAAGGCAAAAATGGAAATTATTAAAAAGTATCATTTTAATTATCTCGGTAATTGTAGCGATATTTTTTAAAAATTTTATTGTGTTTATTTTTTTAATACTTGTCATATGGTGTTACAATACTAAAAGAAACTGTTAAAGTACTCTAAATCATTTTTTAAAGGAGTTACCCAAATTGAAGAAAATATTTACATATGTTTTTATTATTATTTTATTTACTTACGGCTTCAGCATAAAACTATACGAATATAAACTAAACGGAATAACAATCTATAGAAGCCTAGGATCTCCTGTAGATCCTTTTTTTGATTATGACGAAGTATCAATTGTTAATTGGCCACCTTTTCCCGCAGAATTAATTACTCTTCGCGAAGGCACGCCAACTGTTATAATCATTCACGGTATGTCTCCGTCTGAAATTGATACTAAAATCGATTATTACAAGCAATCAATGATTAACACTTTTAAAGAAATTTTTCCAGATACTGTTGGTTTATATTTCTTTTTATATCCAACTCTTTCAGAAAAACTTGAAAAATCTGCACAAAAACTTATTGAATATACTCAACAATTCGATTCTTTTTACATCTATGCTCATAGTATGGGAGGACTTGTTGTTCAATATGCAATTCAAAATGAAGATTTTAGAAAAAAAATTAAAAAAATAATTTTTGCAGGTACTCCTCATTATGGTTCCCCACTTGCGAATTTTATGATGATTAAGAAAAGTATTTTTAAAGTATCTTTTGGTGACAAAATTGAGCTTATAAAATACGCACTATTAATTTCAAATATTTTAAATGCTTCTATTGAAGCACCAAATTATAAATACTTAATTTTCGGACATAAATTCCCAAAAATTCCAAGTGATCTTGAAAGCTATAACTTTGTTGGAATATTGGATTTCGATTTTAAAAAAGAAGATCTAAAAAAAATACTGACTTCATACACTCCAACATTATTAGGATTAATGCTATTAAAATATGTAATCGAAAATATTTATCCAGAAGAATCAATCTTTTTACTCAACGACGGTATGGTCCCTTTATACAGTGCAACCCAAGATGCAAAGTATACTTATATTTTCCACGCGACAAACCACGCTGATTTAGCTATGAGACGTGATATAATAGAAAAGGCAATGGAAGTTTTTGGTCTTGAGAGGAGGAACAAAGATGCTCAATAAGTTATTCATAGTCCTTGTTGTCATTGTACTATTAACTTCTTGCACTATGATTTTCAAAACTCCGGTTCCAAACGGAAGTGCCTCCCTAAAAAACGCACTTTTTGTTTTAGACGGTAAATATGAGCTCAAAGAATATGGGTATATAAATTCCGTCTTTAATGTAGATTTAGGTGAAGGAATTTATGGCATTTTTAATAATTATGAAGGAATGTTATATATATTCAAATATGATTCACCTGAAATAACAAAGGTTAAATGGAAAACTTTCATAAAGACATTTGGCAATCCTTTAAAAATAAATTATGTTAATCTGAACTTCTTTGATCGCGGATATTTAAAAACCAATTTTGAAGGTATTAAAATCATATCTTGGTGGAAAGATAAATGGATTTTTATCCTTTCAGGAAAAAAGCCTGAAGACTTTCTTGAATATATTAATACAGTTTATGAAATGGTGAACATATGATAATTGTGGGTGTTGATGAAGCAGGGCGTGGTCCTCTTTTCGGACCAGTTGTAGCAGCTGCAGTTGTGTTAAAAGAAGATATAGAAAATCTTGACGACTCAAAAAAGCTTTCATCTAAGCTAAGAGAAGAATTATTTGAAATTTTAAAACAAAAAAGTTATTACGCAATAGGAATTGCGAGTCCAGAAGAAATTGACAAATTAAACATCTTGCATGCAACTGAACTTGCAATGAATAGAGCATTAGAAAGTTTGAAATTGAAAGTAAAATTCGATATTGCATATGTCGATGGTAAAAATTTAAAATTGAAATTTCCTAGTAAATGTTTTGTTAGAGGGGATTCTTATATAAAGGAAATTTCAGCCGCTTCAATAATAGCTAAAGTTGTTAGAGATAAAATAATTGAAGGATATTCAAAAGTTTATAAAATTTATAAATTAGATATTCATAAAGGTTACCCTACAAAAATGCATATTGAGTTAATTAAAAAGTTTGGTATTACTCCTCTTCACAGACTAACTTTTAAACCTGTTATTAAAACTGTATCAATTCAAATACTTGAAGAATGGTATAAAAATGGTATCATAGATGAAGAAAGATATCTCAAAATTATTAAAAAAATGGGGGTGCCTCTTTTTGGAATTCAAAATCTTGGATAAAGGTTTCGTACGTTTAGTTGATCTCATGGGGAATGATTTTTCAGCAGTTAAAGCTGCAAGAGTGTCATACGGCAAGGGATTAAAAACTCCCGAAAAAGATAAAAATTTGATTTTCTATTTGATGGAACACAGGCACGAAACACCATTTGAACACATTGTTTTTACCTTTCATGTAAAATCACCTATTTTTGTTGCTAGACAATGGTTTAGACATAGAATTGGTTCTTTTAACGAAGCTAGCTTAAGATATACAGAATTAAAAGACGAATTTTATTTACCAAATCACATACGTATAAATGACACGAAAGACAAACAAAAGGGCGTTATAATCCAGAAT
The DNA here is from genome assembly GCF_900129985.1 of Thermosipho atlanticus DSM 15807. Classification (NCBI taxonomy): domain Bacteria; kingdom Thermotogati; phylum Thermotogota; class Thermotogae; order Thermotogales; family Fervidobacteriaceae; genus Thermosipho; species Thermosipho atlanticus. The sequence goes on along the minus strand of NZ_FQXN01000003.1, from coordinate 53,945 downwards.
GATGAATTAAAAAACAAAGCTTTAGAACTTATACAAGATTCTTTGGAAAATTCTTATAATGTTTATCAACAACTTCTTAGCATGGGAATCGCAAGAGAAATGGCAAGAATTGTACTTCCAATGTCATCTTATACACAATTTTATTGGACAGTAAATGCTAGAAGTTTAATGAACTTTTTAAATTTACGAGCTGATTCACATGCACAATGGGAGATTCAACAATATGCACTTGCTATTGCAAAAATATTCCAAGAAAAATGTCCTTGGACTTATGAAGCCTTTATTAAATTTAGATATACAGGTGATTTATTAAAAAACAAGGAGTGAAAAACATGAAACTTAAAGAAATCATAGAACTTTTAAATGCCAAGGTTGTTGTCGATAACAACATCGATAAAATAGATATTGAAAAAGTTACCGCTTCTGATCTAATGAGCGACGTTTTAGCATTGGGAGAAGAGGGATCATTACTAGTTACAGGCTTAGCAAGTCCTCAATGTATTAGGACTGCTGCAGTAGTCGGGATTCCTGCTGTTGTTATAGTCAGAAATAGAGATATCATGCCTGAAACTATAAATGCCGCAAAAAATACAGGAATTACACTGTTATCTACAAAATATGGAATGTTTGAAACTTGTGGTATTTTATACTCTAATGGTCTAAAACCAATAAAAATTTTGAGGTGATTTTATGTATATTGATATTAAACCAACAGCTGAGAAAATTACAAACAACATTACTTCAAGAATAAGTAACTTGGACATACAACCAAAATTAGTAGCTGTAACATATAAACCAGACGATTCAACAATTAGTTATTTGAAGAGCCAACAAAAAACATCCAGAAAATTTAATATCAAATACGAAATTTTTGAAGCTATATCACCTCAAAATATTTTCAAATTATTGAATGAATTGTCTAAAGATAATACTGTTCATGGAATTTTTTTAACGCATCCGCTTCCTGATGTCAATGAAATTGAAGCGTTAATTCAAATCAATCCTGACAAAGACGTTGAGGGAAGGCATCCTTATAATCTTGGAATGTTGGCTTATGGTAATGAAAAATTTCCACCATGCACAGCTGAAGCTATTATCAAAATTCTTGAGGATATTACTAACATAACTGGAAAAAATGCTGTAATAATTGGAAGAAGTACTGCAGTTGGGAAACCATTGGCATTAATGTTACTTCGTAAGGACAGGAGTGCAACGGTAACAATTTGTCATACAAAGACACAAAATCTCGAAAACATAACAAAAAATTCTGATATTGTTATTGCAGCCGCAGGAAAGGCAAACCTGATTACTAAAAATATGGTGAAGAAAAATAGCATAGTAATTGACGTAGGAATCAATGTCGTAAACAATAAAATTGTAGGAGACGTATCAAAAGACACTTCTGAAATAGCCGATGTAACACCTGTACCAGGTGGTGTGGGAAAAATTACCACACTTTTATTAATGGAACATGTAGTAAAATCAGTAGAATTAATGTTAAAAAACTCAAATAAATAGGAGGTGTTCATATGAACAATTTAATTTACGCTGGTGTTCCTGAAGGGACAACAAGCGAACCAGTAGCAACTGCTGCACCAAGCGCATCAAGTGGACTTTTTCAAATGCTTTTTTTACTTCTCATTTTCTTTGTAATGATGTACTTCTTAGTTATTCTACCGCAAAAAAGGAGAGAGAAACAGTTTAAACAAATGATAGCTTCAATTAGAAGGGGAGATACTGTTGTTACTTCTGGTGGAGTAGTTGGAAAAGTAATCGACGTTAAAAACGAGACCTTAAAAATTAAAACAGCTAATACTACCGAACTTGAAATTTCCAAGGCTTTTGTTGCAAGAGTATTGAAAAATAAAAATGAGAAAACCGAAAAAAGTGAGAAAAATGAGAAAAAATAAGGAGGAATATAAATGCGTGGAGATAAAACAAGAGGAATAATTTCACTAATAGTAATTGTTCTTGCATTTATTGCCCTCCTGTGGCCAACTCCAGGAGGTAAATATTCTGGTATAGCAAGTATTTTTAACAGAATAAAACTTGGTCTTGATATAAGTGGTGGCGCCAGAATAGAATATCGGGTTGATATTGACAAGTCTGTTGAAAATCCCTCAGCTGTTGTTGAAGATGTCTGGACAGTTCTTAGAAATAGGCTTGATATGGCAAATTATACTGAAGCAGTAGTTAAACAAAGTTTTAGAGAAGACAATACTTTCATTATAGTTGAAATTCCTGGAGCAACTGACACTGCTAAAGCAGAACAATTAATTGGTTCTACCGGTGTGCTTTGGTTTGGTCAGGTAATAGATGAAACTACAACTAATCCTAACATTAACCCAGATTTAATTAACGAAGCAAAAAGAGAAAAAGCCCAATGGCTTTTGGATAGAGAAGGAACTAAATGGTACCTTGTAAGGCAAGAAATTGATAAAATTTCCAATCTCAAACTGATTTCTCCAAAAATTGTTGAAGCTTTACCAGAAGTTGATCGAAATAACGTTGCTGGATATGTGGTTTCATTTACTATGGATAAAAAATACGCTGATATCTTTGAAAAAATAACTGAAAAGTTATATGTACCAGAAGAAATTTTAAATCAGGGAGGTATAGCATATACTCAAGCACTTAAGAAAAGACTAGCAATTGTACTCGATAATAGAGTTCAATTTGCAGGCTTTGTTGTTTCAAAAATTACTGATGGTAGAGCTCAAATTAGAGGTAATTTCAATCTTGAAGAAGCTAAACAACTTGCAGCAATTCTCAAAAGTGGTGCATTACCTGCTAGACTTGAAAAAGTTTCATCAGGATGGGTTGCTCCTCTTTTAGGTGCTGATATAGTTTCAGCCTCTTTAAAAGCAGGAATTTATGGAGTTATTATTGTGTTAATTTACATGATTATTGTTTACCGAGTCATGGGAATTGTTGCTGACATAGCACTTTTGTACAATACCTTTTTACTCCTTGGTATACTTGCGGCCACAGGTACAATATTAACTTTACCAGGTATTGCAGGTATAATTTTAACAATCGGAACAACCGTAGATGGAAATATAATCATATACGAAAGAATCAAAGAAGAGTTAAGGAGAGGAAGTTCAATCAAAGCAGCAATTTCAACAGCATTTTCCAAATCTTTCCTCACTCTATTTGATGCAAATTTAACAACCATTATAGCAGGGTTATTTCTTTATTACTTTGGTACAGGTACAGTTAAAGGATTTGCTGTTACATTAATAATTGGTGTTTTAGGTAGTTTGTTTGTAAACTTGGTAGTTACTAGAACTCTAATCGATCTATTTGCTGGTGGAATAAAAGTCAAAGCAACAAAAGAAGGAGGTGCCAGGGCATGATAGATTTTGTTGGAAAAAAGAATTTATTTCTTATAATTTCAATCATTTTAATTGTGGCATCTCTTATAAGTATATTTAGCAAGGGATTTAATTTGGGTGTAGAATTTTTAGGCGGTTCTGAAATAATACTCAGAGTTGAAGCCAATATTAACGAAGCTGAAGTGAGAAATATAATAAAAGACCTGGCACCTGAATTCGAAAACGCTCGCATTGCAAAAATAAAAAGTGTTGATGATCCGGACAATATTTCAAAATTTTCTATTGTTGTATCGCCTAAAGATGAAAATGGCAATTTAAAAATTTACACTGGTAAGGAAAAAGAGCAAATTTCAAACAAAATAATTCAAAAATTTAATGAAAACGGTTTAAAAGCTATAATAGCTGGTTTTAACGAAACAAGTGGTTACGCTGCACAAGAAATTAAAAACTTAACTTGGAAAGCTATTGTTTTTACTCTTATTGCAATCCTTTTATATATTACTATAAGATTCCAATTTGTATTTGGAGTTGGTGCAGTATTAGCACTCATTCACGATGTAATAATAACACTCGGATTTTTCTCTTTCTTTAATTACGAATTAAATGTAGCTGCTATTGCTGCAATCTTAACTCTTATAGGTTATTCACTAAATGATACCATTGTAGTATATGATAGAATTAGAGAAAATTTAAAAAGACTTCGCGGTAAAAATATATCTAATATAGTAAATGAAAGTATAAACCAGGTTATAAAAAGAACAATAAATACTTCACTTACTACGTTTATTGTAGTGTTTGTTCTCCTCTTATTTTCCGGAAATAGTATAAAACCATTTGCCTATGGTATGTCAATTGGTGTTATTGTAGGTACCTATTCATCACTTTATATAGCTAGTCCTGTTGTAATTAAATGGATTAAGAGATAATTTAAATTAATTAATCAAACAACAATAAGAGGAATTATGTTGAGGGCTTTTTAAAGCCCTCAACAGTTATGAATAGGAGGGAAAATTTTGATATATTTTCTTGTCTTTGGGGGAATTTCAATTTTCTATATATTACTCTTGACTTTTAAAATTCTTGATTACCCATCAGGAAATGAAAAAACTACCGAATTATCTTCTATAATTCAAACTGGTGCTAAATCTTTTCTGTTTCAGGAATACAAAATATTCTTTCCAGTAGTCATTGTAATTTCTTTATTAATAAGTACTACTTTTAACTTTGAGGCAGGAGTTGCTTTGATAATCGGTTCTCTTTTTTCAGTTCTCTCTGGATACATCGGTATGAGTATTGCAACAAAAGCAAACGCACGAACAGCATGGGCAGCAACAAAAAATATGGGAGAGGCATTAAAAGTTTCGTTCTCCGGTGGAGCAATTATGGGATTAACAGTTTCAACACTTGGAATAATTGGTTTGAGTATTACATATTATTTAACAAACAATATCACTTTAATTAGCTTCTATTCGTTAGGAGCTTCACTTGTTGCTTTGTTTGCAAGAGTTGGAGGTGGAATATATACTAAAGCTGCCGACGTAGGAGCAGATATAGTTGGAAAAACCGAAGCCAATCTTCCTGAAGATGATCCCCGCAATCCAGCAGTTATAGCAGACAATGTCGGAGACAATGTCGGAGACGTAGCAGGTATGGGAGCTGACTTATATGAATCATACGTTGGTTCAATTTTTTCAGCTTTGGCCCTAGGAACTTTTTACTATAAAGAAGCAGGTTTTACATCGGTGATATTTATCACGATCTTCGGACTTATTTCGTCTATTTTAGGAATTACTTTTACCTTACTAAAATCTAAAGATTCTACTAATCCTGCTAAAACATTAAGAGCAGGAACTATTTTTGCAAGTATTTTAACTCTTCTTCTTACATTGGTATATAGTATATACATTTCTTGGATAAGTATTTTCTTTGTCGTCTTTTCAGGAATTACCGTTGGTGTTTTAATAGGATTAGTTACCGAATGGTATACTTCTGGAAAAAAAATAATAAAACTAGCAAAAACTGCTACAATGGGGCCAGCAAATGTAATCATAAGTGGTACAGCACTTGGTATGGAATCAACGTTTATTATTACAACCTTCATATCACTGGCAGTAATTTTATCATACAAACTATTAGGCCTCTTCGGTGTTGCACTTTCTGGTGTTGGAATGTTATCAACTATTGGAATAAGCTTATCTGTGGATGCATATGGTCCGATTGCTGATAACGCTGGTGGAATTGCTCAAATGGCTGGTCTAGACCCACAAGTTAGGAATATAACTGATGCTCTTGATGCTGTTGGAAACACTACTGCAGCAATGGGTAAAGGGTTCGCTATTGGTTCTGCTGCACTAACTGCTCTTGCTCTATTCTCAAATTTTAGTAACATAGCAGACTCTGATTCTGTTTTAATAACTAATCCGTATCTATTTTTAGGAGGATTAATAGGAGCAATGTTACCATTCTTCTTTTCAGCATTAACAATGCATGCCGTTGGAAATGCAGCTGATGAAATGGTAAACGAGATCAGGCGACAACTTAAGGAAATACCAGGTATACTAACCGGACAAAATAAGCCTGACTATCAAAAATGTATCCAGATTGCAACTAAGGGAGCTTTAAAAAGAATGGTTGTACCTTCATTGCTTGCAGTTTTTTCTCCAGTAATTATATATTTTTTATTTGGAACAACTGGTATAGCAGGATTGCTGATTGGCGCAACCGTCTCAGGAGTAATGCTTGCAATTTTTATGGCAAATTCTGGTGGTGCGTGGGATAATGCAAAAAAATATATTGAAGAAGGCCATTTTGGCGGAAAAGGATCATTAGCGCACAAAGCTACAGTTGTTGGTGACACAGTTGGTGATCCTTACAAAGATACTTCAGGACCTTCAATAAATATTTTGATAAAGCTTATGGCAATAACATCAATTGTCTTAATAACAGTAATAAGGGGGTTATAAAGTGAAAAGAATCGGAATTTTATGTGTCGGAAATGATTCCCCAGGGATAAATGCTGCTATTCGTTCAGCAGTTGTGAAAAGTCTCGATTTAAACATCGAAATAATAGGGATAAAAGACGGTTTTAATGGGCTACTAAACGATGAACTAGATGTACTATTAAGGCCAAATGTATCAAACATACTTCACCAAGGTGGTACTATTTTAGGAACATCCTTATTTATCCCTGAAGGTGAAAAACTTAAAAAAGTAAAGGAAAAATTTGAACAATACGGTTTAACTTCCTTGATACTACTTGGTGGAAGGCTCGCAGCTAAAGCTGCATTAAACTTAATGAAAGAAAACATACCATCAATTATTATTCCAGCAACTATTGATAACGATTTATCATTTACTGATTTTTCAATTGGTTTTTTTACAGCTGTAGAGCAAGTTAAGAAAGCTCTCGATATATTACATTCGACAGCCGAAGCTCATCATAGAGTTATGATAGTAGAAACAATGGGAAAGCCTAGTGGTTGGATAGCTACTATTGGAGGTTTAGCTGGCGGCGCTGACTATATAATCACTTCTGTAGAAAATTTTGATCTTAAAAAAGTTATTGAAATAATCAAAAAAAGATATGAGGGTAAAAAAAGATTCTCACTTATCGTAGTTGAAAGTGGAGTTCCTATACCTGAAAATATTAAGGAAGAATGTGGTTGTACAACTACCAACAATTCCGCTGAAATAATTGGTAAATATATTGAAAAAAACTTAAAAGATGAATTAGGAATAGAATGGAGATATACAAATCTTGGTTACTTACAAAGAGGAGGTTCTCCAACTGCAATGGACAGAATTATTGCTACACAAATGGCAGCTCATTCAATCGAAATGGTAAAATCAGGTAAAAATTACCATGCCGTGGGCGTAAAAGGATTTTCAATTACAGAGATTCCATATTCTGAAACAATAATTAATTACAGACCAGTAGATTATTATTTGAAAGAACTTACAAAACTTTTCTATTAAGGTGATTCCTATGATTGTCTTTTTAACCGACTGGGGAAACTCACACTATGTTGGCATATGCAAAGGTGTTATCAGACAAATAAGCGATTCAGAAATTATTGATTTAACTCACGAAATAAGTTCATTCAATGCTAGAGAAGCGATGTATATTCTCTATAGATCTTTTTATCATTTCCCAAAAAATACCATTTTTTTAGTAGTTGTTGATTACGGTGTTGGAAGTAGCCGAAAAGCTATTGCAGCTAAGACACGAAATTACTATTTTGTTGGACCAGATAATGGTATTTTCACCCTTGTATTTGAAGAAGAACCTCCCATAGAAATCAGGGAATTAAATAATAAAAAATATCATTATTTAAATTCTCAAACATTCCATGGCCGTGATATTTTTGCTCCAGCAGCTGCATATATAACAAATGGAAAATTCAAGGAGCTAGGGGATCTTCTCCCAAATTATGCAACATTGCCTTATATTAAACCTAAAAAATCTAACAAAAAAATCACAGGAGAAGTTGCATATATTGACAAATTTGGAAATATAGAAACCAACATCCCTTTTGAATGGATTAAAGAATTTGAAACCTTAAAAATTAGGAAAAAGAGGAAATATATCGAAATTCCTGTAGTTAACTACTATTCTGAAGTCTTACCCGGACAATTAATTGCACACAATGATAGTACTGATTATCTGGAAATAGCTATTAACCAAGGAAATGCCGCAAATCTTTTGAAATTAAAATCTGGCGACTTTTTGGAGTTGATATTATAGAACTAATTATTGAAAATCTTTCAGTAAATATTGGTAATAAAAAAATAATTGATTCTATCTCAACCACTTTTAAAACAAAAGAGTTAGTATTATTACTTGGCCGTAATGGAAGCGGCAAATCTACTTTTTTAAAAGCCTTAGCTGGTTTAACAAAATACAGTGGTAAAATCTTTACCTCTACTAACGAAAAACACTACTTAGTTACGGGGTATATTTTTCAAAATCCAGAAACCCAAATTATAGGCTCTACAGTTTGGGAAGATGTAATATTTGGGCTTGAAAACATCGGGCTTGCTAGAGATGAAATCAAAAAAAGAGCGGAAAAAGCTTTAAAAATTGTTGGCTTATATAAATTCAAAGATCTTGATCCTTATGTTTTATCAGGTGGTCAAAAACAAAAACTTGCTATTGCTTCTATTTTATCCATGGAACCATATTTTCTTTTACTTGATGAACCAACAGCAATGCTTGATAAACATGATAGAAAAATTATCAAAATTCTCATAAAAGAACTTAAAAAACTTAATATTGGAGTCATTCTTGCAACTCATCATTCAAATTTTTTCTTCGATATTGCCGATCGAATAATTTTTTTAAGTAACGGAAAGATAGTATTTGATGGAAAAACAAACAACTATACGGAATTAATTGGGAAATTGTTTTCCAAAGAAGGTGATGTATTTGGATTTAATCTCTCACATTAAAAAAATTATTAAAAATTCTAGAGGTTTATCAATCGCAATTACTGGGGATAACGAAAGTTATCTTGAAAGGCTTGTAGTTTCTATGATAAAAGAGATTACAAATGATCAAATTGATAAATATATGATAATTAGCACAAAAGACTCTCCAAACATCAAAATTGATGACATAAGAAATTTACAAGAATTTCTTTCATTTAGAGCTGATAGTGGAAAAAAATTTGTATTATTACTTAATGCTGAAAAACTCTTACCAGAAGCGGAAAATGCTTTGTTAAAAATTCTAGAAGAACCCCCTGAATATGCTGTAATCATTCTTGTAACCACGAGCTGGAATTCTCTCTACCCCACAATTAAAAGTAGGGTCTTTAGATATAACATAAACATTCCAAAAGAAATGTTCAATGAAATAGAGGATTTTTTCGCAAAAAAGTTAATTTGGACTTTTCCTGAGAGAATCGATGAAATAAAAAATAAAAAATTTGAAATAGTAAATTTGAATACATTGAGTAAAGAAAAAAACAAATTAAATATTTATTATACACTCTATACTGAAATTAAAAAAAGTTTAGGTGATTATAAACAATTGAATAATCTTGCAAGAAAAATTTGTAAAAACGAAGATTTTGATATTTTGAAAATAGTTGCAAAAGTATCTCTTTGGATAGCCGAAGAGTTTTCAATGAAAAAGGACATAGATTACTCTCAAATAAAAACCATTGATAAAATTCTTTCTTCAAAAGTTGCTAATTATAACTATGAACTTACGTATTACTTTATATTATTGAGTTTAAACGATGCAATTAATAAAAATTAACTCTAATTTTTATTAAACACATTTTTCCTTTCTTTATTAATTTCAAAAACTAATGTATAATAAGGATGATCTATATAAAAGGAGGAAATAACTTGTTAGAAGCACTAACATCTTTTTTTGAAAATACTGCTTTCTTCAATCTGAGTTTTGGAAACATTTTGATGTTTGTTATAGCAGGATTATTGATTTATATAGCTATTGAAAAGGATGCTGAACCTCTACTTTTAATTCCAATTGCTTTTGGTATTATACTTGCCAACATTCCCCCAAATGTCACAGGAATACTTAATCCTCCTTCTGAAAGAACTCCAGGTGGTCTTTTATGGTATTTACAACAAGGACTAAATCTCGGAATTTATCCACCTCTCATCTTTCTTGGCATTGGTGCATTAACTGATTTCTCATTCATGCTGTCATTTCCTCTTACAATTTTCTTAGGTGGAGCTGCTCAACTTGGTATTTTCCTAACATTCATTCTTGCAAGAATATTTGGTTTTTCACTAAAACAAGCAGCATCAATTGGTATAATTGGTGGTGCTGATGGTCCTACCTCAATTTTTATAGCTTCAAAATTTTCACCAGAATTGTTGTCAATAATTGCTATTTCAGCTTATTCATACATTGCTCTTATCCCTGTTTTACAACCTTTTGTTTCCAAACTCTTAACAACTAAAGAAGAAAGAAAAATAAGGATGAAACCTCCCAGAAAAGTTACGAAAAAGGAAAAAATCCTCTTTCCAATAATTACTACGATTGTAGTTGCATTTATAGTTCCAAAAGCACTTCCATTAATTGGAATGCTTATGTTTGGAAATCTTTTAAAAGAATCTGGAGTTGTTAAAAGGTTAGTTGAAGCTGCAAGTAGATATATACTTGACACTGTCACGATTCTTTTATGTATATCAGTAGGTTCTTCTGCAAGAGCTGACGTCTTTTTAACTTCTCAATCACTTCTTGTTTTTGGCATGGGGGCTTTGGCCTTCGTGTCAGCAATTACCTCGGGAATTCTTTTTGCAAAATTTATGAATTTATTTTTAAAAGACAAAATAAATCCACTTATTGGTGCAGCAGGTGTTTCGGCTGTTCCTGATTCTGCAAGAGTTGCACAACGAATAGCTCAAGAGGAAGATCCTGGCAATTTCATCCTAATGCATGCTATGAGTCCAAACGTAGCTGGTGTTATTGGTTCTGCAGTAGCAGCAGGGATATTTCTATCCTTAATTAAGTGAGGTGAAAACAATGCCGAAAAAATCCTATATAGTTAAAATTAACTACAGTTGGTGTAAAAATTGTGGCAATTGTTATCATGTTTGTCCAACGCATACAATAAAACAAGGAGAATTAAATAGACCTATTGTTGAAGATCATTCTACTTGTATTGGATGTTTGTTGTGTGAAAACTTGTGTCCTGACTTTGCTATTGACATTGTTGAAAATGTACATTTAAAAGAAGGTGAAAAAAATGAGCAATAAAAATATAGTTTTTTGGCAGGGAAACGAAGCCGCCGCATATGGTGCAATTAGAGCTGGATGTAGGTTCTACGCAGGTTATCCTATCACTCCCTCATCGGAAATTGCTGAAACTATGGCCCGCGAACTTCCTAAAGTAGGAGGAGTCTTTATTCAAATGGAGGATGAAATAGCCAGTGCAGCCGCAATAATAGGAGCATCCTTAGCAGGAATCAAGTCAATGACGGCTACTAGTGGTCCAGGTTTTAGTTTAATGCAAGAAGCTTTAGGCTATGCAATTATGACAGAAACTCCATGTGTTTTTGTTAACGTCATGAGGGGAGGACCTTCCACAGGACTTCCAACAAAACCAGCTCAAGGAGATATTATGCAAGCAAGATGGGGAACTCATGGAGATCACGCTATAATCGCATTATATCCTTCCACCGTAGAAGAAGTTTATAAATACATAATCCATGCATTTAATTTAGCGGAAATATATCGTACTCCGGTTATTTTCTTAATGGACGAAACACTTGGTCATATGAGGGAAACATTTGAACTTCCATCGTACAGCGAAATAGAAGTCATAAAAAGAATTTCTGAAAAAGACTTGGAGGAAGAAGAAATTTTCGTACCATATGCTGAAAGTGAGTATGCTGAACCCACTCCAACAGCTTTAATAGAAATGGGAAAGACAAGATTTCATGTTTCTGGACTTGTTCATGATGAATCTGGCTTTCCAAATGCATCATATGAAACTGCAGAAAAATTAATTAAAAGATTAACAAACAAAATAAAACTTCACATTGATGAAATTTCACTTTACGATGAGTATCTAACGGAAGATGCTGAAGTTTTAGTCATTGCATATGGAATTGTTGCAAGAAGTGCAAAAGAGGCTGTCAGAATTGCCAGAGAAGATAGAATGAAAGTTGGATTATTTAAACCTATTACTCTTTGGCCTATTCCAGTTCACGAATTAAAGAAGAGATTGTCAAAAGTTGAGGCAGTAGTTATTCCTGAAATGAATTTAGGTCAATATGGTCGTGAAATATTAAGATTAATAAAACCAGGAACAAAAGTAAAGTTTATAAATAAAGTTGGTGGAGAATTGATTACTCCCGAAGAAATTCTTGACGGAATCAATGAAATATTAACTGAAGGATTTGATTTCTAATGAATTGGGAACAACTTTTTAATGAAATAAAAGAAAAATGTCCTGAATGTGTAAAATGTGGTTTTTGTTGTAAACATACACCGTGTTATTATGGTAAGTGGGATGAAGAACAAAATAAATGCATCTATCTTACCGAAGATAATTTATGTGGAATTTACGATCAAATTATTGAATTAGAAAAAAATAAGCCTTCTATGGAAAGAATGTTTGGTTCAGGTTGCTGTTTGAATTATATGAACCCTGATAGATTAAAAATAATAAGAGAAAAACAAAATGAAAAAAACAAAAGAGGAGCTTGAAGCTCCTCTTTTTTATCTTGGCGGGGACGACGGGATTTGAACCCGCGGCCACCGGTGTGACAGACCGGCGTGATAACCAGGCTTCACCACGTCCCCGACTCTCTCATTCATCGACCAATATATATTGTGCCATAAACTCGTTGAATTGTCAATAGTTTTAAAGTTTAAAAATTGTGTTAATTTATTTATCTGTACTTACTAATTCGTTAATTTTTCCTTTATCATGCATATTTTTTGCCAAATACAAAAATGGTGTATCTGCTGCTGCAACAATCCATTTAAAAATATAAGTTGTCCAAAGAATACTCCAAAATACACTTAATTCAAATACACCCCAAAATGCAATAAAACAAAAAACTACACTATCAATAAATTGTGAAACCATAGTGGAAAAATTATTTCTCATCCATAAAAACTTTTTTTGTGGAAATCTATTTTTCCATAAATGATACGCCCAAATGTCATGAAGTTGTGAAAACCAATATGCAGTTAATGAGGCTATTACTATTCGTGGCATAAACGAAAAAATTGTTGTCAAAGCTTCTTGTGAAAAATCAGAAACATCGGGTTTAAAAACAATTGCTATTTGCATCATTATTGTCATCGTAATTAAACTCATAAATCCAACTACTACTGCTTTTCGAGCATCTTTTTTTCCATAATTTTCCGAAAGAATATCTGTGACCAAAAAAGTTGTACCATATACAATATTACCTAAAGTTGCAACAAAACCAAAAAGTTCAACAGTTTTAACAACTTGAATATTAGCAATTATAGCTGCAATAGCTGTCCAAATATACAATCCTGTTTTTCCCATATATCGGTAAAACACCAAAATGCCAATAAAATTCACAATCATCAAAACAAACCACAGAAATTCGTTAGGCAAAGCACTCACCTCCATCTATTTTAAGATACAAAAAAGATACTGCATTACGCAGTATCTTAAAGAAAACAATTTTTTCTTATTCTTATTTTAAAACTTCTACACCAAACCCAGCCATTCCGAGTCCAACGTGAGTAGATATCACTTTTCCCGTATTTGTATACTCAAAGTATTCAACATCATATCTTTCTTTAATTAGTTTTAACATTTCATCGATATTACTTTTCGCATTGCAATGAACTCCTATTATTCCTATTTTTTGACCTATTTTTATACCTTCCTCTTCCATTTTACTTAATATCATATCATACGCTTTTCTAAAGCCCCTAGCTTTATCAAAAGGTATCATTTCACCTTCATCATTAATAAAAATACCCACTTTTATTTTAAGAAGATTACCAACAAAACCAGTTACTCTGTTCACTCTCCCACCTTTTACAAGAAAATTAAAATCTGAAACATAAAAGATAGCATGAAATCTATCATTTTCACGTTCTTCTCTCACTTTTCTGGCAACTTCCTTCACATCCATTCCTCGTTCTAATAATTCTCTTGCATACCTTGCCATATTGGAGATTATTGCCGACGCCATTTTTGTATCAACAACTTCAATTGGAATATCAAATTCGGATGCAGCAAGACTAGCAGAGTTGAAAGTACCTGACATTTTAGTAGAAATAGTCAAAACTAAAATACTGTCATATCCTTCATTAATCACTCTTTCATATGCCTCTTTAAATTGTAAAACAGAAGGCTGAGAAGTTGTTGGAATCGCTTCAATATTTTCAAGTTTTTTATAAAATTCATTCAACTCACTTTCGCTTCTTACATTATCCGGTTCAGATTCTCCATCTGGCCAAACAATATGAAGCGGTACAACATCAATATCATATTTTTTCAACCAATCAACTGGTATATCGGAAGTACTATCTACAATGATTTTTGTCTTTCCCATTATATCCCTCCTACTCGTCTTCAATTACAAATCTATATAATTCTTTTAAAGTTTTTATTTTAATTATTCCATCACCACTCACTTTGTCATATGGAATTATAATCCTTTTGTATCCTGCCTTCTTGGCATTCTCAATTCTTTTTTTCAAATTTTGCACTTTTCTAATACTTCCATCTAAACCTACTTCTCCTATCAATACCGTTTTTCCTAAATATCTATTAAACAACGAAGATAAAATAGAAGAAGCTATTGCTAAATCACATGCCGGATCTGTTATTTTCAAACCTCCTGAAACATTTACATAAATATCATGCAAATCTATTGGTAGATTTAAATGTTTAGAAATAACAGCAGCAAGTATAATAACCTTTCTTACATCTATTCCATGACTTATCCGTCTTGCTGTAGCTATTTTATCCCTTGAAACCAAACTTTGAACCTGTACTAAAATTGGTTTTGTCCCCTCAAACAGTGAAGCAATAACATTACCGGGCATATTACTTTCTTCAACAAAAATCATTTCTTTTAATTCTTTTAAACCCGTACTTAACATTTGGAAAACGGCTATTTCCCCACTAGGCCCAAACCTATTTTTCATTACTCTTAAAATCCTTAAGTCAGTTGTCTTCTCACCCTCAAAATACACAACAGTGTCTACTATATGCTCTACAAGTTTCGGGCCAGCTATATTTCCTTCTTTATTAACATGTGCTATTAATAATGCAGGTATACCACTCTCTTTAGCAAATTTACGAATTTTTTCTACTACTGTTCTTACTTGAAGAACACCACCTGGAACTCCTTCAACAGAATTTGAATAAATTGTTTGAATAGAATCAAAAACAATAAAAATTGGATTTTGTTTTCTAATTGTTGAAATTAAAGTCTCAACTTCGTTATCACTAGTAACATATATGTTTCTACTACTAATATTCAACCTTTTGGATCTCAAACCTATCTGAGCAATGCTTTCTTCGCCACTTATGTACAAAATGTCGCCATATGAAGATAATCTATCACTTAACTGAAGTGCCAAAGTACTTTTCCCTACTCCAGGCTCTCCACCCAAAAGAATTACTTGCCCGGAAACTATACCTCCACCAAGTAATGTATCTAACTCTTCATAATTCGTCGATAAACGTTCGACATTTTTAATTTTTGATGCTTCCTCTAACAAAAAAAATGAAGGCTTTTTTACATTTAATTTTTCTTTTGTTTCAACACTAATCTCCTTTGCAGAATCCCACTCATTGCAGGCAGGACATTTTCCAAACCATCTAGGAGATTCATACCCACAATTTTCACATACATATACTACTTTTTTTCTAGTCATTTTCCACCCTAACTTTATTTCCCTTTTTTCGTTTAAATACAATCTTACCATTGGAATATGTACACACTATTGTGTCACCTTCGTTAAACTTTCCCTTTAATAATTCTTCGGACAAAGGATCTTCAATAAATCTTTGAATAGTTCTTTTTAAAGGTCTTGCACCAAACGATGGATCAAACCCTTCCTGTACTAAGAAACTTTTTGCTGATTTTGTTAAATCTAATTTGATGCCTTTTTCAGCAAGTCTAGTCCTTATATCCTTCAACAAAATATCAATAATTTGTTTAATATGATTTTCGTTCAATTTATGAAATACAACCACTTCGTCTATTCTATTCAAAAATTCAGGTCTAAACGTCTTTTTCACTTCTTCAAGTACTTTTTCTTTCATTTCTTTAAAATCTACCTCTTCAGTTGAATTTTCAACAAAACCTAACGTTTTTTTCCCAGAAACAATTTGAGCACCACCTATATTACTCGTCATAATTATGATAGTGTTTCTAAAGTCAACAACATGTCCCTGTGAATCAGTAAGTCTACCATCATCCATTATTTGTAATAACAAATTAAAGACATCAGGATGGGCTTTTTCTATTTCATCAAACAATATTACTGAAAATGGTCTCCTTCTTACCTTCTCAGTCAATGTTCCACCTTCTTCATATCCAACATATCCCGGTGGAGCACCAATAAGTCTGGAAACAGAAAATTTTTCCATATATTCACTCATATCAAATCTAATCAAGGCTTTTTCATCACCAAACAAGTATTCAGCAAGTGTCTTTGCCAGTTCAGTCTTTCCTACACCAGTAGGTCCGAGAAACAAAAAGACACCAACTGGTCTTTTTGGATCTTTTAATCCACTTCTTGCCCGTCTAATCGATCTTGCTATTGCTCTCACAGCTTCTTCTTGCCCAACAATTCTATTGTGTAATGCCTTTTCAAGATTAAGTAGTTTTTCACTTTCTTCCTCTTCCAATTTCTTTAAAGGTATTCCTGTCCAATTAGAAACAACTTCTTCTATTTCTGGAACGTCAACTATTATTACATTCGATTCTACTTCATTACGCCACTCATTATACCTTTTATTAAATTCTTGTTTCATTTTCTCTTCTCTTTCTTTCAATTGAGCAGCTTTTTCATAATTTTGACTTGCTACGGCTAGTTCTTTTTCAATTCTAGTATTCTCAATTTCCATTTTGAATAACTGTAATTCCGATGGCATAACAAACGCCTTAAGTCTTGAACGAGCTCCAGCTTCATCAATAACATCAATAGCCTTATCCGGCAAGAAATGGTCTGTAATGTATCTTTGTGATAAATAAACTGCAGCTTCTAAAGCTTTGTCTGAATATTTCACTTTGTGATGTGCTTCATACTTATGTTTTAAACCTTTTAATATATTTAAAGTCATTTCAGTAGAAGGTTCTTGAATATAAATTTTTTGAAATCTTCTTTCAAGTGCTGCATCTTTTTCAATATACTGTCTATATTCATCAGGTGTTGTTGAACCAATACATTTTATTTCACCACGTGCAAGCGATGGTTTTAATATATTAGCAGCATCAACAGCACCTTCTGCTGAACCTGCACCCACTATCATATGTATTTCGTCAATAAAAAGAATAATGTCTTTTTCTTTTCTTAGGATTTGCAATAATTTTTTCATCCGTTTTTCAAATTCACCACGATATTTTGTCCCTGCAACTAATGCTGCAACATCTAATGAAAAAATCGTTTTTCCCTTTAAAGGTTCTGGAACTTCTCCCGCAACTATTTTTTGAGCAAGGCCTTCGACTATGGCAGATTTTCCAACTCCTGGATCACCAATTAACACTGGATTATTCTTTTTTCTTCTAACTAACACTTGCATTAATCTTTCAATTTCCGCTTCCCTACCAATAACTGGATCAAGTTCACCTTTTAAAGCTAATTCTGTTAAATTAACTCCAAAACCTTCTATTTGTCTCGTTCGAACAGCAAATTCACTTTTAGGTTCCTCATATATCTCCTCAGTAGACATCGAACCTGACAACTCCCTTCTTAAATGTTGCAAATCAACACCTATTTTTTTCAAAATATGTACAGCAATTCCTTCTCCTTCTCTTAAAATACCCAGCAAAAGATGTTCTGGTTCAATTTTCTCCTCGCCTAATTTTTTTGCTTCTTCATATGCCAACTCAATTACCCTTTTTGCACGAGGAGTCATTTGCGGAGACATTATAAAGCCCCGCATTCCCATACCAACAATAGAAATTATCTCGTTTCTTATACGCGAATAATTTATTCCATAATTTTCCAATATAGATTTTAATTTTTTATCATTCAATTTTAAAATCGCTAAAAGTATATGCTCAGTACCAACATAGGAATGGCCTAATTCTTTTGCTTCTTCCTGAGCATTAACAAAAACCTCTGCGGACCTTTCAGAAAACTTGTCAAACATAATTACACCACCTTTCTCGTCCGCTACTCAGTCTATAAATATTATACCTTATAAGAGCTAAATAATCAATTTTAATTAATTTAAAATAATTGTTTCAATAAATTTTTTGTTAAAATCAAAATCATAATCTGAGAATATTGACTTTCCAAGTACTATAACTTCACCTTTACCAACTCTTGCTTTGGCTGCTAAGACAACCGTTTTTACAGGAATCGCATCATTGTTTCCATCTCTGTCCTCATTTGTCGCTGTATCAGACTTTAATAAAATTTCGACCTTTTCATCATTAACAAGAATGGAACATGGACTATAAAATCTTAAACCATTTACCAACACTTTATAGTATGCGCCATAATTGTTAACTTTATCAACAACTTGATCATCATTAAACCTAACATTTAAACCTAAAAGTTTTAAAATTTTATTCATATCTTCGGTATTACCACCATCAGAATAATCACTCTTACTTGTAAGTATCAACTTCCCACCCTTATTTACAAAATTTACAATATTTTCCAGTTCCTCTTTAGAATAATTTTTACCATTCTGAATAATTAAAACCTCGCAATCCAAATCTTCTATCTTATTTATATACCTAACAGTTAGACCTTTTGAAACTAAAAATCGTTCCAATTTAGTTAATTTATCTCTGCTATAATCATTCAAATGTCCTATATCTATAAACACAGTTTCTATTTTCTTTTTTTCACTCACAGTCAAATTAAAATATTTTGCTATCTCTTCAATATTTACAATCTTTCCTTTAATCTTTTGTGTAAAAATTTTGAAGTATTCCTCATCACTACCAGGTATTAATACTATTTCTCCATCAAATTCTGCCAGTGCTTTAACCTCTTGAGGTAGTAAATCTTTTGAAAAGCTAAATCCACCTTCTTTTGGGGTGGGAATTATTACTATATCTACATTATCAAATTTATTTAACATCCTTTTTGAAAACAAAACTGTATATCCATTTTCCTCAAACACAGGAACCATAGCTTTTAGTCTATCTAAATAGTCATTTTCATGAAGAATATCAATTAAAACTACCTTGTTTGTTTTTTTACTAACGTTAAATTTATAAGATTGAACAACAACATCGTTAATTAAAAATTTTATTACATGTAGCCCTTCTGACAAATCGTTTATTTTCACATTGTATGCCTTTTTTTCATATGGTGAAAAAGAAATTCTTCTTTCCTCTATCAAAGAATTATTATCTAAAACTTTTAGAAGTACGTTAATATTATCAGCACTTACATTATAAACATCAAAAAACACTTTAACATTATCGCCACTGAACAAATTTAAAGGATTTTGTCTTAAATTGTTAACAAAAACCTTAGAATCAGCTTGGAACCATATCGGTGAAGTAATAATCTCATCTTCATCTTGTTGTTTAGCATAAATAAAATACCACTCAAAACCATCGGGAATTTCAACAGATATATCTGTTGAATATTTACTGACATTTGGTGAAAATTCAACAATTGTTCCACTTTGAGAAATTAATGCAAAATATGAAAGGATATCAGTATCCTCATATTCAAAATGAAGCATGGCTTTTTTTGGCACTTCATTAACTATATCTCCCATAATATAATTTTTATATGAAAACTCGATCTTCACATTATTATCTTCTGAACCAAAAGTATGTCTTTTCCACAGTGCATCCATAATATCTTCGTATGTTAATTCATTTGCTATGATTCCTGTTCTACCTTCATTTGCTCCCCCCCAATTTGGCTTATGATTATCTTGATTTACAGTAGCCCCTAAATGCCAACCTTTATTTAGGGCAACAAAATAATTACCAAACATTTCAGGACTTATAACATCACCTAATGCCCAATTCCCATTACCAACTTCTATCAAATTCATATACAAATCTGCTTCTGGAAAAAATTCAAAATCATTAAAAGTGCCAAATGTATTAATAGGATGATTAAACTGGCCCAGTTTTTTGTGTTCAATTAGCCAATTATATAAACCTTTTACTGAACCATCCATATTCCTTGAAAGCCAATCTAACGTTTCATATACGTTTATATGCCCCATTCCAGATGTCCATTCAAAACCTTGAAGCGCAACAAATTTCCCTGGAACTGTTGCATTTTTAGCAGCCAATTTAGTCAGGTAAGGTTTTTCTTTACCATTAACAAGTTGAGTAAAGTAATATGCATGATCAGTAATTGCCTGAACATCTACATAATTTTTAGCGTATGCATATGCATCTTCTGGATATAAACTTCCATCAGAATAGGAAGTATGAGCATGCAAATTTCCATAAAAAATGTTTGAAAATGCTGAAATAAAAACAAAGAATAAAACAAATATAAATAAAAATTTTTTCATGAAACTCCCTCCTAATGCAATTTTTGTTTTCGTGTTATATAATTATACTACACAAATACTTTATGATAAAATATATTTTGGTGATATTTATGATTTGGAAACAATTTAAAATATTTGGATTAGTACAAGGAGTAGGATTTAGATATTTCATAAAAAATATTGCAAAAAAACTGGGAATTGTCGGATATGTGAAAAATGAACTTGATGGTTCTGTTACAATAATTGCCGGTGGAAGCTCAAATCAATTAGAAATGTTTCGCGAATATATAGTCTCAGGCAATGGTTATAGTAATGTAGAAAAAATTGTCGAAGAAAATATCCCAAAACAAGATTTTGAAAGCTTTTATATCCAATTTTAAAATATCAGGGGGGACAACAATGTGGCTAATTTTAAGTGATTCCCATGATAATTTAATCAAAGCAAAAGAAATCGAAAAAATAATCAAACAATTTAAAATTGAAAAAATTTTTCACTGTGGTGACTTTGTAGCACCATTTATTTTACCCTACTTTTTAAAGGATAATATAGACTTTTATGGAGTATTTGGAAATAATGATGGTGAAAAAATTTTATTATCTAAAAAATCCAACGAAAATATTAAACCTGGTCCATATGAAATAAAATTAGGAAAATTCAAAATTCTAATAATGCATGAACCTTTTACATTAGAATCAGCAAAAAATAGTGAAATGTATGATTTTATATTTTTTGGTCATACTCATGAACTCGTTATTGAAAAATATAAGAATACTTTAATAATAAATCCAGGTGAAGCTTCTGGCTGGCTTACGGGAAAAGCAACAGTAGTAATTTTAGAACCTGTTAGTAAAAAATATCAAATTTTAAACTTATGAGGGAATAAAATGTGTAGAATGATTGGTTTTTCTTTTGAGGACGATACGTCGATAAATGAGTTATTTAAAATGCTTCAAGACATGGCCAAAAATGGAATTAAAAGTCCACATAAACATGGTTTTGGGATATATGCAGAAAACAAAAATAAAGAAATCTTATATCACAAATTCGAAGAACCAATCTACGAATTAAATGTAGACTTCCCAAAATTTAAACTCGGAATTATGCATGCAAGAAAGGCTTCACCGAATTTTCCAATTGGGTATTTGCAAATTCATCCATTTTTTGATGAATATGGAAACGCGTTTTGTCACAATGGAACAATATATACTACTCCCAGAAATAACATATTTAAAAGTGATAGTTATGATTACTTTTTAAAAATTAGAGATTTTAATAGCATCGAAAAACTAGCTAAAAAACTGAAAGATTTTATTAACACCAATGATTTTAGTGGCATTAATTTTTTGTTAATAAAAAAACATAAACTGTATGCTTTTTGTTATTTTAAAAGTGAACCTGAATATTACACTATGTGGTACTCTGACAACATAGTTTCGTCAGAGGCTTTAGGAACTCATTTCAAAAAAGTCAAAAAAGGTGAACTTTTAATTTTTGAAAACGGTAAATTAAGTTTTAAAGAATGTATTATATAAAAAAGTTATAAATGGTATAATTAAAAAAACTAATCTAGGAGGTGAAAAAAGGATGAGTAGTGAAAGTTATACTAGTAGTTATTCAGATGAACCTTTACCACGACCACCGTAAATTTAAAAAAAGGAGGTAAAATTATGGTAAAATTTTACACCACACAAGATAACAAGATAGTGGAAGTTGAAAAATTTGTTCCAAATTCACTAATTAGAGTTATTGATCCTTCCGCAGATGAGATTCACATGCTTTCTAGCCTTTTGCAGTTTGATCCAGATTTTATATATGACTCCCTAGATGATGATGAACGCGCACGTATCGAAATCGATGAAGATACAATTTTAGTAATCCTTAAAATCCCCAAAAAATTCAATGGTGATTCAAAAATTCCATATAGAACTGTCTCAATGGGTATCATCATTGGAAAAAATTATACAATTCTTTCGACCCGGGAACCTATTGACTTTATTGAACATATGATAGAAAAAAGTAAATTTGAAATAAATAAAAGAAGCAGGATGATCTTCCAACTTTTCTTATTAAATGCAAAGGTTTTTTTGGGTTATTTAAAAGAAGTTAATAAAACTATCAGTATAATCGAGGAAGAACTGCATAGATCAATGAAAAACAAAGAACTTGAAGAAATGATGTATCTTGAAAAAAGTCTTGTTTATTTCACTACTTCATTAAGATCAAACGAAATAATGATGGAAAAACTTCTTAGAGGTAATATTTTAAAAATATATGAAGAAGATCAAGACGTTCTTGAAGATGCTATCATTGAAAATAGGCAAGCAATAGAAGTTTCAAATATATATAGCGACATTTTAGCTGGTATGATGGATTCGTATGCATCAGTAATTTCAAACAATTTAAATATAGTTATGAAAATACTAACTGTGGTTACTATTTTGATGCAAATTCCAACTATTATTACAAGTTTTTATGGCATGAATGTTGCCCTCCCCTTACAAAATAATCCTTTCACTTATTTATATGTTATAATTTGGTCTATAAGTACTATAATGCTTACCCTTGCATGGTTTAAAAGAAAAAATTGGATGTAATAAAAAAGCTCCAGTCCACACATGCTGGAGCTTTTTTATATCAATGTTATTCCAAAGCCTCAAAAAATTCTTTCATAAGTTCAATCACTCTATCTATATCTTTCCTTTTTATCCAATAGTGAGTCACAAATCTAAAAATTCCATCCTCAGAAGGGTTTATTTTTATTCCATTCTTATATAAATAATCCAAAAACTTATTTTCATCAAATTTCTTATTTATTCTAAAAAATACCATATTTATATCTACTTGTTCGACAATGTTAATATATCCAAACTCCTCAAGCCTTTTTGCCAAATATTTTGCATTTTCATGATCCTCAACTAATCTAGATCTCATTTTCTCCAGAGCTACGATTCCAGCCGCCGCAATAATTCCAGCTTGTCTCAATCCTCCTCCCATAATCTTTCTTTTTTTCCTGGCATCTTGAATAAATTCTTTGGAACCTACTAACAACGAACCAATTGGAGCACAAAGACCTTTGGACAAACATACACTTACTGAATCAGCATATTTTGCTATCTCTTTTGGTTCAACACCCAAAGCAATTGATGCATTAAAAATTCTTGCTCCGTCAAGATGTATAGGTATGTTATAATCATCAGCAATTTTTCTAATTTTTTCAAAGTTTTCCAAAGGAATTGCTCTGCCATTTGAATGTGCATTTTCAAGACAAATTAATCCTGTTTTTGGAAAATGTATATCCTCTACTTTTCTAATCCTTTCCAATACTTTTTCAGGAGGTAAAACTCCTTTATCAGTCTCAATAGTTCTCAGTTGAACCCCTGCAATTACGGACGCTGCACCTGCTTCATGTTGAACAATATGAGTATCATCTCCTAAAATCACTTCATTTCCCCTCTCACAATGAGTAAATAACGCCAATTGATTTGCAAAAGTTCCACTCGGAACAAATATAGCATCTTCTTTTTCCAATATATCTGCAATCATTCTCTCTAATCTATTTACGGTTGGATCATCTCCATATACATCATCGCCAACGTCGGCATTATACATTGCTTTTCTCATTTCCTCTGTAGGCTTTGTCACTGTATCACTTCTCAAATCAATATAATCCACTTTTTCACCTCCTAATCATCGACATAAGTATATGCAAAATCTATTTTTTGAGTTTCCATCAAATGTTTCTTTATATACTGTCCACAATTGCTCCCAATTTGATTTTCTTGGAGTTCTCCTATGCTAATGATGACTGTAAAACCATAGTTTTTAAGTTTTTCAACAAATCGTTTGTGTTTCTTAGGCATATTTTGCCTAATATCAATATCCGAAGTTAATCCATTCCTAATCGCCGAGTAGGTTGGATTAACAGGAGTTATTTTTATTAAAAATTTATCTGGTGAAAATTTATCTTTTATAACACTTGCATCAACAACATTTTCCGTGGCTAATGCGAAATTTAAGGTAATTTTCCTATCACCATTTTTCACAAATTTTTCTCCATATTCAGATATTTTTTCGAAATTCCACTTTTTTATTGGAATAATTTTATCTCTTTGATTTTCATCAGTTGAATGAATTGAAAACTGCAGTTGAAATCTTCCTCTGTAATATTTTTCCTTTATTCCTAACAATTTTTCAAAAAAGCTATCAGCACCTTTTGGAGCAACTGTCGATATTGAAGGCATCAAACCAGGAGCATCTAGTATTTTTGGGAGATCATTTAATACATCCAAAACATTTTCATTTAAAGCTGGCTCTCCCATTCTAGCAAATTGAATTTTAAACTTTTTCACTGGAACTCTTCTTGAAAATCTATTTTCAACTAAAAATAAAATTTGCTCGATAATTTCATCTTTAGATAATTTTCCTTTATAATAACCTCCAGCATCACACATCAAACAACCAATTGGACAGCCATTTAAAGTTGAAACTATTAAAACCCACTTTTTTTCCCTTGGAATTGGCGGTTGCACAGATTCAACAAATTCTACTATATTTCCTTTCGAAGTTTTACCCAAATATACATACGCTATCTCATCTTTCCCATATTTTTTTAAAATTTCCACTTTAATACCTCCCCTGAATTATCTCCATAGCTGCCCTTATGCCATCACCTACTGCAATCGAAGCTTGTCTGTAATGCGGATGCGCAACATCTCCAACTAAAAATACTTTTTCCGTTTTCAATATTTCCAAATTTATTTTTCTCCCTATTGCAATTAACAAAGCATCGAATTTATATTCCCCTTTTGAAGTTTTAATAACAATATTGGCATTTGTATAATCAACACTTAAAATTGGCTCACTTGGATGATATGGTATTTTCAGAGCATTCGCAATATTAATCAACCTCTTCAAAGCCCTTATCTTATTACTTCTATTAAATATATGAACATCTATTCCTTTTAATTTTGAACTTATTGCTTCATCAAATGCCACATCACCTGCGCCATAAATTGCTAATTTTTTTACATTTTGTGGTAAATCACGAAGTTCATAATAAGTCCTTTCTGTCTCAAATGCTTCTATTCTTTTTGGTTCAGTTCCTATAGCAACTACAATATATTCAAAATGGTAAATTTTATCTTTTGTTTTTACAAAATTACTTCTAATTTCAATAACTTCATCGTAAATCACATCAATTTCATATAATTTTACATATCTTTTCATTAAACTTACAATCTCACTTCCAGAAGATGGTTTAATTAGAGGAATGTTTTCCACCCTCCAAGCATTATTCAATAAACCGCCAAGTTCCTTTTTTTCAAAAATTATTACATCAATTCCATATCTTTTTAAAAAAACTGCTGTAGCTATCCCCCCAGGTCCACCTCCAACTACTCCAACGCGCATAGTACTTCCTCCGTTTTTGAAATTATAGCAAATCCATGCGCAAGAGACTTTAAAGAGTTAAAATGATAAAATTCATCTTTATCCCACAAAGCATCTTCTATCATAATCACATTAAATCCCCTCACAAATGCACTTCTTGCAGTTGTCTCACAACAAAGATGTGTCATTACTCCGGTGATTAAAAGATCAGTTACTTTGTTATTTTTTAAGTATTCCTCTAATTTTGTTTTAAAAAAAGCGTCGTAGGTGTCTTTTGTTATAAATAGGCATCTTCTATCATTAAAATAAGGTTTAGTCCATCTTTCAGAAATAACATTATTCCACCAATTTTTCATCGTATTCGAACCACCAAAATGAATAGTACAAATTACTGGAAAATTCCTTTTTAAAAATTCATCTTTTAATTTAATTAAATTCGGAAATATATTCTCAATACCATTTAAATATGCTTTACTATCAGGAGAAAAAAAATAGTTCTGTACATCAACAATCAATAGTGCAGGAGTATCTAAACTTAAATTATGCTTTACCCTTTCCTTGTAGAAAAACATATTAACCCTCCAAAATTTTTTTAGCCTCAACTTCAAGCTTTTTTGAATAAACAAATTGATTAAAAGGTTCTTCACCAGGTTTTTCATTGTAATATGGTCTAGTACAAAAACTACACCCAGATGTCAAAAATGCTTTCCCAACACCTTCAAAATATCCTACTTCAATTTCCTTTAACATCCCTTGATTATCAAAAATAAATTTTTCTGGTTCTATGTTTTTTTCAAAAATCAAAAATCTTGCAAGTTGTATTCTTCTATATCTTCCTCTTGATGGAGGAGGAAATTTTTCAAGTTTAGTTCCTTTAATCGGTGTAAAAGCAAAAAGTGCTACATTTACATTAAGCTTTTTTGTGTAATAAAAAAAATTAATTAGTTCCTTATCCGTTTCTCCCAAACCTACAATCACATGAGTTGTAATCTTTCCTGGAAATTTTGAGGAGCTTTTTTCAATTAATTCCAAAACTTTATCATAATTCCCTCCTCTAATCATTTTAAAAAGTTTTCGATTCACAATATCTACAGCTAATCCTACGCTATCAACACCTATATCAAAGTACATCTTTACTTCATCAAAAGTTAAAGCCCTAACTGAAACAGAAACTTTGTGATTTTTTAAATGTCTTAAAACTTCAATTAAATCTTCCTTATAACCTGGGTAACTTACTACTTGAATACACACTCTCTTTGCATTTGAAAGCTTCTTTAAATCTTCCATTCTAATTTCTTTCCAAATAATTCTCGAAAGAAACTTATTGTGAGCTACTGAAGATCTCGCATGACTACAAAAATGGCAATCAAACACACATTTTCCATCCAACATAAAATATGCTGTATCCATTCTTATCTTACTTTTAGTCAAACCAAGTAATCCTAATGTTCCATATGAAGCTCTTAAAATCAATTTACCACCTCATCCGATTTCTAATAACTTTAATTTCTCTTTATATATTTCTTTTACTTTATTTAATAAATATTCATAATCTTGGGCATTTTCTATTATATGCTTAGCATCTTCACGTGCAATCGCCATAATTTCAGCATCATTTACTATGTCTGCAATTTTAAATTCTGGAAGTCCGTGTTGTTTTACGCCAAGAAATTCTCCCGGCCCCCTCAACTTAAGATCATACTCTGATATTTTAAAACCATCATTCGTTGAAGCAAAGAATTCCAATCTTTCCCAAGTTTCTCTTGAAACATCACCTACTGTTAGATAACAATACGATTGTTTTGAACCCCTTCCAACTCTTCCTCTAAGCTGATGTAATTGGGCAAGCCCAAATCTCTCTGCATTTTCAATTACTATGACTGTTGCGTTTGGAACATCTATACCAACTTCAATTACTGTCGTTGAAACAAGAATCTTTAACTCACCTTTTGAAAATTTGTACATTATATCATCTTTCTCAGAATCACTCAACTTGCCATGAATTAACCCTATTGGTATATCTTTGAAATAATTGTTTGACAAGGATTCATACATTGTAGTAGCAGCTTTAACTGTTAACTTATCTGAATCATCAACCAAAGGATAAACAATGTATGCCTGGCCACCATTTTCAATTTCGCTCCTTACAAATTTATAAACTTCTTCAATTCTTGATTGATGAACCAAAAACGTTTTAACAGGCTTTCTACCTTGTGGCATTTCATCAATAATCGAAACATCCAAATCACCATATATAGCTAGAGAAAGAGTCCTTGGAATTGGAGTTGCTGTCATTACTAAAGTATCAACAACCTTTCCTTTACTTATTAATTCTTTTCTCTGTTCAACTCCAAATCTATGTTGTTCATCTATTATTACCAATCCCAAATTTCTAAAGTAAACATCTTCTTGAATTAAAGCATGAGTACCTATTACAATATCAAGGTCACCACTTTTTAAAGCATTTTTTATTCTACTTTTCTCAGAAGTAGAAGTTGCACCTATTAAAAGTGCTATTTTAATCCCAAATTTAGCTAAATCGTTATACATTTTTTTATAATGTTGAATAGCTAAAATTGAAGTCGGAGCCATAACCGCAGCCTGAAAACCAGCTTCATAATTATCTAATAAAGTTAATTCAGAAACAATTGTCTTACCCGAGCCTACGTCACCTTGAAGCAATCTGTTCATTGGTTTTTCTGATTTTAAATCATCTTTAATTTCCTCATACACTCTTTTTTGTGCATTTGTCAATGTAAAAGGAAGTTCGGAAATAAGTTGCTGAGAAAATCTTCCGGTAAATCTTTTCGATATACCACCTATTTGTTCTGTCTTCTTTCTTGAATATAAAAATGCAAGCTGCAAATACAAAATTTCTTCGTACGCCAACCTAAACCTCGATTTTTTTCGATGAAACAAACTTTTTGGAAAATGCATACCCGTATATGCTTCATATATATCCAATAATTCCCTTTTGGATTTCAAATCGTCAGGTAAAACATCTTCGTAATTGTACACATGGTGCAAATTATCCTTTATCAGTCCCCTTAACACATTCTGATTAAGTCCTTCCGTTAACGAATATATAGGAAATATTTCTCTTACATTATCTTTTAAGATTTCTATTTCAGGATTTTGGATCTCAAGTGCTCCGTAAAAGCCTCTTTTCACTGTTCCAAAAACATAAACTTCTTTTCTCAAAAAAGTCTTCAAAATATTTTCCATATAATCTTGATTAAACCACTTTAAAAGAAGTTGATAAATGCCATCTGAAAGTACAGCGCTTATAATTGTTAAATTTCCACGTTTTGTTTTTTCAATACTTGTTAACTTTCCTTTTGTTACTACTTTATCTTCTTCTTTTAAAAGAGAGAGAGGTATTAATTTCCTTCTATCTTCATAATCTCTTGGAAAAAATTGAAGTAAATCCTCTAATGTTTCTATACCTAGTTTTTTTAATTTTTGTGATCTTTTCGGCCCAACACCTTTAATATATTTTATTGGAGTATCTAGCGGCTTTAAATTTCCAATTTTTTCTACTTTATATACTAAATGTGCTAATTTAAATCTTTTTATCATTCCTGGAATATATTTCATCCTCTTCATAATTCTCTTTTCTGGTAATTTCCTCATATCAATAATATAATTGTAAAAATCCTGAAGTTTACTTCTAACTTCAGGATCATTCAACAAAGGATCATCTAATCTTTTAAAATTGTCTTCAACAAACTCGATAAGAGCATTGTAGTCATTTAAAAAATGAGAAACTTCATCGATAAAATCTTCGATAAGTAAAGGTATGTACATTAATTCACCCCGATTTTTGGCCACTTATAATTAATCCACTGTCCATTTTTATTATTCTATGTGCTTTTTGAGCCACGTTTGGATCATGAGTCACAATTACAAATGTAGTTCCAAGCTCTCTATTCATTTCCAAAATTATATTCATTATCTCTTCACTATTTTTCGTATCCAGAGCTCCAGTTGGTTCATCCGCCCATACAATTTTTGGATTATTTATTAACGCCCTTGCAATAGCTACTCTTTGTTGCTCACCACCTGACATTTCGTTTGGATAAGCTTTTGCTCTATGACCTATATGAAGTCTTTCAAGCCACTCGTATGCCTTTTTTCTTATTTTATTTACAGGAAATTTTTTAGATATCAAAAGTGGAATTTCGACATTTTCAACAGCAGTTAAAACGGGAATAAGGTTAAAAAATTGAAAGATAAATCCCATATTTTCGGCCCTGAATTTCGTTTTTTCTTCTTCACTCATATTATTCAAATTTTTACCCAAAACAAAAATTTCTCCATCTGTGGGAGTATCAAGTCCTGAAAGACAATTTAAAAGGGTGGTCTTTCCACAACCTGATGGCCCTAAAATTGCTAATATTTCACCTTCATCTACTTCCAATGAAACTCCTTTTAGTGCTTCAAATGGATCCTTTTTTCCATATATTTTCCTTATTTTCACAGCTCTAACTATCATTTTACCAACTCCATGATATAATCTAATTGTATTATATCATGTTATATGGGGGTAAAAAAGTTGAAAGCTTCTATTGTATTAAATGGTGCTTCTAAAGAATTAAATATTTTAAATTCTGATCTTATAATCGCAGTTGATGGTGGAGCAAATCTTCTGAAAGATAAAGGTATATTACCTCATGTGATTATTGGTGATTTAGATTCGATAGATAAGAAAACTTTAGACTATTTTAAAACTAAAAATATTAAAATTTTAAAGTTTCCAGTTGAAAAAGATGAAATTGACTGCGAATTAGCAATTAAGTATGCTATTGACATTGGAGCAGATGAAATTGAAATCCTAAATTTCGATGGTGAAAGATTAGATATGATTCTTGCACTATTTGGATTAATGAAAAAATATAAACACAAAATTGTTGCCCGTTCTAAAAAAGTTGATATTGGAGTTCTAAGAAATTGTTCTGAAATAATAGTCGAAAAAAATGAAGTATGGTCATTTATAGCTCTTTGTAAAGCAAAAATTTCTTTAGACGGATTTAAATACAAATTTAATGGATATATGGATATAACTAACCCCATAGGAGTAAGTAACGTAACTATATCAAAAAA
Source organism: Thermosipho atlanticus DSM 15807 (assembly GCF_900129985.1). Classification (NCBI taxonomy): domain Bacteria; kingdom Thermotogati; phylum Thermotogota; class Thermotogae; order Thermotogales; family Fervidobacteriaceae; genus Thermosipho; species Thermosipho atlanticus. Next base: position 22,971 of record NZ_FQXN01000003.1, on the reverse strand, counting down.
AATAAAAATAAATGTTTCGGATGGTGAGGTGATTTATTTTAGATGGAAAAAAAATCCATAGTAATTTTAGGAGCAACCGGTTCAATTGGAACACAAACTTTAGAAGTAATACGTAACTTGGATGATTTTTACATTGGTGGCATTGTATTTGGAAAAAATATTAATCTCGCAAGAGCTTTAATAAAGGAATATAAAATAGAAAACTATTTTTCTCCGTTCTTTCCAAATTATAAGTTTTCCTCATTAGATGAATTTTTAGAAAAAACCAAACCAGATATAGTTGTTTCAGCAATACCAGGATTCGATGGAATGATTGCAACACTGAAATCTATTAAATATACGAAAAGATTAGCACTTGCAACCAAAGAATCCCTTGTATGTGCCGGTCCTTTTGTGAAAAAGGAATGCAAAAATTACAATACAGAATTGATTCCTATTGACAGTGAGCACTCGGCAATATTCCAATTATATGATAATTTTGTTGAGAAAATCATAATAACCGCTTCTGGAGGAGCTGTAAGAGATAAAAAAATTAGTAAACTAGAAAAGTTATCACCAAAAGATATATTAAAACATCCTGTTTGGAACATGGGAAAGAGAATTACAGTAGATTCTTCAACAATGGTAAATAAAGCCTTCGAAGTTATTGAAGCATACGAATTATTTGGAACTAAAAATATTGACGTATATATTCATCCAACAGGAACAGTTCATGGAGCTGTTTTATTAAAAGATGGCACAATCAAAATACATTTTGGTTATCCTGACATGAAAATACCAATTGCCTATTCTTTAACACATCCTGAAAGAAAATATTCAAATCCAAATTGGCCAAAATTTGACAACAAAAATTTTATCTTTCAGGAAGTTGATAAAGAAAAATATCCCGCTTTTTTCTATGGAAAATCAATAATGGAAAACTTAGCAAAAAGAATAGCATTTAACGCTGCTGACGAAATTGCAGTCGAAAGATTTTTAAAAGATGAAATAAAATTCACAAAAATTTCTGAAATTATCATCGAAACATGCGAAAAAATAGATGGAAAAGTTAATTCAATTGAAGATATAATTGAAATTGATAAATTAGCAAGGGACTTTGCAAGTAATTATAAGGTATGATATAATCTTTTAAAAAGTAAATATACTCCACCTTTTCACAAGAGGGAAGCCGGTGAAAATCCGGCACGGGGACGCCACCGTAACCGGGGACGAAACCTGCATTGTTGCCACTGGGCTTTGCCTGGGAAGGCGCAGGGAGTAGGATGATCCGGAAGTCGGGATACCTTTTGTGAAAAGGACGGAAACCACCTTTACGGTCCCTAAAGGTGGGCGTTTTTCTTTAAAAAAAACTTTTGGAGGTGAAACTATGAAAAAGTTATTTGTTTTATTTGGGTTACTTATGTTAATTTTAAACATTTTTGCCTTAACGATTGTAGATGATGCAGGGAGATTAGTCACAATCAATAAAGTACCACAGAGGGTTGTTTCAGCTGCCCCAAATGCCACAAAATTTTTAATCTCTCTTGGTGTTGAAAACACAATTGTCGGTGTAACTGATTGGGATAGTTTTGAATCTGAAAAAATCGGAAATTTAGTACCACTCAATATCGAAAAAATCTTATCACTCAATCCTGATTTGGTAATTACTTTTGGTGGTTTCCAGTTACCCGAAGTTGAAAAATTAGAAAAGTTTGGTTTAAAAGTTTTAGTATTAAATCCTCTTACTTTAAATGATATTGCTAAAGACATCTCTTTATTGGGGGCAATATTTGATAAAATGCCTGAAGCAAAAGAATTATCAAAAAAAATACAAGAAAAAATTGTAGAATTTGGTGTAAAAAGTTCAAAAATCCCACTTGAAGACAGACCAACTGTATTTTTCACTATAACCACTCCAAATGATGAAGCAAAAGAATTATGGACAGCTGGAACTGGATCGTATATAAATGAATTGATTACAATAGCTGGTGGTGTAAACATCACTGCCCCATACACTGGCAATAATGGATGGTTACCAATAAATTGGGAATTTTTAATCTTTAACGATCCAGATGTAATAATAATTGCTACATATGGAGATCCTGAACAAACATTAAAAATAATTAAAAGTAGTAAAATTTTCGGAACATTAAAAGCTGTAAAAAATGGTAAAATCTTAATTGTTGATGGAAATGAGATTAGCCAAATCTCACCAGATATTATAAAATATCTCGAGATTTTCTACGACTTCTTTTATGGAGGTAACTAATGTTCCAAAAATGGATTTTTAAATACGGAAGAATAATCATTCCTATTCTTTTTGTTTTTTCAATAATACTTAATCTGTCATTTGGTAGTGTAAAAATATCGATTAGTGAAATATTCAAATCTATAACAGTTAACAACCAAATCCATTTTTTAATTTGGAAACTCCGTTTTCCTAGAATTTTAATGGGAATAATTACAGGAGCTGGTTTAGCAACAGTTGGAGCAATTTTTCAGACAATCATGAAAAATCCGCTAGTTGATCCTTACTTAATCGGAACTTCTGCTGGAGCTGGATTTGGTGCAGTCTTAGCAATATATATCGCAACTTCATTTAATAAACTTTTTAGTATAACTTTATTTGCTTTCCTATTTTCATTTCTTGCTTCTTTTCTTACAGTTCTTTTGGCAAAAAGAAAAGGAATTATACCAATAACACATTTAATTTTATCTGGTGTACTTATTAGTACCATTTTTTCCTCTGCAACCATACTTTTAATAAATTTTTCTAGAAGAAATATTACAAATGCATATGTCTGGCTATTTGGAAGTTTATCTGGCATTACGTTTAATGATCTATTAATTCCTTCTATTTCTGTCCTTTCTTTTCTTCTTTTTTCACTATTAAAATCTCGAGAACTTGATACAATAGCATTGGGTGAAGATGAAGCAAAATTATTGGGTGTAGAAGTAGAAAGAGAAAAATGGATTTTTTACCTATTTGGTGCATTTGTTATTTCAACAATAGTTTCAAAAACTGGTATAATTGGTTTTGTAGGTCTTATAATACCTCATGCCGCGAGAATATTAACAGGCAGTAATCATAGATACAGCATCTTGGGTAGTTTTCTACTTGGAGGCATTTTTTTGTCTTTTTCAGATACTATTGCTAGAACAGTAGTATCACCTATCGAAATACCTATTGGAGTAATCACCTCTTTTGTAGGTGCACCTTTAATGTTTATATTATTAAAAAGAGGTGTCACAAAATGATATTTCTAACAGATAATTCAAGAAAAAAGATAAAAAACGTAAAATTATTCATTGTAGATATCGATGGAACATTCTCGTTAAGTGGAAAGCCTTTGCTTGGTTCTGAAAAATTTGCAACAGCCGTTAAAAATGCAAATAAACACTATGTTTTTTTGACCAACAACTCCAATAAGTCTATCGAAGAATATATTAAAGAATTTGAAAAACATAATATTCAAATCTCCCAGAATCAAATTTTTACTGCCGGAATTGAGACGGCAGAGTATATTCTTAAAAAATTTGGAAAAAAGAAGATATATGTAATAGGAACAAAAGCCATCAAAGATATTTTTACAAAATTTGGACATAAAATTGTCGAAGATGAGGAACCAGACATTGTCGTTGTAACTTTTGATAAAGAACTAACATACGAAAAACTTGCAAAAGCATCTATCTTTGTATCAAAAGGAAAATTGTTTGTTTTAACTAACCCAGATCTAAATTGTCCTACAAAAGAAGGACCAATTCCAGATACAGGAGCAATTGCTTCAGTTATTACAAAAACTACTCATAGAAAACCTGATATCATATTTGGAAAACCCGATCCATTAATTTTAGAAATGATAATTGAAAAATTCAAAGTAAAAAAAGAAGAAACGTGTGTTATTGGAGATAGGTTATATACAGACATATTATTAGGTATAAGAGCTGAAGTAATGACAATTCTAGTACTAACAGGTGAAGCAAAAAGAAAAGATGTTGAAAAATCAAACATAAAACCTGACATTATAGCAAATGATTTAGGAGAAATATCAAAATATATTTAAAAAATGGGAGCAAATGCTCCCATTTTTTCTCTGGTGGAGGCGGCGGGAATCGAACCCGCGTCCGAAAGTAGGTACCTCCGAGCTTCTCCGAGCGCAGTCTGTGTTTTAACTTTCGGATTTGAAGCGCCCACAGACAGGCTCTTCAAATCCTATCCTTCCTCAGATTTCACAACTTTGGGCGGAAGGAAAACCCAAAGTTGCTAGGCTGGTTATGTCACGCCCTATCTAGAACCCCAGCCAAGTTCTAGTAGGACGGCAGCTTTTTAATTAAGCTGCAAGAGCAAGTTCTTCGTTGGCACTTATCTTTTCCCTGGACTTTTGATAACAGGGAGTCCAGGCAACCCCGGCTCGCTTCTCGGAGACACCTACCCCCGTCGAAACCAGTTCGCCCCCGTATATATTAGACTAAAAATCTTGTTTCAACGTTCTCAAAAAAAATGGTCCCTACCTGGGACCTTTGGTGCCGAGGGCGGGACTTGAACCCGCACGGGCTATATGCCCACATGGCCCTCAACCATGCGTGTCTGCCAATTCCACCACCTCGGCATCAATTATAATTATACCATATTTCGGAAGTTCCGTCAACGGTCTATTTTACACATTTTACGCAGCAATTTAATTATACCATCCATACAAAATATTTCAATATCTTTTTCAATACTCAATAAAAAAACTTTATTTACCTATTTGGATTTATTTAACAAAAGCTCTAATGTTTTCCAAGAAAGGAGGAAACATTTTATTCTCATTGGATAATTTTTTATATCTGAAAATTCTGAAATCAGACCAAGTTTTTCCTTATCATATTTTTCGCCTTTTGCCATAGCTAAAACATGTTTTTTTATGACCTCAATTTCTTCTAAAGTTTTACCCACAATATTCTCAATCATCAAGTTTGCTGAAGCTTGACTAATTGCACATCCTATTCCTTCAAATTTTGCATCTACAACTTTGTTTCCCTCAATTTTTAAATATAAAATTATTTCATCGCCACAGGACAAATTCTTACCTTCTTGAACTATTGCATCATCAAGTTTTCCTTTATATTTTTGAAGCTTTGAATAATCCATTATAAGTTCATTGTACATCAAACCACTCCTTAATCTTTTTTAAACCTTCAACGAATATTTCAATATCTTCTTTTGTATTGTAGATATAAAAACTTGCTCTACAGGTTCCATTAGGGAATAATGAAAGTTTGCTTTCATTTTTTAACACTGTCATAAGAGGTTGCGCACAATGATGACCACTTCTCACAGCTACTCCAAAGTGTTCATCCAGCAAATGTGCTACATCATGTGGATGAATACCTTCAAGATTAAAACTAATTATTCCTAAATGTCTTTGATCTGTTGGACCATAAATTTCGATACCATTTAGTTGTTTCAATCTCTCCAAAGCATAATTTGTTAAGTCATAAATATGTTTTTTTATTTTTCCAAAATCTAAATTTTCTAAATATTTTATAGCTTCACCAAAACCTACTATTCCAGCAATATTTGGAGTTCCAGCTTCAAACTTGTATGGCAATTCATTAAAACTTACATCTTCAAAACCTACTTTATCTATCATCTCACCACCGTACATAAACGGTTCCATTTCTTCTAAAAATTTTCTTTTACCAAATAATACTCCTACTCCAGAAGGCCCCAACATTTTATGGGCTGAAAAAGCCAAAAAATCTATATCTAAATCTTTAACATCAATCTTATCATGTGGAATCAACTGCGCTCCATCAACTATAAAAATGGATTTTGGAAATAAATTTCTAACCATTTTTAAATTAACTACTTGACCAGTTACATTGGAATGACCAGTGACGCTAACTATTTTTGGACTAGAATTTTTATATTTCAAGAAATCTTTTTCTTCCAACGTACCAAATCTTCCACTAGGCATAATAAACTCTACTTTAAAACCATGTAACTTTGACAATCTTACCCAAGGCACAAAATTTGCATGATGTTCCACTGCGGTAACCAATACAGTATCATCTTTTCTTAAATAGCCACACCGTAACATACTTTCAACAATCGTATTCAAAGACATTGTAGTACCACTGGTAAAAATTATTTCTTCAGGATTTACATTCAAAAAAGACGCAATAATATTTCTAGCTTTCTCAACTCTTTCTGTTGATTCAGAAGACAAAGTATGCACAGCCCTATAAACATTAGAATAATGATTTAAATAAAAATCATGTATTTCATCAATTACCTGTCTTGGTTTTAAGCTACTTGCTGCACTATCCAAATAAACTATTCTATGTCCATTAACTTTTCTAGAAAGCACGGGAAAATCATTTTGTATATTTGTCAAGAACACCCTTGATCAACCCCTCAATGTTAAAATTAGATAATTCAATTATTAATGATTCAAAAATACCGTTAATTATGTACTTTTTAGCTTCCTCTTCAGAAAAACCTCTCGACATCAAATAAAAGATCGATTCACTATCAATCGGTGCTGAACTTGCAGCATGAGATGCAACAATTTCATTCTCGTCAACAAGTAAACTAGGAATTGCTTCCATTGTTGAATCTTTAGACAATAAAACACACTTTTCTTCCTCTTGTGCTTCAACATTTTTTGCTCCTCTTTTAATATCTAGTATACCACGAAATATTATTTTTGCTTTTCCAGATAATGCTCCTTCTGCTTTTACTTTACCTATATTTTCTTGACCTACAAATCTTAAAAGATACAACAAATCAAAAATTGCGTTTCCATCTCCAAGAAAGTAAGGCTTTATATCTATATTAGCTCCCCTACCATTCATTTTCATTCCTAAATAATTTGCCAATTTTCCTTTACCTGCAAAAAAATCTCTTACCTTTACTTTTGCATTATTTTCAGTCCAAATAAACAAATTACTGTTTCCAAACGAATTTTCCTCAGTTAAGTATAAATTATAAAGATTCAAATCTGCACCATCTTTCACAAGAATTCTTACAGTATTATTACTAAAACTTCTATTTCTTATAATTCTTACAAGTGTTAAAGAATCTGAAATCTCGTAGAAATCATTCGTTATTTCATCTGAATACTCACTAATATGCACTTCAGAACTATTTATTTCGTAAAATTTTCCCTTAGAAGAAAACACATCAGAAAGAAGTACATACTTTCTATGACTTCCTTCAAAATCATATTCCAAAATAGTTCGAAGTTGTTTCTCAGTTAACGATTCAAAGTAATTTTCATATTTATAATTTGGCAATTGTATATTATCAATTTTCATTCTTTTCCATATAGGAAAACCATACTTTATATATTCTCCATATTTTTCCACCAAATATTTTTTAGCATAACTATTTTTTAACGATTCAAGTGCATTAATAAAGGTTTTTTCATCATAATCACCATCGAAAACTTCTTTAGGTGGTGTCAATATTGCTTTCTCATGTTCTAAAATAAGTTCAAGATTTTTTTCCATTATATTCCACCTCACCCTATTGATGATTCTATTTCCATTTCAATAAGCCTATTTAACTCTACAGCGTATTCAAATGGTAGGCTCTTCACTATCGGTTCAATAAATCCTTTTACTATAAGACTTTTTGCTTCAGCTTCAGTTAGCCCTCGAGACATCAAGTAAAAAATCTGATCATCTTTTATTCTTCCAATTCTCGCTTCGTGCCCAATATCAGAATTACTGTTATATACCTCTATAATTGGTACTGTATCACTTTTCGACTTATTATCTAACATCAAAGCAGAACATTGAACATGAGATTTACTTTTTTCGGCATCCTTTCCTATTCTAAGTAATCCTCTATAAAATGCCCAACCACCACCAACACTTATACTTCTTGCATCAATTGTGGAACTTGTATATGGAGCCAAATGCACGACTTTTGAACCCGTGTCCATATGTTGGCCAGGTCCAGCATATGTTATTCCTAAACTCTCTGATTTTGCTCCTTTACCTTTTAATATAGTCATGGGATATAACATTGTTTTCATACTGCCAAGTGAACCTGAAACCCAAGACATAACTCCATTTTCTTCAATTATTGCTCTTTTAGTATTCAAATTGTAAGTATTCTTACTCCAATTTTGAATGGTCATATATTTAACTTTTGCATCTTTTTTTACATAAATTTCAACCATTCCAGTGTGAAGGTTGATTACATTATACCTTGGTGCTGAACAACCTTCTATAAACGTCACCTCTGAACCTTCGTCTGCAACAATAATTGTATGTTCGAGTTGACTCATTCCAGGATTACTCATCAAAAAATACGCTTGAAGTGGCAAAGGAACTTTCACACCCTTTGGAACATACAAAAATGTTCCACCACTCCATATTGCCCCATGCAAAGCTGCAAATTTATGATCATGTGGTGGAACCAGCTTCATAAAATATTCTTTTACTAGATCTGGATACTCTTTTACTGCCGTTTCCATATCCAAAAAAATAATTCCAAGTTTTTGAAGTTCTGTTTTTATATTTTGATATACGATTTCCGAATCGAATTGAGCTCCTACTCCTGCAAAATACTTTCTTTCAGCCTCAGGAATCCCCAGCTTATCAAACGCATTTTTTATTTCCTCAGGAACTTCCTCCCAAGTAGCTGTTTTCTTGGCCTTAGGTTTAATGTAAGGAATTATCTTATTTAAGTCAAGTTCTGAAATATCTACCCCAAACCTTGGATCATGCCAAGTTTGAAAAATTTTCAATGATTTTATTCTTAATTCTTTCATCCATTCTGGTTCATTTTTTACATCAGAAATTTCTTCTATAACTTCTTTTGTTAACCCCGGTAAAGTTTTATATTCAATTTCAATATCAGCAATATAATTAAATTTATCATCATTAAACTCTAAATTATTCATTTCATCACCCCTTAACAATTGTATAACCTTTTTCTTCAACTTCATTTGCAAGTTCTAAACCACCAGTCATCACAATTTTACCATCAATATATATATGAACTTTATCAACATCAAGATAATTTAATATTCTTTTGTAATGTGTAATTATAAGAACAGACGTTCCATTTTTTCTTATCTCTTTTATTTGTTCCGCCACAATTCTTAATGCATCAACGTCAAGTCCTGAATCAATTTCATCTAGTATCAAAAGTTTCGGTTTTAAAAAATAAGCTTGCAAAATTTCTGATTTCTTTTTTTCACCACCTGAAAAACCAAAATTTAAGAAACGATCAAGAAAATCTTCCGAAACTGCCAATTTTTCCACTCTATCTTTCAAAATATTATTTAATTCTGCAAATGACTCTTGATCTCCATGAAGCTTTCTATAAGCAGTAATTAAGAATGTACTAAATTTTATACCTTCTATTTCAAAAGGATTTTGAAAAGTCATAAAAATACCTTTTTTAGCCCTTTCATCAGTAGAAAGTTCTTTTATACTTTCACCTTCGAATATAATATCACCACTAGTAACCCTATATTTTGAATTCCCCATAATTACATTAGCTAACGTAGATTTTCCTGAACCATTCGGGCCCATAATAACATGGAGTTCATCTTTATCCATTTCAAGATTAACGCCTTTTAATATTTCCGTGTCATTTTCATTCAATACTGCGTGCAGATTATTTACTTGAAGTAATTTGGACATAATTCCGCCTCCTTAATTAGTTTATCCTAATTATAGTATATCATAATTATTTAAATTGTAAATATTTATTTTGTTAATCCAGTGTAAATAAAAAGAGGGCTGGCACGAGTACCAGCCCTCTTTATTAGTTTTTTACTTTAATTAATATTCTGGCATTTCTGGTGTTGGGGTATTATTTTTTGGTTCTGGTTTTTCAACAACAAGTACTTCTGTTGTTAAGAGCATTCCAGCAATTGAAGCGGCATTTTGAAGAGCGCTTCTTGTAACTTTTGCAGGATCAATTATTCCACGTTCAAACATGTTACAATATTCTCCACGTAATGCGTCAAATCCATATGCAGGTTCATCTTTTTCAAGAACTTTATGAATAATTATTGCACCTTCATAACCTGCATTTTTAGCAATTTGAATGATTGGAGCTGAAAGAGCTTCGTAAACAATTTTTGCACCAATTTTCTCGTCACCATCGAGTTCTTCAACAACTTTTTCTACTGCTTTTCTAGATCTAAGTAAAGTTATTCCTCCACCAGGAACAATTCCTTCTTCAACTGCTGCCCTAGTAGCACTAAGAGCATCTTCAATTCTATGTTTTTTCTCTTTTAATTCTGTTTCAGTTGCAGCACCAACTTTTATAACAGCTACTCCACCAGCTAATTTTGCCATTCTTTCTTGTAAAGTTTCTTTTTCGTATTCTGAAGTTGTTTGTTCAATTTGTGCTTTTATTTGAGAAATTCTCTTCTTAATTTCTTCTTGATCGCCGTGTCCACCAACAATTATTGTTTCATCTTTCTTAACCCTAACAACATCTGCTTTTCCAAGATCTGTAAGTTCTAACTTTTCAAGATCAATTCCTACCTCTTCACTTGCAACAATTCCACCAGTAAGAATTGCAATATCTTGAAGCATTGCCTTTCTCCTATCACCAAAACCAGGTGCTTTTACTGCTACAGTATTGAGTGTTCCTTTAAGTTTATTGAGAACAAGAGTTGTTAATGCTTCACCTTCAACATCTTCAGCAATAATTACTAATGGTTTTCCAGTTTGAGCTACTTTTTCAAGAATTGGAATAAGTGGTTTTATATTTGAAAGTTTTCTGTCAGTAATAAGAATGAATGGTTCATTGTAAACTACTTCCATCTTTTCAGGATCAGTTACAAAATATGGAGATATGTATCCTCTATCAAATTGCATACCTTCGGTAAATTCCACAAAAGTATCAATTGATTTGCTATCTTCAACAGTTATTACACCATCTTCTCCAACTTTTTCCATTGCTTCAGCAATTAACTTTCCAATTTCTTCACTGTTAGCGCTTATAGATGCTACATGAGCAATATCATCGGAACTTGTTAGTTTCTTAGAAATATTCTTGATTTCTTCAACAGCAACTTTTACTGCTTTTTCAATTCCTCTTTTTACAAGTATTGGATTTGCTCCTGCAGTAACATTTTTAATTCCTTCTTTAATCATAGCTTGTGCAAGAACTGTTGCTGTTGTTGTACCATCACCTGCTACATCATTTGTCTTACTTGCAACTTCCTTAACAAGTTGTGCTCCAAGATTTTCAAATTTATCTTCTAATTCAATTTCTTTTGCTATAGAAACACCATCGTTAGTAATTGTTGGACTACCCCATGATTTTTCAATAACTACATTCCTACCTTTGGGGCCCAATGTAATTTTCACTGCATCTGCTACCGCATCAACTCCTCTTTCAAGAGCTCTTCTTGCTTCTTCACTGAATCTTAACAACTTTGCCATATCGCGTCACCTCCTCGGTTTATTAGTCTTCAATTTTTGCTAATATGTCATCTAAATCAATAATAATGTAATCTTCATCTTCAATCTTTATTTCCGTACCCGAATATTTCGAGAATATAACTTTATCCCCAACGTTAATCTCAATATCTGAATCTTCTATGTTACCTACAGCAATAACTTCAGCCTTCATAGGTTTTTCCTTTGCGGTATCTGGAAGAACAATTCCACCTTCTGTTCTTTTTTCTTCCGTTATAGGTTTAATTAAGAGTCTTGAACCCAATGGTCTGACTTTCATAGTCGTACCCCCTTTCAAAATTTTTGTGTTATCACTCTTATTAATCGACTGCTAATTTAAGTTTACCAAAAATATCAAAAATGTGAAGCCCGAATATCTTTGATTATTAGTAATTAACAGATATTATACCTAAATAATACCGTATTTCTTTCGTTTTCTCAATCGTTTAACATGAGATATAAAAAAAGGAAGGGAGGTGTAACCTCCCTTCCTAATGGTGGAGCCGATGGGATTCGAACCCACTGCCTCTACCGTGCCATGGTAGCGCTCTCCCAATTGAGCTACGGCCCCTCTACACAGTTAAATTTATCATATTTTGAAAAAATAGTCAATATTAACACCAAAAAAAATTTTTAAGGTATAATTATAGTAAACTAGGAGGCGAGAAAGTTGAATATTTTTGAGAAAGTTCATCCAAATGTTGATATTAGAGAAATTCCAACTGATTCGTTAGCATATATTGGAGATGCTGTTTTTAACTTGTTCATAAAGTTAAGCTATTTTAAGAAAACCTCTGCTTATAACCTTCATAAAAACACCCACAGTATTGTTAATAGAAAAAACCAAGCAGAGATATTAGATGCTCTCCTTCCACTTTTAAACGAAGAGGAGTTATCATTTGTTAAAAGAGGAATAAACAGCAAAGGAGCAAGTAAATATGGAAACGATCCCGCTTATAGGAAAAGTACTGGGTTTGAAGTATTAGTTGGTTATTTATACTTAATTAACCAAGACAGATTATATAGTTTGTTAAAGGAGGTTTTAAAATGAATCGAACTGTTATTATTGATGGCTCAATTATTTATACGAATTTTAGTCAAATCATGGGACATAGAAAATTTGAAGAATTGATGAAAGAGTTTGTGAATCTGATTGTAGAAAAAAATAGCCCTCTTTTAAAAACTTTAAAACCTTTTCGTATAGGTAATGAAATCGATATAAAAAGATTAATTGAGTACCTTCATCTTTTATCAATGAGGAATATAAAAGACATAACAAACTTACTCGACTACGTAAATCCAGTAGAACTCGAAAAATTTATAGAAAGTTTCTACTCATTCTGGAGAAATAAACATAGATTTATGATCAGGTATGAAAAATATGTAGATGATTACAATAGAAGAGCTAGTTTAGAATATACAATGACAATGGTTGCAGATCAATTCAAAGCAGTAATTAAAAACATGTATAGACAATTAATTACAAATACCACAAATGAATTTCCAAAAGTGATGAGGCAACTTCCAAGTGGAGCCCAAGTAATGTTTTTATATGATTATATAAAATGCGAATGCTTTGATAACCAATTCTTAGGTAAAATTCCAACTATCTGGGGAGCAATTTTTGATCCACCAGCTATTTTTTATACCAAATCTAACAAAAGAAAGGGGATAATCCCAGTAGAATCTGATTCAATTATAGAAAAAATAAAGTTGTCCAAAAATGAATGGTTTAGAATTCCTATTTTGGTTGGAGATTTGTTGTTTTTTAATATCGTACATAAAGAATATTTGGCTCACGGCGCTGGCCTTGCTAATTTGTTTGAAATTGCTTCACCAAAAATTATTAGAATGAAAAAACCCGATGGTATTGTTATATTCGGAGTAAATCCTAAATTAATACCTGGGTTCAAGTTCAACACAAAATGGAAAAATGCTGTAGTTTTTAAAGATTCAATAAATGATATATATGTTGGAATAATTCCGGATTTTGATGAAAACGATTATTTCGGCTATATGAAGAAAACCACATTAACCGTTCATAATCTAATTAAAATTGACAGAAACAAACTCCCTATTCATGGTTCAATGGCAAAAATTACTCTAAAATCGGGAAAAAGTGCTGTCGCAATGTTTGTAGGTGATAGTGGAGCAGGAAAAAGTGAAACATTAGATGCTTTAAATAGACTTGATGAAGTCGCAGAAGTTAACATAATAATTGATGACATGGGTAGTCTAGATATTTTGGACGGAAAAGTTGTAGCATATGGAACAGAAACTGGCGCTTTTGTAAGGCTTGATGATCTTCCACCAGGATATGCGTATCATACGATGGACAGAAGTATATTTATGAATCCGGATAGAATAAATGCAAGAGTTATTGTTCCATTTAATAATTATAAAGACATTATCCAGCCTACACCCATTGACTACTTTTTGTATGCAAACAATTATACAGAAGTAAAAAATGACAGTGAAAGAATTGTATTTTTCAAAACTCCACAAGAAGCTTTAGAGGTTTTTTCCGAAGGAAAACGGATGGCTAAAGGTACAACTTCTGAAGTAGGCATTACCACCTCCTATTTTGCTAATCCATTTGGAGCAGTACAAATGAAAGAAAAACATCATAAGATTGCAAAAATATTTATTGAAAAAATGTTTGAAACTGGTGTAAAAGTCGGTGAAATAAGGACTATGCTTGGAATTGAAGGTTATGAAAAAGACGGAACTTTATTAGCTGCAAAAGCTCTATTAAGATTAATCGAAAAAAACTGAAAGGAGTGATAGAGTGCTTGATAGGAGTATTATTCACGATGTTATTGGAACTGTACTTAAATTTGGAGGAGATTTTGCAGAAGTTTTTGTTGAAAAAAAATATGAAAGCAAATTCGAATTAAAAGACGGAAAATTGGAAAATGCAAGCACTGGCACAATTGTCGGCGTAGGCATAAGAGGATTTTTGAACAACAAAGCTATATATGCATATACTAACGTTCTTGAAAGGGAAAATTTGCTTTCAGTTGCAAAAAGAGTGGGTGAAGCCCTCGGTGAAAGCAAATTAAATGATATTGTACTTGATTTCGATGATAAAAAATTAAAAAACAAGCATATTGTTTATTTTTATCCAAAAGATGTTGAAAAAAATAAAAAAGTAGAAGTAATGAAAAGAGCATATTATTCAGCTAAGAACTTTTCAAAACTAATCAAGCAAGTTGCAATTATGTACTGGGACTATGATCAAGAAATATTAGTTACCAATTCTGAAGGTGTATGGGCCGAAGATAGAAGAATTAGAACAAGGCTAATGATAAGTGCTATAGCAGAGCACAATGGAAATATGGAAAGAGGATTTTACGGTCCAGGTGCAGGAATGGGTTTTGAATTCTTTGATAGATTAAACGTTGAAGATGCAGCAAAAAGGGCTGCAAGAATCGCAGTTAGAATGGTAGATGCTGAACCAGCACCTGCAGGGAAAATGCCTGTTGTAATTTCCAATGAATTTGGTGGTGTCATCTTTCATGAAGCTGTAGGACACGCTTTAGAAGCGACAGCAGTTGCAAAAGGCGCATCTGTTTTTGCAGGAAAATTAGGTCAAAAAGTTGCTGCTGAATGTGTTTCGGCAGTTGACGATGCAACAATTCCAAATGCTTGGGGTTCAGCAAATATTGATGATGAAGGAACTCCTACACAAAGAAATCTGCTAATTGATAAAGGTATATTAGTTGGATATTTGATCGATAAACTCGGTGGAAGAAGAATGGGAATGAAAAGTACAGGAAGTGGGAGAAGACAAGATTACACATTTGCACCTACATCAAGAATGAGTAACACATTTATCCTTCCTGGAGATTACTATCCTGAAGAAATAATCGCTGCAACAGAATATGGCCTTTATGCAAAAACTATGGGAGGTGGTTCGGTAATTCCCGGTACTGGTGAATTTAATTTTGCAGTAATGGAAGCCTATCTAATAGAAAATGGAAGAATAACTAAACCAGTAAAAGGAGCAACTTTAATAGGAAAAGGATATGAAATAATACAAAAAATCGACATGGTGGGAAACGATATAGATAGAGGTCAAGGAATGTGTGGTTCAGTTTCTGGTTCCATTCCTGCAGACGTAGGACAACCTACCATAAGAGTTTCTGAAATAACTGTTGGGGGGCGAAATAAATGACATACAATGAATTCAAAGAAAAAATTTTCACTCTTTCAAAAAAAGAAGGGTTCGAAGCTCAAATAGAATTTAACGACGAACGTGAATTTTCAATAAGATATGCAAATGATGACATTGATCAATACACTGACGCATCTAAATTTTTTGTTGTTTTAAAAGTCCTAAAAAATGGAAAAATTGGAAAATCTACAACTGAAACTTTAGAAAATCCTGAAGAAACATTTTACGAAGCAGTAAGCAATTGGAAAATAATTGATAGTGAAGACGAAAATTTCTTTTATGATGGTAAAGGAAATTATTTAAAAATACAAACCTACTCAGGAAAATTTGAAAAACTTACTGTTAAAGAAAAAATTGAGTTCGTAAAAAAACTTTATGCATCAGCAAAATGTGACAAAAAGATAGTTATGGTTCCTTACGCCCTTTTTCAACATTTTACATTCACCAAAAAACTCTCTAACACATTAGGACTTGACTTAGAAACTAAATCCGATGGAGCATATAGTTTCGCAATGGCAATATCTCAAGATAGTAGTAATCATTCTGGTTTTTGGATGAAAGTTGGAAAAAATCCTGAAGATTTAGATCCAGAAGAAATAGGGAAAAAAGCTTGTAATGAAGCTCTATCACTTTTGGGAGCTAAAACTGTTAAAAGCGGAAAATACAGAGTCATTATCAGAAACACTGCCTTTGACAGTATGCTAGGGCTTTTTAAATCAATGATTTCTGCTGAGAATGTTCAAAAAAATATGTCACCTTTGAAAGGAAAATTAAATAAAAAGATTTCAAACGATGTGCTAACCATTATAGATACTCCGTATCATCCCCTAAGCATTACAAATAGATCTTTTGATGATGAGGGAGTTCCTACAAAAGAAAAAGCTATAATTGAGAATGGTGTTTTGAAAACTTTTCTTCACAATTTAAAAACTGCTAAAAAGGATAAAGTTGAACCCACAGGAAACGCAATTGGACGGACAGGAATCGGACCAATTAACCTTATGGTACAACCTGGAAATAGCTCGTTCGACGACCTTGTTAAAAAACTTGATAACGGACTAATTATAACAAGTGTAGATGGTATGCATTCGGGAGCAAACCCTATATCAGGTGATTTTTCTCTTGGAGCTAGGGGATACAAAGTTGATAACGGTAAAATCATTGGAGCGGTAGAACAAATAACCATCTCAGGGAATTTCCTTGAACTTATTAAAAAAATCGAAGATGTTGGTAATGATATTCTCGTAACTCTAGGGACTATAACGCCGAGTGTTTTAATAGAAGAAATAGATATTGCCGGAAAATAAGAAGGTGGGAATGTCCCACCTTTTTTATTTTTACTAAAAGGAGTGATGACATGGTAATAATTGATGGTCATTTTGACCTCCTTCCTCTTGTTTTCGAGCGCAGAAGAAAAGGTGAAAGTAATATCATCAAAAAGTATTTTCTAAATGATATAAAAGAGGGTGGTGTAAATATAATTGTTTCCTCCCTTTACATCATGAATGAATATATTCCCGAAATGTCACTTAGAATTGCACTTGATCAAATTAGTTCACTTTACTATGAAATTGAAGAAAATGAAAATAAATATATTTTATGCAAAAATTATGAAGATGTAAAATACGCAATTGATAATAACTTATTGGGAATTATGCTTTCATTCGAAGGTTCAGAACCAATTTATGAAGATATTTATCTATTAAGAATTTTTTTTAATTTGGGAGTACGTTTTTTAGGCTTAACATGGAATAGAAGAACTTATGTTGCCGATGGTATAGAAACAAACTCAAATGGAGGACTTACAAATTTCGGCAAGAAAGTCGTCAAAGAAGCCCAAAAACTTGGAATGTTAATTGATGTAAGTCATTTAAATGAAACCGGATTCTGGGATGTTTTGAAACTTTCAAACAGGCCAGTAATTGCTTCACATTCAAATGCAAGAAAAATTTATGATTCTCCACGTAACTTAACTGATGAACAAATCAAAGCTATTGCTCAAACTGGGGGAATAATAGGTATAAATGCTAACGGAATGTTCGTGACTGAGAAAGAAGAAGAAAATAATGAAATTGGTCTTTCAAAACATATAGAGCATATTTCTAAACTAGTTGGTGTTGAATACATAGCATTGGGTCTTGATTTTTGTGATGCATTTAGAAATTCTCCTAAGGATTCTTTATCAGGTTATAGATCTCTCTTCAAGCTTCGCGAAATCCTTATTAAGAAAGGTTTCTCACCAAAAGAAATTGAAATGATTTTCGGAGGAAATTACATAAACCTTTATAAAAACTTTTTAAATTAATTTTTTTGATATATTTACAAAAAATTATTTTTCAATTAAAATACTTATAGAACATACTCAAGGAGGCGATTATGTGTCCTACCCCCGATTAATAATAGATTTAGAAAAAATTTACCAAAATGCTTTAACATTACAAAATTTATGTGGAAAAAATAATATTGAACTTGTAGGAGTCACAAAACTCGTTCTTGGAGATCCAAAAATTGCTTGGGTATTAAAAAAAGCAGGTATAAAAATTTTGGGAGATTCAAGACTTTCAAATATCAAAAGAATGGTTCAAAATAATATCCCCGGCCCTTTTCAATTACTCAGAATCCCTATGCTTTCAGAAATTGAAGAAGTAGTTAACTATGTTGATGAAATATTGGTGTCAGAAGAAGAAACCGTGCTTAAAGTTGAAGAGGTTGCAAAAAAATATGATAAAAATATTCAAATTATATATATGATAGATGTTGGAGATTTAAGAGAAGGAATTTGGTATGAAGAAGCCCCGGAAAAGATTTTAAATTTATCTAAAAGATTGTCGACTGTTACCATTAGAGGAATTGGAACAAATCTTGGATGTTTCGGAGGAGTTCTTCCTACAAAAGAAAATATGAATATACTGGTAAAGATTAAAAAATATCTTGAAAAAAAATTAGGTAAAAAGTTGATAGTTTCTGGTGGTAATACAGTTGCCTTAAAATTAGTTGAATCTGGTGAACTACCGAGTGAAATCAATCAGTTCAGAATTGGGGAAGCACTTTTACTAGGAACTGATGCAACTGGACATCGGGAAATTTCCTACCTTTCACAAGATACTGTTATCTTAGAAGCTGAAATTATCGAAATTGATTATAAACCATCGATTCCTGTAGGAAAAATTGGGAGAGATTCGATGGGAAGAATTCCACACTTTGAAGACAAAGGCTGGAGAAAACGATTGATCCTTGCTATGGGTGAACAAGATATCGATCCTACTGGATTAAAACCTTTTGATAAAGAGCTTGAAATACTTCACGCTTCTAGTGATCATACAATTGTAGATATTACAAATTCTTCACAACAATATAAGCTTGGAGACATTGTAAAATTCCGCATGTCATATGGATGCGCACTCCGAGCTTTTACAAGCCCTTATATTGAAAAAATCTATAAATAAAACCTCCCATAGACGTGGGAGGTTTTCATACATCAAATTTCTGGATATTCGTAAAATGCTACTCTCAATCTTCCAACCAAAAAGATAAAGTAGTTTTCACCTTTTCTCCTTTTAACTTCATAACCAAGTTTTTCAATAAAACTTTGCCATTCATCAAGTTTCCTAACAACAAAAATTGTATTAAGCCTAGAAAATTTTTCCCCTCTTTTGATATAAGCTGTTCTGGAAACGATATAAGCGTTTTCAACTTTTCTAACTGGTATAGCTAATTTACTGAAAAATTCTAAAATTGGATTTAAATCTTCAACCACTTCTACCGATAAAATAGTTCTCAAATCTCCTCTTTCGGCAATATATCTTGCTATATCTTCTATTGTTTTTGTAGAATTATATTTAAAAAGATCCATGACATATGGAAGCGAAGGTTGCGAAATTACCTGCCTACCAACAGCGACATTTCTCAAAATTTCAACTGACAAGGGCTTTGAGAAACTTATCTCGACTTTTTTTTGCAAACCTCTTAACATTAAAGCTAAATAGGAGGGTTTTACAGGTTTACCCTCAGAAGTTGAAATCAAATAAACATCTTTTCCTTCATACTTCTTCAACCATTCATTTATAGGAGGAACAATTTGATAAGTTATAATATTAGTTCCTTTAACAAATAACTTGTCACCCTGAATATCTGTACCCTTTAAATTAACAATTTCTCCAGATTTCAAGCCAATAATACCTGCAAGTCCCACAAGTAAAACATACTTTTCGTTACCTCTTTTAGCCATTTTTTCTGCTTCCTCATACAATTTCCAGAAATCCAAAATAGAAATCATTTCGTAATCTGCTTTTTTGTAAGGCACTTTTAAATCTTCTACAACTTCAGAAAAAATCAAAGGATAAAATCTTTGCAGAAATGAACGCAATGGAACAAAATATTGTCTCCATGCAGTATGTTTATAACTACTTCTTATCTTATCAAGCCATCTTTTCACGTTATTAACTGTAACTTCACCATCTACAAAATCTAAAAAGGATTCAACCATTGATATATAATTTTTTTTAGTATTCTCAGAGATGTTTTGAACGTTTAAATATTCTATAAACTTTTTTAGGTCATCATTATTAACCTTTTTCATTACAACACCTCCATTTTTATTTATCACTGTTATCATTATAACATATTTACTTATATTTAACATGTGACTTACTCGTTTCAAAAGTTACAGTTAATATTGTTTTTTTTCTAAATTGTAACATTTAAATAAGTTTCTTTATTCATTTTAAAATATAGATTAATTAACTTTTAAAGATATAATTTGTTTTACTAAATATTCTAAATTGTAAAATTTAATAAATAAAACAAGCATCACCAAATGAAAAAAATCTGTATTTTTCTTGCACAGCAATTTTATATGCTTCTAATATAAATTCTCTACCCGCAAATGCTGAAACCAACATTAATAATGTCGATTTTGGAAGATGAAAATTTGTTATAATTGCGTCGGTTAATCTAAATTCAAACGGTGGATAAATAAAAATATCTGTTTTTCCATGATAATGTTCTTGCTCAGGAAGCCTAGCTATTGTTTCGAGAGTTCTCACACTAGTAGTACCAACCGCAATAATTCTTCCTTTATTTTTTTTAAATTCTTTTATCTTTTTTACCGTTTCTTTTGGCACATAATAAGTTTCTGAATGCATTTTATGATTTTCAATATTTTCCACTTTAACAGGTCTAAAAGTTCCAAGTCCAACATGCAACACTACATCAGCAAACACAACTCCTTTACTTTTTAATTTTTGCAATAATCCCTTAGTAAAGTGCAATCCTGCCGTGGGAGCAGCTACTGAACCAATTTCTTTTGAATATACTGTTTGGTATCTCTCAAAAGAAATATTCTCATTTTTTATATAATGAGGAAAAGGTGCCTTACCATATTTAAAAATATCTTCTTCATTATCAGTATTAAATTCTATAATTCTTGAACCTTCTTCACCCCAACCTCTACAAATTGCTTCTAAATCTTCACCAAAAATTATTTTAGTACCCTTTTTAACTTTACTACCAGGTTTCACCAACGCTTCCCAAATTCCCTTATCAATCTTTTCTAAAAGGAGGAGCTCTATTTTTGCACCCGTTATTTTTCTACCGTATAACCGTGCCGGAATTACCTTAGTTACATTTCTAATCAAAAGGTCACCTTCACCCAAATAATTTATGATATCCCTAAATATTTTGTGCTCTATAACTCTTTTTTCTCTATTCAAAACCATTAATCTGGAAGAATCCCTTGGTTCAATTGGTTTTTGAGCAATTAATTCTTCAGGTAACAAATAATCAAAATCTTTTATATTCAATCTTTTATGTCCCTCCTTAAAAATTTGGGGAGGTTTTAAAACCTCCCCCGTTAATTATTTTCTTAATCCTAGTTTCTGAATTACTGTTTTGTAAGCTTCTGGATTCTTGTTTCTTAAATATTTCAAAATCTTTCTTCTTCTACCAACTAATTTCATAAGTCCTCTTCTAGAATGAAAATCCTTTGGATGCTTTTTTAGATGTTCTGTCAAGTGCCTAATTCTAGCAGTTAAAAGGGCAATTTGAACTTCTGTGCTTCCCGTGTCACCTTCATGAATTTGAAATTCTTTAATGATTTCTTTTTTGTCCATCTTTTCTACACCTCCACAATTTATTCCCTCTACCAAGTAGGGGCTTCGCCCACAACCGAGTAGGGGTCAATAATATATTAACCTAAAAACTTTTTTTAGTCAATAGCTTGACTAAAATTTCATCTATGAGATAATAATATTGCAACTGAGTCTCAATAACATTTTGGGGAGGTGAATCTATGGCAGTATTTTTGATCACTTTTAGAGAAACGCTTGAAGCAGCACTCATAGTTGGTATACTTTTTGCATTTCTCAATAAAAATAAGGCAAATAAATTCAAAAAGAACGTATGGTTTGGTGTATTTTCTGGTATTATCCTGAGTTTAATTTTCGGCTTCTTTTTCAAACTTCTTAATGAAAACCTCGGTGATCGTGCTTCTGAAATATTTGAAGGATTTGTTGCACTTATTGGTGCTTTACTTATTTCTAGCCTTATTCTTTGGATTAACACAAAGGAAAATTTCATTTTGAATATAACCAACCAATTAAAGAAAAATTTTAATACTAAAAACTTTTCTTTAATTCTTATGCTCGTAACTTTAGTAAATATATTACGTGAAGGAGTCGAAACAGTAATTTTTCTTGCGGCAATTCCAGGTGATAACTCATTGGATATAGTATTTGGCTTTACAGGAATTTTATTTGCTATTTTCATAGGCTATTCTTTTTATAAAGGTATATTGAAAATTAATATTTCAACTTTTTTCAAAATAACAAACATTCTTTTAATCTTATTCGCCTCGGGTTTAATCGCATATGGTATTCATGAACTTCAAGAAGCATATATCATACCAATAATAATTGAACATATCTATGATATTAACTCTTTTATAAATGAAAATGGACCTTTAGGAAGCATTTTGAAAGGATTATTCGGATACAATGGTAATCCTTCTCTTATTGAAACAATCGCATACTGGACATATCTCATCCCTACAATGTATCTAACCCTTAAAAAAAATAATTCCTAACATTAATAAAGAAATAAGCCCCTATTTATGGACTTACCCCCGGAAGTGGGACAAATAAAAAAAAATCAATTTATTAATTTTTCAAACAGCATGGCTTCGGTACTCCACCGGAGCCATGTTGTTTAGTCTTTTTTGATACCTCTCTTCATTGTAAAATCTTATATATTCTGATATCAACCTCTTGTATTCTTCTTTTGTTTTTTCCACATGTATCTTTACCAATTCTTCTTTAAAATGACTAAAGAAGCTTTCTACAGGTCCATTGTCTTGTGGTATTCCCTTTCTTGACATGCTTTGAATTATTCCC
>NZ_FQXN01000001.1:300000-449026 GCF_900129985.1 Thermosipho atlanticus DSM 15807 | reverse complement strand
AGAATTAATAGCTCAATTGAAAAAAGCTCTAAAAGAAAATAGATTAGAAGTAAGACTTAAACACTTTGCAAAATACAAAGTATTAATAATAGATGAAATAGGATATTTACCAATAGATAAAGATGGAGCAAATATATTCTTCCAACTAATCTCAAAAAGATATGAAAAACATTCAACAATAATAACAACCAATACTCCGTTCTCAGAATGGAGCGAGATATTTGGTTCTCCTGTACTATCTCAAGCAATATTAGATAGACTATTACACCATTCCCACGTAATCTTAATTAAAGGAAAATCTTATAGATTAAAGGAAAAACTTGAATTTTTCTCTAATTCTTCTAAACAACAATAATCCTTTTTTTGTACATTTTTATTTTCCCTTTTTTATACATTTTTATGTTGACTTTTACACTTACCAAATATAAAAACATACTTCCTGCCATTTTCTTCCAAAACTTTATAGCCTTTAACATGCAAACCAAGTAAGTAATTAAATGTCTCAACCAAATCAACATTAACTGTTTTTGGTTGATAGTTTTCTATAATTTTTAATTTGTAATTAAATGGATCTTTCATATCATCAATATTAAGAAATGTTTTACTGCTTTTTGTTTCCCATTCAAACATGTATTTGACAAAGTAATCAGAAAATTCGTAAAGTGTTTCCTGTGCTTCTTCAAACTCAATGTTTTCCAAAGCATCTTCGTATTGTTCTAATGTATGGTATTTGAAGAAAATACCGATCCCATCTGTATCTTGAGGTTTTCCCTCTTTCCAGTTAAAAGAATATGCTACTTTCTTTATTCTTGGAATAATAACAGTGTCAAAATAATCTGCCATTTCCACAAGAATGAATTTTCTTTTTCCACCATCTTCTTTGTTCAGTTTCATAATTGCATGAGCGGTTGTTCCTGAACCTGCGAAGAAGTCAAGGATATAATTTGAAGGTATTAAATTACAAAAATCAGAAACTGTGAAAACACTCTTTGGCGTATTTTTTGATACATCTATGTTTTTATTCCAGATTAAATGTTTGAGTGATTCAGTTCCATATTCTGGGTTTGAATACTTTGGATCAATCCATATCGTTTTTGGAGTTTTTACATTAA
The DNA here is from genome assembly GCF_900129985.1 of Thermosipho atlanticus DSM 15807. Taxonomy (NCBI): domain Bacteria; kingdom Thermotogati; phylum Thermotogota; class Thermotogae; order Thermotogales; family Fervidobacteriaceae; genus Thermosipho; species Thermosipho atlanticus. Next base: position 447,914 of record NZ_FQXN01000001.1, on the reverse strand, counting down.
TAGGAGGAGTATATATATTTCCATTTATTATTTTGTAGAAATCTTTTTCTCTTTTCACCCTTTCAAACTCTCTTTGCCAAACTAAATATTCTCCCGAATTGCTCATAGGAAGAATAACATCGTATCCTTGTTTAGAGTATTTATCAACAATTGTTTTTAAAAAATCATCATTAAACTGTTTTTTTTCTTTGTCATAAATTTTAGAATATTCTTCATCAGTTATCATAAAAATTTTTCCTTCCTTCAAAAGGATTGGATAAAATCTTAAAGGTCTGTCCTCTCTTCTTGAATTCGTTCCTGTTCTTTTCAAATTTGTCCATTTACCTTCTTTAGATATTCCCAAATCAGGCGTTTTCTCTATATTCTTAGCATAAATAAGGTTATACTCCGAAGTTAATGATAATTTACGATCAACTCTTCCTTGAGGATTTGCCAAAACAATTATTGTTCCAATTCTATTTTTTTTATTAAATATCTGATCACATAAATTCATCAAATACCTTACTTCTGTCTCATCAATTGCTGAAATAAAAATTCCATTTTCAGAAATAAATTTTCTTGCCAAATAAATTCTATTTTCCATCAAAGTCAGCCATGTGGAATGTTTATATCCGTTTTTATATAAGATTTCAGATGTTTTTGTATTAAACGGCGGATCAATATAAATCGTCTGCACTTTCTCGTAGTATTTGTTCAAAAGCAAATTCAAAGCATGAAAGTTTTCACTTTTGATTAAAACTCCATCTAAAATCTCATCTAAATCATTATTTTTACTCAAAGAAACTAACAATTTCCACTTAAATTCTTCATCAAAGTATTTTGTATCTATTGGCAATTTCTTCCATTCTTTTCCGTTTAATTGCAACTGCCCATTATTTAGAATTAAGTCATCTTTTCCCTTAATATCTATCCCAAACAATTCTTTCCACTCTTTTAATTGCTTTTCATTGTTTAAAATCTCATCTAAAATACTTTCTAGGAACTCTTCTCCCGCATACTCTTTAATCTTATCCAAAGTAATTACATAATGTGTATCAATAACAAACTTCTTTTTCTCCCATAACTTCTTCTGGAAGTTTTCAATCTGTGCCAAAAACTCAATTATCTTTAAAGCAATGTTTCTGAAAGCTCTAACTCCGATTAGATAAAGCCTTAATTTGTCAAAATACCCGCTTTCCTCCAAAACCTGCAAATCTTCTAATTGTAAAAACTCATTTTTGATGTAGAAATCTAATTCCCTTTCTAAAAATCCTTTCAAATCTTTATGAATAAAATAATCAGTTGTGTTTCTTCTTGTATATCTGTAAAGATGTTTTTCTATTAAAGTTTTCTCGCCTTCTCTTTCAAAAATCAATCTCGTCAAAATGTTTTGTTGAGTTTTGTTGTCTAAGATTCTTACAATCTCTTCATTTATTCTATCTTGAGACACTGTTTGACCTTGTTTATATTTCTCTGTTTCTTCATTATTTAAAGTTCTATATTCGAAATAAATATTTAATTTTTTATTTTTTTCATCAAAATCAAATATTTTTTCATTCAAAACAAAAAATTTCTTTTCCTGGGATTTTATATTTGCTTTTTCTTCTTCTGCCTCAACAACCTTAAAATTGACAGTTAGTCCTTTAACCTTGAATGTATATTTTCTAAAATATTCCGTGGTTTTTATGTAATACTGATCCTTGTTTGTCCAATAGAGTAGAACTTCTTCTCCGTTATAAGGAACCACGTACTTTTCGTTTTTTCCATACCTTCTTTTACTTATAAAATCTCCTTTGTCGTAATATCTGGAAAAGAAATTGATTATATGGTTGTAAATTTGCCTTTCTAAATCTTCTGAAATTTCCATATTTTCTAATTGTTTTTTCTTCTCGTAATATTTCTTTGCTAAAGGAGTATTTTTAAAATTCTCATTTAATTCACCATTTTCAAAAGCATCTTCACCAAGCGTTATCTTTATTTCCTGTTTTGTTTTTTCAAATTCTTCTTTTATTTTTTGACTTTCCTCTTCTCCAAGTAATTGGAGCTGTTTCTGAATTTCTTCTATTAAATCCTTGTTAATGAAGTTTTCAATTTCTCTCCTTTTGTAATTCGTTAATCGATAAATTCCAAAATCTAAATCTTCACTCTCAAATCGAAATAATTCTCTGAGTTTTTCTCTCAACTTTTCTTTTAATTTTTCACTCTCCATCTCCTACACTCCTTATATTTTTATTTTTTACAATAATGATAATTTTTCACTATTCCTTGAAAATTTAATTTCTTCTATACTTTAAGACAAAACTATATAACATAAAGTGAATCGTATATGCAATAACTACTCCGTTATTATTTTATCAAATAATTCATACCTTAAGTTGTCAATTATGAAAATAAATTAAAAAAAATTCATTTTTGCATATTATTCAAACATCATGTTTATTCGAATAAACAATCTCACCATCTTTAAAAATAATAAGTTCTCCTGGGTAAAATTTTTCCTATTTTTCGTCTGTTAATACTTTTGTTGCTATTACATATCCTGTTACTCCTGGCTTCTTTTCTTTTAAAAGATCTATTGAAAAATCTTCATCTACCAATTTTACCCTGCTAAACGGTGGACTTCTCTGAACATAATAAAGGCCGCTATACCCTTTCTCATCAAAATAACAGAACAAATAATCTCCATCAGAAAATATACAGTTGAACCTACTTAATTGGTTTATTTCTATAAGTTTTTTCTAAAAGACACTGGAAATCTCCCTTTTCCTAACTTTTTATATTTCTTTCATCAATTTGGTCAAGTAAATAACAAATTAGTTTTAAACTTTCAAAATCAAATATATTACCATAAGAATAAAATGCTATTTCCCATCCACAATGTTTGGCCTTACTAGATAATTAAAAGACATTTCCAAAAGTTGACACAAACTATTCCTTCCCCTACTTTTAAACATTTACTTTAATATTTTTATTGTCTATGCTATAAATCTTTATCAAACTATCATCAATGTCATTAAAGGGTATATTATCAACAAATAAAAATCCCTCTATTTGTATTTGTTTGTTTTTATAGATATATTCGTTGTCTTTATATTTTATAAAATGTATATATTCAAGAAGTTGTCGTACCCCTTCAAGCATATAATCTTGATCAGTAGTATATTTAACTTCACCAATTATAATTTTCTTAATTTCACCCGTTTTATTATCTCTTATTTCTAATAATATGTCAGGTCTTCCATTCCACAGGTTATTTTCTTTTCTAATTCCAAATAGTTCTTTCCTAATTTTCGAAAATTCATTTATCACACTTGTAAGTCTTGTTATATATTCATTTTTATTTATTAAATCTTTCACCTCGTCTAAATAAATATTGAAAAATAATTCAGAAGAGCCTGTGCTATTGTGATATATAGTATAGGTAAAATTTTCATCTTCCCAAGTTGCTACCTTATTATTCTTATCATCCATTATATACATTTTGTAATTACTTGCATTGCTTTTAATAATTTTTACTATCCAATAAAGTTCAAAAAGCGTATTCTCATCTGCTATTTCAATAAATGTTTTTTCAAATACACTTTTCAACTCATCTATAGGAACTTTTAAATTTACTATTTCATAATATTTTTTTAAAAGTTTTGCTGCTTTAGCATAGAGAATATTTCTATTTTTTGATACATCTTCTAGCATTCTTTCTGTAATTTTTATATCTTCAAGATTAATTCTATTCATGTATATGTTTTTTTCGTAAATATTTTTAACAGTACCATTAATAATTTTCCCATCTCTATACCATTCGTAATTTGTAAACCTTTCCATTTTTATTTCTTCAAAAATTATTTTGTAAACTGTCTCTAAAAACTTTTTCAAAATTATATTTTCTTTTGTATTGTAATATTTATTTCTTTCATTTTTACAATATAAAGTTCTATCCTTATAATTTCTCTTAAGCCTTTCCTTTATTGTATCTTGCCAATCGATTTGGCCTTTAACACCTTCATAGGAGTATTCTTTACTAACATTAGTGGACACTCTTAACTTTCTGATTAGCTCTGGAAGTGAAAAAATGTATTCTCTTACATCTTTTAAAAGAATATAATGTATTTTAAGTAAATCTTGAAGGTTTTCTATATTAAGATTTAAAACCTTCAAAAAACTATTTACAGAAATTGTTCCAGACTTTAAATAATTAATCAAATCAGAACCAATTTCTTTAACTAATAATTCTTTTGGAGTTTTCATCTGCTCACTCCATACTAATACCAAAAAAATCTTTAATAAACTCAGTTAAAACATCTTTTTGATTGGAAAATTCTCCAATACTAGATTTAACAAGCTCACTTACAAAATTTTTGATTTTAGTCTCTGACAATCCTTCAAACTGGGGTAAAACATATAAAACTAATGCTGAAGTGTAATCACCACCGTTTTCCACATATTCAGCGATATCTCTTATAACAGCAGGACCAATTAACCTATATTTATTAACTATATTCCAAATTTCAGCAAGACTATCTCTTAATCCTACACTTTTTTTGATATCCCATTTTTCCAAATAGTTTTCCAACACATCACTATTTATATTTTTAGGAACACCAATGTAAACAAAAGCAAAACGTCTCATAAAAGCGTAACTTAATTCATATAACGAAGTTTTATCGTAAGTATTCATAGTACCAATAATTCTAAAATCTTTTGGAAGAACATATATGTTATCGTTTTCTATAATAATGTTTCCATCAGTTTCTGGAACAATTTTTATATTATCTCCAGATCTTGATTTAAAACTCAAAACTACCTGATCACCAGTTAAAACCGAAAGTAATGGTCCAAAAGCTTTATCAATATCTGCTCTATTTATTTCATCTATAATTAGCCACTTTAATTCTTTATGATTTTTGTTCATTAATGTTTTTAAAAATATGCCCTCTTCAAAATACAAAGTTCCATCTGGATTAGGTTTATAACCACCTATTGTGTCAAAAGTTGACCAATCAGATAATGCAGTTGTGAACTCATAACTTATCCCCAAACTTTCACAAATTTCTTTTGCAAGTTTTGATTTTCCAGTTCCCGGAGGACCAACTAAAATAATATGTTTTCCAGATTTTAAGGATATTAAAATTTGACTTACTAGTAATTCACTATTTTCAAAATATAAGTTCTTTATACTAAACTTGTTCCAATCTATTTGTGAAATTATCCCACTAGTACTAACAATTTTATCTTTTGTTTCTAATCCTTTATAACTGGAGGAGTTAATTACTTTTGAAGAATCTAACCCGTTAATTTCAAGGAATTTTGGGAAAATTTCTTTATATTTGTTTAGCAAAACATTTAAACTTAATTCATCTGCTGAAGTTTTGTGTTCCACATCATCGAAATATCCTTGGGACTTTTTTCCTTTCCTTACATCCCAACCTAGTATAAGGCCATACTCTATCTTTTCAGGAAATACAATTAAAAAAAGCTGTGCAGATTTTTTATGACTAGCCTTTTCTTCTGGAAATAAAGCAACCCAACATTCGTCTTTTCCAAAATTTTGTGCTCCATAAAAATCCACAATATGAGTCTTTAATTTCAAATTTCTATCGATATTTTCAGCTACTAGACTTTTTAGAATTCCGGCAATATTTTTTAGAATTATTTTTATCCTTTTTTTGTATTTTTCATAATATAAAGGAAAAAGAATCCTAAAATTATTCCAAACTACTAATATATCCTTATCGTACAAATTACTTATTGCTTCTTTAATTTCTTCAAGTTTTTCAACTGTTAATTTTTTATTATTAATCAACAATTCTATTATTTTAGCTCTAATTAAATTTACCTTCTCACTATCAGTATATTTTTCATAAAGATATTCTAAATAGCCTTTATCTAAATTATTCAAATAATTCATAAATAAATCGATATCATTTTCAAATTTATACAATAATTTAGATTTTTCATGCAAATACTTGAGATTTAATTTAAATAATAATTCTTGATAATCACTTGAAAAAACACAATAAATAAAATCTTGAATATCTAAGATATTTGGATTTTTCAAATACCCTTTTTCTACAAAATAATCTTTAAGCAAATTACAAGTCTGAAAATATGAAAAATACTTTTCGATAGTATTTTCAAAATTCCATTCAATATTGAAAAAATTCAACAGATTTTTAAATATTTCATCTTTGTATAACGGATATTTTTCATAATCAAAACTTGCTAGAAGATAACCTATTAATGGTGTCCCCAATCGAAAATTTGGCTTAACTTCTTTTATAATCTGCTCAAATTCCTTTAACTTTTCAATTAAAACAAAGCTTCCGTCATATAATACGTTCAAAGCATTTGCCATAGTTTCAGGAAAACTTCTAGTAATTTTTAAAAGATTGTCTATTTCTATCCAATGAACAAAGCTTCCTTTAGATGGATTAGAATTTTTTAACCTTTCAATTACTTCATTTACATTATCTGAATTTATCTCAATTTTTTTAAAAAAACTATTTAATTCTGAAAGAATTTCTTTTTTATATTGCTCATTGTAAATATTAGTATTTTTAAATTTTTTGTATTCATCAATTGCAATATCAAAGTAATTATCTTCTTGCCAAAATTTTCTTAGTTTCTCTATATTCACTATTTCACCTCTCTTTGACTATTCACGGGATTTGTTCTTTAACAATATTATACCTAAAAATTACATAATTTTAAAAATCTGCCTTTTTCAAGATTAAGAAAGTCCTCAGCAACTGCCCAGTGTATAAGTAACAAGTTAATGAGTAGTAAAAACACTTAAAAACACAAGGAATTATCATAATGCAAATGACTTAGACTCCTCAACAAAAACAACTTATTAGAACAAAACGTAGATATGTTATGTGTATTTCATAATAACGTATTGTACAAAAATTGTAAACAAAGTTGATTGGTTAAAAAACCAACAAATCAAGAATATACAATAATATGATTTGATGAAGAAATAAGTCTTTCATAATTATTAAATCTTAACTATCTGGAACATTTGTTGAAAGAGGACAAAATAAAACAATAAACAAACTTAATCTTGATTCTTAACACATTATTTTCCACCACAAGGAATTTTCAAAATTATATTCACAATCAAATAAGTTGTTACTAGATATAAAAAAAAATGAAAAAATAATTAAACATAATTTTTATGTTATAATCATCAATAAGAGGCTTGGAGAGCTTGGAGAGGCCGTTTACCTGTAGAAGGTAAATGGCCATTTATTTTTACATAACCTTATAGAAAATTTATCCTTAAAAAAGGGGGGATTTTCATGGAAGTAAATAGGAAAAACACAGGGAAAAAACTTATTATGGTCTCATTAATTCTTATAATCTTAGGAAGTTTTTTAGCTCAAATGTTTAACACCTCATTTTATAATGTTAAAGTTACTCGTATAAAGTTCGATACAGAAAATGGCACACTCTCTGGTTTGCTTTACATGCCGAAAGATGCAAATTCCAGTAATCCTAAACCCACTATAATTACAACACACGGTTACTTAAATTCTGCTGAAATGCAAGATGCTGCAGCAATTGAAATGTCTAGAAGAGGTTTTGTAGTTCTTGCACTCGACATGTACGAACATGGACATTCTTTGTACGGGAAAGAATATAATGCTTCTGGTGCATTTTTTACTTTTTGGCCAGTAAGTTTATATGATGCTGTGCAATATATGTACAAACAAGATTATGTCCTGAAGGACGAGAATGGAAATGGAATTATAGGTGTAGCAGGACATTCTATGGGTGGTTTTTCAACTACTATGGCAATTGTAAAAGATGAACAAGATTTTGCACAAACTGGTATTAGAAAAATATATGCTGGATTACCAATGGCTTCAGACTATAGCATTTCAAGTTATATTGGAGTAACGGCTGATGTAGCATTTCAAGCATATGGACCTAGACCAATCGGAATCGTAGCTGCACATTATGATGACTTTTTCTTTGATCCAGAGGCTTGGAAAACTGGTGAAACAGTTGTCTTTAAAGATTATGTTAAAACAGCTGAAGGGAAAGCATTTCTAGGTAATCCTCCTGAGCCAAAGCAAGATACTTTTTACACTTTAAAAAATGGAGCTTTAAGAGTAATTTTCGAACCATATGAAATTCATCCATGGAATCATTTCTCTTACACTACTACAGGACATCAGATTGAATTTTATTCACGTGCATTTGCAAAATATACCGATTTATTAAATCTTGATTTACCCAAAACAAATCAAATTTGGTTTTTAAAAGAATATTCTGAATTTCTTGGACTTATTGGTTTCTTTATGTTACCAGTTGCATTAATTTTGCTACTTATGAACTTACCATTTTTCTCTTTGCTAAAAACCAAACCAGTTGAAACTTTTAAAGGCAAGTTTTCAAAAAAATCAGGAGCAATTTTATGGATTTTAACCATATTTGCTATGTCATTTCCTGCACTATTCTTTCCAACGTTGATGGACAAAAAAGGAGTTGGCATGGATATTCTGAAATATTCTTCAATAACATTAATGATTGCTTCGGCAATAATTGGAATAATTGTTGCTTTAAGAAGAAAAGAAAAAGCTAAATCTACAATCCTGGGAACAATTTTAATAGTTTTAGCAAATCTAAGTTTGTTATTAACTATTATTTACTCAAATAAAATGTTCAAATTAAGCAGTTATTTTAATCAACCAACAACTAATCAAATTCTTTATTGGGCAATTGTAGTTGCTGAGGTAGTATTAATAATAGAATTAATAAACTATTTCACCATAAAAAAACCGGCAGGAGCAAGTTCTAAGCACTATGGATTCTTGGTAAACCCAAAATCAATTATTGTTTCACTGATTACTGTAAGCATTGCAGTTTTCTTATCATATTTAGTCCTTTATATTGTAGATTTTATTTTCAAGACTGATTTTAGGATATGGACCTGGGCAATAAAAACATTTGAAACTTGGCATCTAAGTGCTGCACTTAGATATATTCCGCTTTATTTTATATTCTACTTTGTTATGACAATAGTAGTAAATGCTCTTTCCAATCAATTTAAAGGATGGAAAGGATATTTGTTAGCTTTTACTCAAATGTTTGGGGGACTAGTAGTCTATTTATCACTTCACTATGGATTCCTCTTTGCAACGGGAAGAGCCTTTTACCCAGACCAATCATTAACAAGTATATTGTTATTTGCACTTATTCCAACTTTATTAGTTGCAACAGTATATATGAAATATTTATTTAAAAAAACTGGAAATGTATATACTGCTGCTTTCCTAAATGCTATCTTAATGACGATGATTATGGCAGCCAATACTATTACATATGTTAGTTTGAAGTGATTTTATAATTTAATATTACTAAGATTAGCAGTGACCATCAGACTCTGAAAATAACGGAAGAACCATATGCCAACATAAAGCGGCATATGGTCTTCTTATTTTAGAAATGTAAACATAGTTACAAATAACAAAACAAACCAACTAAGGAGAAAGACGTAAAAAACAAAGTCAATTAGAAAACGAAATTAGAAAATTAATAGAATCAATTGTGAGAAATTCTGAAGCTTACATTGTAAAAGACATTCAATAGATATTCTGATATTTAATTAAAATGTTATTTATGCTTTTTAAAATATTTCATTCTTAATTCATATCAATAATATTTATTAGTACGGTATTTATAAGAAAGGTAACAACATGAAAATGCTTAGATTATATATTTTCACGATATAAAAACTACAATTCTTTAGTAATTAATAAGAAAAGTTTGAAATACAAAAAGATGCTGCCTTCAAATTTTTACATTCAATGTAATCAAATATTTAGTTGAGCAATGGTTAAAAAACACAAAAACAAAGTTTAAAGTAAAATGTGATATAATTTTTAATGTGAAAATTTATTCAAGAAATTTATAATGACTGTTATTTAAAACAACTATTTACCAAGAAAAATACTGCACAAAAATATTATGTTACATAAAATCAATGGCACTTTTCTATAAATAATAACTATAGAGTTTAAGTTGTGGCGTATAATATTTGTGAAAAACATCTCAAATAGATTTAAGTTATAAGTTAATTAAATTAAGGAGGGTTAAGTATGGAGAAAATAAAAGTAGAAATATGTGTGGGAACTATGTGTCATATAATGGGGTCTCATGCATTAGTTGAAGTGATAGAAAATTTACCTGATAAAATCAAGAACAAACTCGACTATAAATTTAGTCCCTGTTTTAATGTTTGTAATGAGGCTAAAACGCCTCCGGTTGTAAAGATAAATGGAAATTATTACGAAAATGTTACGCCTAAAATGCTAGATCAATTAATTAGAGATATTATCTGAAAGGAGGTAATTTTTTGAGGAAGCTTGTATTGAATAATGTAATTAAACTTAGGCGTAAACTGTATTATGAATTAGTGAAATCCTATAAAAACAAGAAGCTAAAAACATCACTTGCTAAGTTCCCTAAACGTTTTGTAACCGAAAAAAACTTTGAAAACAAGGTTTTAATGTTCTACGAGAGAGAAATAGTAAAAGAACACATAAAATTCATTTTAGGATTAGACTATTCAAAGTCTGAGGATTTAGAACTTTTTGAAATAGTACCATATGTAGATACAATAATAGAAGGTACTTCAGAATTATTGGAAACGGATAAGTTTATAAATGCTATAGAAGAAATCTGTAGTGAATGTCCAGGAGGAAAGTACTATGTGACAGATTTATGCAGGAATTGTCTGGCACATTCATGTATGAGTGTTTGTCCTAAAAGTGCTATATCAATTATTGATAATAGAGCTAAAATTGATTATAGTAAGTGCGTTAATTGTGGATTATGTTCATCTGCGTGCCCTTACCACGCTATAACAAAATTAGAAAGACCATGTGAATCTTCCTGTGCTCCTAAAGCAATTTCAACCACACAAGAGAGATACATGGATATATTATACGAAAAGTGTACATATTGTGGGGCATGTTATATTGCTTGTCCCTTTGGCGCAATTAAAACCCCCTCTCAAATATTACAGGTAACACACAAGTTATTAAACAATGACAGGATAATTGCCATTTATGCTCCTTCAGCTGTTTCGCAATTTGGAAGCAAAGTTACCGTCGCACAATTTAAGGCAGCACTTAAAAAATTAGGTTTCTTTGAAGTATTTGAGGTTGCCGAAGGAGCAGACATGGTAGCAAGAGAAGAAGCAAAGCATTTTGCTGAAACTCGGGAACTAATGTTAACTTCATGTTGTCCTGCTTTCGTCCAGCTTGTTAAAAAACTTTTCCCAGAGTTTTCCAAAAATATTTCTCCAATTCCGTCACCAATGGTTATGTTATCACAAAAAATTTTGAAAAAATACCCTGATTATGAAATAGTATTTATAGGTCCATGTATAGCCAAAAAGCTGGAAGCTAAAAAAAATGGGATACCACATTATGTACTCACATTTGAAGAAATAGGGGCTCTTTTTGCCGCATTTGAGATAGAACCTATGCTTCTTGAAGAAGAAAGTATTGAAGGACCATCGTCATATGGCTGGAATTTTGCCTCTACAGGAGGAGTCGCTAACGCTGTTAAGTATTATCTTAAAAAAGAAGGTTTTTCTGATTTAGCAGAAAATATAAAAATCGTTTCAGCAAACGGCTTATCCGAGTGTATGAAAACTCTTAAAGAAATAAAGTCGGGAAAAATACAAGTTGAAATATTTGAAGGGATGGCATGTGATGGGGGTTGTATAGGCGGGCCAGGTATTTTGGTAGATCCAAGGATTGCATTTAATAATTTAAAAAGAACATTTTCAACTGCAGAAAAAGTATGAAAAATGTTGAGGAATTCACCAAAGTGTTTTCAAATAAAATCAAAAACTTTAAAAGATAAATTAGTATTAAAAGGTAGCTGTTTCATTTGCTCTCGTGCATATTTCTCGATATAACAAACACCATAAATTTACAGCAACACTTAAACAGTAAGACAAAAGGTTCTGTTAAGAAATTTCTGTAAAAATAACTTTGTACTCTAAAACAGATTAATAATCCATATCCAAGTATCTCCTTTAAAGTAACCATTCTTTCCTAATATCAAGCAAAATTGCTACAGTTAACCTTAAAAATGCCCCATCATTTGGAAAAGCTCCTACTGCTTTAGTACGTTTTTTTAGATCTTTGTTTATTCGTCCCAACATATTCGTAGTTTCCCCAAAAGAGTTCATCTTCAACGTCGGCTATCATTGTGACTTTTTCAATTCCAATTTTCCTAATCTTATGTTCAAGCTTCTTTTTCTGTAACCATAACTGTGTTTAAAAATTTTATTTTACACTGCCAGTAATCCTTTTATCCCCTTAAATATTCCCCTTCATTTGCCCCAAACCATAATATTAAAATGTCAATAGTTTACAACATATCCGGCTTTATTTGGATAAAATTCTAATGCTTCTTCCTACTTTCTCAAATATTTGGCTGAAAGATATAGAAGAGATTCTTTATTTTTATATTCTTTTTTGGGAGGTTTTCCTTATTACCACCTCACCAATCTATTGGTCAATTATTGGTCAATCCTTAGTCAATTTAGTCAATTCGTAGGCAACACCTGCACCAGCTTTTCCAATCTTCACAAACACTCCGTTTTCTACAAGCTGCTTTAAATCTATGGTTACCATCTGTCGAGATATCCCTGTTAACTTCTGATATTCCCTATTCGTTATTCTTCCTTTTTCTTTCACATACATAACAGCTTTTATCTGCCTCTCATTTAGGCCAAGTTCTTTCAAATACTCCTCTGTGTAAATGTCTTTTCTGAAATAAACAGAAAATCCACCCATTTCCTCTTTAAATTCAGGTACTGGAAGTCCTGCTGATTTCATACTTTCTATTATCCTTCCTGTTCCTGAACCCATTTCTTCTATAAAACCAGCAAGATAAAAGATATGTACGATTAAAGGATTTCTTGGAACAGAAGAATGAGGTCCTTTTAACTGTTCGAGTGTAATACCTTCCGGTAACCCACCGATGTTATAAAACCATATATAATCGTCAAAAATCTTTATCTGCGTCTGAACATTCCATCTAAAATAATCTCTGTGAATCAAGGCATTAAGTAGAGCCTCTCTTATCGCCTCTAAAGGATAATCCCATATTTCCTTTCTCACAAGTTTTTTAATCTCATATTTCACATTTATGAAATTTTTAATTACTTCTTCCCCCATTACAACCTGTTTAAAAAGATTCCCATCAATAAATCTATCGCCAATAGGTGTTATCTCGTTTTTCAACCTTATAACTCTCAACACAGCGTTTATGAAATATTTTTGCGGGTCTTTTCCAAATAGTATTATTGCTCCATTTGTCAATCTACCATTTACTGTCAATTTCAAATGTTCAAAAAGAGTTTTTATATCCACATTTTCATCAAATATGGTGAGTCTTCCCTTTGCTTTTGCCATTCTCAAAAACATTCTTACTGTCTCTTCATCAATTTCGTTAAACTCCGCATTCTCATTTATAATAGAATCCCAGTTTGTACCTCTGAGAAGAAATGATCTTAATTTCTCAGGTTTCATTTCTCTTGTTGTGTTTCCCACTCTTTCATAATATCTACCGTTAAAAGAGATAGGGACATTGGATTTAGAAACTTTTATTACCAAAATAGTTTTTGCATTTTCCTCTTTCAGTTCAATTTCGGGATGAATACCCAGTTTGCTGACAATTTTTTCTGTGATTTTCTCAAGATCTCTGTTTGTTATTTTTAGTCCTTTAACTGTACCATTATCTGAGATTCCAACAATCACGACTCCACCGTTCGCATTTGCCATTTCACATATTGCTTTTAGTACGGAATCACCAAATGACTCTTTATATTCTATATTGTGTGTTTCCATCCCTTCACACCTTTCATCCTAAATTATTTTCAAAATCTTCATGTTTACTATTTATTACGTTTTTCAAAAGTATAATTTGACAGGTACTTACAAAGTGTTTTTTTTTTGTTTCTTTTGTTGTTTTCTTGCAAATATATTTTCAATTTTTTGTTAATATATATTTTCTTTTCTTAATTGTTTTAATTTTTTTTGTATCCTTTTAATATTATTATACTATTTTTTATTAGTTTTTTGATACAATTTTTTGTAAGTTTTTGGCAAGAAGTGGAATGTTAAATTAAGCGTTATATTTTATTATTATTCTAAACATATACGAAGGGCCTTCGTATCATTTCCTTTGTTAAAATGACTAAATCAGTACTAATTTGGTCAGTCTTTTGACTAAGTATGGCCCAATTTAGTTAATAGAATAACTATATGCTTAATTCAGGAGACGAAGAACATAGATTTTTCGTCTGTATATAGGCAAAATCCATGGTGGAAAAATAAAGAATCTATATATTTTGACTTGCATATAAGAATACTGGTAACAAAAAACACTGTGTTTAAAAGAGATAACATAATTGCACTTCCAGTTGAGTTGTTTTTGTTGTTTGTATAAATATATAATAAAAAAAACACCCCATGAAAAATAGAGAACAATTAAGTAATTGGGGTGTTTTATATTATAAATGATTATAATATATTTAAAGATTATTCTTTATTTTTAGCTTCAACACAATCAATCTAAGTTTATCTGGCACATCCAATTTATGAGCATTATTTGCAGGTATTATCACCACTGTATTTTTTTCTAACTCTATTTTTTGAGGATTTTTAATGGCTTTTCCTCTATATTCACCTTCTGAAACTTCGACTTCTAATTCTAGTTCTTTTCCAAAATAAAGAACCGCATTTCCATCTAAAACTATATAAACATCAGTAAAATTCAAATGCTTCTCAGGTTCTCCACTAAAATTAACCAATTCCGAAACTTTTAGATAATTTTCTAACGTGATGTTCAACTCTTCATTTAAAAAATCTTCGAAGATATTTTTGTAAATTCTCACTTCATTCATATTTACATCACCTCATAAGAACTTTTTTAATAATTTAACAATATACGTTCCAAAAAAGACAAAAAATATCAATACAATAAAAGCAATTGAAATTGGTCTAGTAAAAAAAGGCATCCAATTACCACCTGTTTTAGTAAGCCCTACTCTTAAATTATCTTCAATCATTGGGCCAAGAATTATACCCAAAATCATCGGTGCTAACGGCACATCTATTTTTTCAAACAGATATCCAATTATTCCAAAAATCAACATTATGTAAATATCAAAATAGCTGTTCCTTATTGCATAAGAACCAATCATTGAGAACATAATAACCGCCGTTAGAACAACTGAAGTTTTCATTTTTAAAAAATAGGTATAAACTCTGATTCCAAAATAACCAACAACAATCAACAAAAATTGAATAAGTATAGCAATGAAAAATAAACCTTTAATAAGCTCTCCGTTTTCCTGAAAAATCAAAGGCCCAGGCCTTAACCCATACATTAACATTGCACCTAATACAATTGCTGTAATTGTATCACCAGGTATTCCAAAAACTAAGGCTGGTATCCAAGTACCCCCAAGTGCTGCATTATTAGCACTTGTAGGTGCAATAACTCCTTCAACAATTCCCGTTCCAAATTCTTCACTTTTCTTTGATGTTTTCTTTTCAACTCCGTAGGCCACCCATGCGGCAATATCTGCACCAGCCCCAGGCAATGCTCCCACAAACGTCCCAATAATTGCTGACTTTATTACTATAAAAAACTTTTTTATCATAATTTTGAAAGCTGCTAAAAGCGAAGGCTTGATCTTTTCATTTATTGCTGGCAATTCCAAATCTTTTTCACTACCCTGAATTCTTTTTAAAACTTCTGAAATCCCAAACAACCCAATCATTGCAGGTATAAAACCTATTCCATCCATTAGTTCAATACTTCCAAAAGTAAAGCGTGGATAACCAGTCGTAACATCTATCCCAATAGTTGCAATTAACAACCCTAATAATGCAGATGATAACCCTTTTATCAAATTTCCTCTACTCAATACAGCACTCATACTTAAACCAAATATACCTAGCCAGAAGTATTCATAATTAGTAAATTTAAGTGCAAATTTTGCAAGAGGGGGAGCAACCAAAATCAGTAATAAAACCCCTATAACCCCACCAGTAGCAGAGCATATTAAATCAAGTGATAATGCCAATGCACCTTTCCCTTTTTTAGACATTTCAAAACCATCTAGAACAGCTGCACCTGAAGCGGGTGTTCCTGGTATCCGAAGAAATGTTGCTGGAATATCCCCAGCAAAAATCGAAGAAAAAGAAGCACCTAAAATCATTGCCAGAGCTGCTAATGGTGGCATATAATAAGTAATAGGAATGATCAACGCCACTGCCATCGTAGCCGTTAACCCAGGCATTCCACCAACAAATATTCCAAAAAACATCGATATCAAAAGTGGCAACAACACATTAGGTTGAAGTGCTGCTAATATATAGTTCATTACCCGTCACCTCTTTTTCATCAAAATGGGAAAAACTTTTGAGGAAATGGTATTAAAAAAACTTTTTCAAAAATCAATACAATAATAGCAGTTAAAATTAACGAATAAAGCATAGATTTTAAAATCTTAACTCCAAATATTGACATCATAACCGTGGCAAAAGCAAATGTTCCAATTTTAAAGCCAACCAGATTAATTAATGGGACATACGTTCCAACACCTATAATCACAGAAACAACTCTTAATAAACCTTTTTTTGTAATATATCTTGCAGAATCTGTTTTAGTTTTCTTCCAATTAATTATCGAATGAATAATAAAATATAGACCAACTACCAACAACAAATATGAAATCAAAAAAGGAAAAAATTTCGGCCCAGGAAGTTTATTACCTCTTACAATAAAATCCGGAAAATTTGAACCATAGATAAATACAAATATACTTATACACACAAGTACTACACCATAACTTAGATTTTTTACTTTCATAACAACCCTCCCAAGTCCCCCCCTTTAAATAAAGGGGGGGAATTAATTACTTGATATAACCTCCTATTTTAAGAACTTCTTTCCAAACTTGATCCTGCTCTTTTACAAAGTTATAAAATTCTTCTGAACCTCTCCATGTCATACCAAATCCATTTTTGTTCATGAATTCTTTAAATTCATCTGACTCATAAATTTTCTTTATAGCTTTTTCTAAAGTTTGAATAATATCCTTAGGAGTACCTTTCGGTACAGCTACCCCTCTCCATGTTCCTGAAGACCAATTTATACCTTGTTCCTTTAAGGTTGGTATATCAGGAAACCTTGGATCACGTGAATCTGCCATAATTGCCAATGCTTTCAATTGCCCCGAGGAAATTTGTGGCCACGCTTCAGGAAGACTACAAGTAATAACATCAACATGCCCACCAAGAAGCTCAACTATTGAAGGGGCTGCTCCTGTTGTTGGAACCCATGTAACATAATCGGGTGAAATATTAACAGCATTCAACATGCCGATTCTTGATAAATCCCAAACAGAACCCGCTCCTGAACCTGAAAATAAATATTTTCCTTTATTCATTGCAATATCAACTAGCAATTCTGTAACACTGTTCCAAGGAGCATCTGCTTTTACAATAACACCTGCAGGATCAGTATTAAGTTGAGCAACATAATCAAAATTCTCATAAGTCAAATTTGTTAAACCTAACCAATGCATTGTAGCAAGTTCTAGAGTAACAAGTGTTAAAGTATATCCATCAGGTTTTGCATAAGCACCTGCAGAATGGCCAACTGCGCCCCCACCACCTGTCTTATTCACTACTACAAATGGTACTCCAAACTCTTTTGATAACTGATCTGCAAGAAATCTTGCTAACCTATCAGTTCCACCGCCTGCACCCCATGGACAAATAATAGTTACAGGTTTGCTTGGATATTTTGCTGCTAATCCCCCAAAAGTAAACACTACTAATAAAACGATCAATAGAAACTTTTTCATTTTAAAACACCTCCTATTTTAAGGTATAGCTCCATAACTTTTTTTCTTTTACTGATTGTTTATGTTTCGAAAACGTGTAAGAATCATCTTAAAAGTTTCTCCTCACTTTTTTCGTACACTTCCAAAAAAAGATCTAAATCCTTCCAAGTAGGAAGAGGTTCTATATCACCCTTCAACGAGACCGCCATTGCTCCAGATGCATTTGCATATCTAAGGCACTTTTCAAAAGAATACCCTCTCAACATAGCAGATAAAAAGGTTCCATCAAAGGAATCACCAGCTCCTAGTTCATCTTCTACTTCTACTGGAAATGAACTATATTCAATATATGTATTTGAATTTACATCAAAACATATTGAACCCTCTTTCCCTTTTTTTACAATAATTAACTCAGCATTTTTTGCAATCTTTCGTAATTCGCTTATACTATTTCTTAAATTTTTGCCAAAAAGAAACGTTAAATCTCCAACCCCCGTAAAAAGCACTTCCGCACTTTCAATAAAAGGTTTTAAAATTTCAAATGCTTTGTTTTTCGTTTTTAAAAGATTTACTCTAATATTTGTGTCGAAAACAACCTTAATTTTCTTTTTGACACATATCTCAATTGCCTTCAAAGCTGCCTTTCTACATCTTTTACTTAAAGCTGGTGTTATTCCACTTAAAAAAAACAAATCTACATCATCAAAAATCTTTGCATCAATATCTTTTTCGGAAATAAAACTTGCCGCTGAATTTTTTCTATAATAAAAAACTTTTGTCTTTCCTGGAATTGGATAACTTCTTTGTACGAAATATATCCCTGTAGGATGTTTAGGATCAACTTTTACAAAACTTGTATCAACACCCTCAGACTTTAAAGTTGAAATAATCATTTCCCCAAATGGATCCAAACCAACGGCAGTAATAAAACTTGTTTGTATTCCCAATCTCTGCATCTGGATTATTACATTTCCTTCAGAACCTGCAACATGCTGTTCAAATAAATGTTGGTACCTCATAGGACCTTTTTCTGTAGGATTCATTTGAATCATAATTTCTCCCATACCCACAACTTTTTTCATACGATCACCTCATAATTTCATAATTTAACGTCTAAGTTTTCAAGTGCAAATTTTATTTTCTTTACTACTTCATCTGATGCTTTTGTAAAAGGTTTTTTTGGAAATCCAGAATCTATTCCTCTTAGTTCAAGCATGGCATGAATTCCAGGAATACTATCTGTAAAATGTTGAATTTGTCTTAAAACATTTACCTTCTCTAGGAGTTTAAAAGCTTTTTCATAATCTTTATTAATTGTAGCTTCATAAAGTTCAACAACAATCTCCGGAAAAACATTCGCAAGTCCACTAATAATTGCCGAAGCTCCAAGTGAAATTGTTGGAATAATAAAAGCTTCCGAACCAGAAACATAAATAAAATCATCAAACCCAACTTCCGATTTCATACGATAAAAATAAGAAAGATCAAACGTGCTATCTTTAATCCCGACTAAACCTATTTCCTTTAACTTTTTAACTGTTTCTATTTCTATTTCAATACCCGTAGTTTTTGGGTTATTGTATATAAACACAGGAATATCTACTTTAGAAACAAATTCATTAAAAAATCTAATTATATTCTCTTGTTTGTATTTGTAATAAAATGGTGAAACAGAGGCTACAGCAGTAGCACCTACAGCTTTTGCATGTACAGTTAATTCAAAGATATCCTCAGGAGAAGTTGCCCCAACATGAACAATAACTGGAATTCTGCCATTCACCTGTTCAACAACTATCTCAAGAGTTTTTTTTCTCTCTTTCAATGTCATTATTGGACCACTTCCATAAGTTCCACAAACAAATAAACCATGAACTTTATTAGTCAAATACTCAATAAAATTTCTAAACTTTGTTTCATCAATTTTTCCTTCTTCATCAAATACTGTAATTATTGCTGGAATTACCCCCCTAATATCATTAAAATTCATGAACACACCTCCTTAGAATTTCAAATGCGAAAAACTTTTTCTCGCAGCAGTTAATTCATTTAAAACTTTTTCTCCACCATTAATAACTAAAATAGTAAAAAGAATATCAATAATAGCCATTTGAATATACCGTGAAATTAAAGCATCTGTGCGCATACTAATTTCCTCAATTTTAACCTCAAAAACTAAATCTGAAATTTTTCCTAATGATGATTCCTTATTACCTGTAATAGCAATTAATTTGGCACCCCGTCGGTGTTCGAGAGGAATAATAACATCTTTCGTTTCTCCAGAATAGGAAATTGCAATTATACAATCATTTTCCTTTAACTTCCTCAAAATTAAAGCATTAAAATGAGAATCTTCAGAAAAAAATATTTCTTTATCAAATACAGAAAATCTAAACGCAGCATATTTAGCAATTGCTGCAGAAGCTCCGTAACCTAAACAAATTATTCTATTAGAAGATGATAAGATTTTTGCTCCTTCTTCTAATAATTTGTCAGTAAATTTTTCCAAATGATCGTGAAAAGCACGAATAGTACTACTAAAAAATTTTTTCTTCACATTATCTACAGAGTCGTTAATATAAATATCTTTATAAGAATGCAAGATTGATTTTCCAGCTAAATCACCGGCAAGTGAAACTTTAAAATCGTGATAACCAGAAAATCCAATATTTCGATAGAATTTAACAACTGTAGATTCACTTTTTAAACCAACAATTCTTGCTAATTCTGAAATTGACATTCTAATCACTTTTTCTGGATTTTTTAATACAAAATCTGCAAGTTTCTTCCCAGCTTTACTCAGACTATTGTAATTTGCTTTAATTTTTTCAAAAGTTGTTAATTGACCTTTGTTCATACTGTCCCTCCTGAGAAAAAATTTTTTTGTTTTGAAAAAAGTATAACTTATCTGACCATTAAAAACCTAATCTGGTTTTCAGCTATTATGTGTTATTATTTACAATTACTCCTCATTATCGTCCAGTTTTAATAAAACGTATAATATTTCAAATATTGCTTCAGAATACAAAATTAAAAAAATTTTTTCTCAAATACCTTGACAAAATTTATATTGTAAATATTTTTAAAAACTGTTAAATCGCATTATTTAGACAATATCAATAAAATAAAAAGCACGTGAAAATAAGATAATTTGTAAAAAAATAAAACAGCTAATTTCCGAAAAAATCACATTAATACAGCATAACTTTTAAAAAATATGTTCACGTGAAAATGTTCTTTTTTAACACAATTCATGCTATAATGTAACTGTCGGATATTACAACGGCGCTTATAAAAAAGGAGGAGAAGTTTTGGAAAAGTTAGTTGACAAAACTTTAAACCAAAAATATTTTAAAACACGCTGGCAAATACCTTTAGCAGGGTTTTTGTTAGCCTTGATGGGTGGTCTATCTTACGCTTGGGGAGTATTCATTGTACCTTTAGTTGAAAAATTTGGATGGACTACAACAGAAGCTACTTTACCATTCACTGTTTTCATGGTAATTTTTGCTTTAACAATGGTCCCAGCTGGCAAATTACAAGATATATGGGGTCCAAAGAAAGTTTCTGCTATTGGTACAATATTATTTTTCATAGCCTATATTTCTGCATCTTTTGTAGGAAAATTTCCATATAGCTGGTGGTTAGTAATAACATACGGAATTTTAGGAGGTATATCTTGTGGATTGACTTATGCATGTGTTGCTCCACCTGCAAGAAAATTTTTTCCAGATAAGCCAGGAGTTGCTGTATCTTTTGCAGTTATGGGATTTGGGCTAGCAGCTCTTGTATTTGCTCCTCTTAAGGCT
Source organism: Thermosipho atlanticus DSM 15807 (assembly GCF_900129985.1). Lineage (NCBI taxonomy): Bacteria > Thermotogati > Thermotogota > Thermotogae > Thermotogales > Fervidobacteriaceae > Thermosipho > Thermosipho atlanticus. Next base: position 426,239 of record NZ_FQXN01000001.1, on the reverse strand, counting down.
GGATATTTAATTCCAAAATATGGAATAGAAGGTACTTTTATTATAATTGGTATAACTACCTTTATAGTACTGTCGATTGCAGTTATTTTAATTAAAAATCCACCAGAAAATTGGGAATTACCAGTTGAAAAAAATATTAAAAAGTCAAAACAAAGGAACGTTATTATAAAAGATATCACACCAAACGCTCTTTTAAAAATGCCTATATTTTACACAATGTGGTTGATTTTTGCCCTGGTTATAACTGGAGGATTATTAAGCATGAAACTTATACCCCCATATGGAGAGCTCATTCTTGGACTCTCCTCTATGGAAGCTGCCTGGGCTATCGCTATTTTCTCAGGTTTTAATGGTCTTGGCAGGCCACTGGCAGGATTCTTAAGCGATAAGTTCGGTGTTTTAAAAGTAATGATAGTAACTTATATAATCCAGGTAGTAATATTGCTTTTATTTCCTATTTTTGTTGTAAACTTTATCACTTTATGCATTGCAGCTGCAATAACAGGATGGGGGTTTGCAGTGACCTTAGCACTTTTTCCTGTTTTAACAGCAGAATATTTTGGAACGAAAAATTTAGGAGTCAATTATGGTTTAATATTTACAGCTTTTGGTGTGGGGGCAATATCACCGACAATAGGTTCTTGGATATATGACGCAACTGGCAATTATTCTTATGTTTTCATATCAGCAGGTCTTCTTTCAGGCATCGGAACATTTTTATGTATACTTCTTTTTAAAAAATTAAGTCCTTATAAACTGTTAGAAAATCACACTGGTAAATAATTCTCAAATTATATATTTGTATTTTTTATATTTTACACTGTTTAAAATATAAGAATTTTAAAAAGTAAGTATTGGAAAATGTTGGCGAGGTTAAATGATTGGTAAAAAATAAGACTATTTGTCTCTTCGTTCCTCAGAATGACAGAGAGAAAAATTGTATCCAAAACAATAAAAAGCACTAACACTGCAAAATTTTTAGCCTCGCCAGTATTATTATCCTGAGCATAGTCGAAAGTTCTTACTCTTTCCTTGCTTTCTTGAGTTTCGTTTTTTAGCTATTTTTCAATTCAATTAACCAACAACTTCTTCAAGCTGCCTTGCAGCAGTAATTCCTGTGCGAACAATGTCCCATACACCCATTAGTGTAAATAATTGATATCTTATTAATGTAAATAAATTAAAAAGAGCATAAAATGTTCCTGGATCACTTAATACTACCCCGCGATATATAACAAAAAGATAAAATGCCATTGAGATCAAATCACGAATCATAAAACTAAGAATAAAATCGTTAAAATACAATCTTTTTTTATATTTCCAAAATGAATCAGTCACTTTTTTATAAAGACTCATTTCAAAGTTATATGCTTCAAACAATTGTATTTCCTCTATACCCTTGAACATATCTGCTACATATGATTTGATTTCTAAAAAATTATCTTCAACTATTTTGGAGCGCTTGTAATAATAAATGTTTGCTATCCATAAAGAAAGAAGAATCAAAATACCAAAAAATATCATAAACAAACCTGAAATACGATCTAAAGTATAAATTGTTACCATATAAAAGATTACTTTAAATATAAAAACAATTCCACCTAAATCAGCATAATTAGAAAAAGGGTCCAACAAATTTTCAATAGTTCTCAATGAAACTTCTGAGTAAAACGCAGGTGCTTTCTTAGAAAACTCCGTAAAATCTTTGTTCATTATTCTTTTATAACAATACTCACCAAGGTACTTAAACCCTCTTCCTTTATTGAAGGAAACAAAAGCTTTACCAAGAATAATTAATATATGACTTATCAAAACTGCTATTATTAGCAACAAACTTTTTAAAAAAAAGTTATTACTTTGGGAAACAGCATAATTTATGACGTCTTTGCTTAAAATAGCAGTATATGAGACTATAAGTCCCGATATAATCCCAAATAAATTCATCAAAAGTATCATGAACATTAATTTTTTAGGGATTTTAAAGAACCATCTTATTAATTCTCTCATATACTATCACCCTTTCTAAATTTCTCAGTCAACTCTTGCTCAGCTTTAAAAAATCGTTTTAAAAGACTATCTTGTGAATGTTCATGATATTTTCCTCTTTCAACAATTTTCCCATTTTCAAGTACAGCAAATTCATCTGTCAATGAAAGAATACTAAACCTGTGTGAAATCAAAATCAAAGTTTTGTCCTTTACAAAATCTCTGATATTATTTATAACTTCTTTTTCAACAAGTTTATCAACACCCTCAAGTGGCTCATCAAGAATAACAATTTCTGGTTCTCTGAGTAATAATCTTGCAAGTGCTATTCTTGTTCTCTCACCACCAGAAATATTACCTCCATCACTACCAAGTACTGTGTCAAGATCTCTATTTTGCATAAACTTTTTCAAGCCGGCTAATTCAAGAGCTCTATACATTTCTTTTTCTGTTGCATTTGGATTTGCAATAAGAAGATTGTCTCTGAGTGTTCTATTAAAAATATGTGCTCTCTGACTTAAAACTCCAAGGATTTTATACCATTCCTCAAACTCGGATAAAGGTTTTCCATTAACTAAAATCTTTCCTTTATGTGGTGATATATACTTTAAAACAAGCTTTATAAAAGTTGTTTTCCCTTCTCCACTTGAACCTACAATAGCCACTTTTTCACCACGCGTTATTTCAAGATTAAAATTGTCTAATATTTTTCTCCCTTCATATTCAAAAGAAACATCTATAAATTCTAATTTTTCAAACATATTATGCGTCCTCCTTTAAATATTTTTCATATGCTATTTTCGCTCTTGCAATAACCCAAGAAATATAATCTGTATCTTCTATGTACACTTTAGAATAACTTTGTAATCTTTCAATGTAAATAACAAGCATAATAGCTCTTCCTACAGAAAGATTTCCAGAAAAAACCTGGAGGCCCAATAAAAATATAACAAGAGGCATTATTAAGATTACTCCAATCTCGTATGATAAACCGAATTGAATTTCAACTTTTCCAAATAAGTCGTACGCCTTCTTTAAACGATCCAACGCAGTTGAAAGCCATTTAAAGGTTAAAGGAAAAGTTTCATATGCCTTGATATCCTCATACCCGGAATATAGATCTGAAAATACTTCTGAGACCTTATATTCTGCTTTATTCATTTGATCAGCAATTTTTTCTTCTTTGTGCATTTTTTTATCACTCGATACACCTGCTAAAAGAAAACCTGTTAAAGCTATAACCCCAACTTTCCAACTATTTAAAATTATCATTCCAACAGTAAGTATCATCATAACTGGCAGGATAAAAACATACATTGAAAACGTACCATAAAAGAATTCGAAAATATGTTCAAAACTAAAAATTTTATCCATTTCTTTTTCCGGCACAAAATTTTCGTTTCTTCTTTTTATTACATTTGATATTGATCTTTCAAACAAAAATCGAGGCCCCTCTACCAGAGAAAAGGCTCTTCGCATAATTTGAGTTATCTGTTGCAACGTGAAAACTACAATATAAATTAACGCATATACATAAAACGCATCTAATGCTTCTTTGTTTCTAAAGTTATCCACTATCCTTCCAAGAAAGATCGGGAGCACAAATGATAAAAGCATTGTCGAAACATAAATAATATCAATAAAAAATTTTTTCAAAAAAAGCATCTTTGAAAGAACTTTATGAAATAGGAAAAAATATTTGTAAAATTCCTTCACATAAATCCCTCCATTTTTTAAAATTTGCAACAAAAAAGCTCCGGCAACCCGGAGCTTTTTAAAATTGACTATTTGTTAATACAAAATCTGCACTAAATTAAGTGCAAAAATCCTATATACACAACCTTTACACTTTTATCCGATTAAAAGTGCAAGTATCTTTGTCCCAACTTTGGTTGCCGCATTATTTTGTATTAAATTGTCCCGAAAACAAACTTACTCTTTCTCATACTCTTTCCCCCTTAACTATGAAGAAATATAACAACTGCGTGAAATTGTAACATATAAACTAAACAGCGTCAAGCAGCTATGGAACATGTTCAAAAAATTAGAAAAATAAACAATTAGCAAAGTAAAGAAGAGATTTGAGTATGGTTGAGGTTATAAATATATCAAAGAGTTTTTATAAATTCATTTTGTAATACTCCAAAAAAATATTAACAAAAAGAAGTAAATAAAAAACCAGGAAACACTCGTAACATACAGCCATTTTAAACTATGATAAGATATATTATTAAAACCAACGCTTGAGAAATTTTGCAAAAGTTTTGAATGCTTTACGATAGATAATTACTACAAAACAGAATGATTATTCAAAATCTTATTTATTCTTAATTATTTTTATTACCTTTTCAAGAACAGGATCAGAAACTCCTGTCAACCGCTCAAGTCTCTCTTCCGTTGTTATTGTAAGTTCGTAATCTGGTACTATTCTGTTAGGTGAGGAGTAAGATGTGATTGCAGCTGGAATGTAAACATAAATTTTCGCATTTGGCAAATAATGATTAATACCACCCATTGTAAAATGTGAGGAATAAATTGGTCTTTCTCCTATTATTCTTCCTATTCCATGACTTTGAACAATGTCTACAAAAGTTATTGCAGCTGAAGCTATGCCGTTATCGATAAGTACCCATACTCTTCCATTAAATACAGGACTTCTGGGGGGTATAACCCACGAATAAGTCGCTTCGATTACTTTTCCTTCGGTGTTTGTATCATAACGAACCCCTATTCCTGCCAAAGCTTGTATGTTGTACTTGGAGTTTTTAACTTTAACTCTACGTTTCACAGAAAGTTCTTTATTTACGAAATGGCCTAATACTTCAATTACGCTTTGTGGTTTACCACCGAAGTTTCTTCTTATATCTACAACCAGATCTGTCATGTCTTTATTTTCTCTAAAAACTTTATTCAGAAATTCTCTGAAATCGACGAATAAATTCCCTTTGATTTCAAAACTCCCTATTCTTAATATCCCTATGTTTCCTTTTCTTTCAAATTCGTAGGGTAATTTTGATTTCTTCGATTCCTGAACTTTTCTTCTATATTCTTTCATTGTTATAGCTTTTATATTTTTTCTTTTTATAGAGCCGTTATATTCAAATTCTATTTCCACACTTTTTTTATTCCAAAAAGTTGGTATCAAGTTGATGTATCGGGAAATTTCATGTTCTTTCCGAGAAGAATTATCTTTTGTAATGGTGTACTGCTCAAACTCCTTTATTATTTGTGCTGATGGGATGCCATCAATCGCCAAAACTTTTGATTTTATTGGCACATCTTCGACTAATGAAAAAACAACGTAGATATTATTATCTATAACATAAAGAGTCATTGGAAAGATTTGAGAATCATTCGAAATGGGAAGTTCAATACTACAATGGTAATCATTCAGGTAATGGAAAATAGGAGAAACCGCTTTAAAAAATTCAAAACTATCCATAGGTTTGTTAAGTTTTCTTCTTACATCATCAACGAGTTCTGTAAATTCTGGGTTTTTAACCAGTCCATTTGGATCAATGTATGCTTCTTTTAGAAGGGTAATAATAAATTCAAAATCTCTTTGAAGTTTTTCTGGTTCAATTTTGGTTGCAAAAATCAAAGAAGAAAAAATAAAACTTATTAAAAAAAGGATTACTGAAATTTTTAAAGTTTTCCCCATACAATTCCCCCCTTTGGGTTTAATAACATTTTAAGATAGCTATGCTATATACACAGTGCATTATACAATTTACAAATTTGCTCGTACAATATCCAAAAAAAATTCATTTTTCAGTTTTTTCACTTAAGAAAAATCATTCATAAAATAATTTGTGTTTTGAAATATTACTAATTGACTGTTCATAAGTTAATACATTATACTCTATATAGTATATTGCAAAATATTCAATAATTTGTTTATAATATTTTATAAAAGAATATTTGACTTTAGGATGACAATCTAACACATTGTAATATATTAACATACAAATAACAAATTAGCAACATTTTAAAACACAAATAATCCTGTGAATAATCCTTTTCAAAACGCTATAATAAAATTTTTCTTATATTGTCATATATTTATGTAAACTGTATATTGCATGCATTTTGAATTTAATCAAGGAAATATTCTTAAGTACACAATAGCAGCATAAAAATTTCTAGTTTTATTTTTTATGCTAAAAAATAGCAAGCATCGTAACCAAAAGTAAAATTTTGAAATATTAAGATCATTCATTTAATCAGTATGTTGATAAGAAAATATTATATTACCGTTACAGATGTATACAATGTAAATATTTTCTTTCCGATAATGTATTTAAGTGGGTGAAAGAATATGAAAAACATGACTAAAAAACAAATAGTTAAATTACTTAAAAAACATCTCTTTCATTTATTTTTTGCATTTTTTCTGCTAATTTGTGCAACAGGAATGACAATTTCTATTCCTTTATTTTCAAGAAATATCATAAATTTTATATTGATTAATAATACCGCAGCTAGTTTGTTCAAAATTCAGCTAATGTTACTTTTGTTGATAAGTCTATCAAAAGAACTTCTAATGTACGGCTCATATTACATCTTTGAAAACAGGATAAGACTTTTCACCGCATCACTTAGAAAAAAAATATTTGAAGTGGCTCAAAATAACTTCAACCAGATTTCTTCCTTTGATTCTGGCAGGTTATTTACTTACATTAGTACGGATACAGAGAGAATTCAAAATTTCTTTTATCCTACTCTTATATTTTTTATGAAAGACTTACTTATATTGATTTTTGCCTTAACCATAGGGCTTTTTATGAATCCCCTGGCAATTACAATATCAGTTCTTCCTCTACTGCTTTTCTTTGTTTTAGCACGTTTTGTTAATTCAAAGATTAAAAATCTAACACATAAAGCACTTGAATCGCAAACGGAATTTATAAGCAGGCTGGAAGAATACATTCAGGGTATGGAAATGTTTCGGGTATTTTTGAAAGAAAAATTTTCAATAGCAAAGTTTAAAGAATTCAATGAAGATTATACAAAAAATGATATCAAAAGGATAAACTCAATTGTTCTATTCAACATTCCACTTGCATTATTATTCAATAGCGGTTACATTATAGCAATCATTGTTGGAGTTTATCAAATGAAAATAGGTACTATACAAGCAGGTGGATTGGTAGCAGTGCTTATGATAATAGATTACATCTATGAATCTGCAAAAAACTTTTGGGATTTCAACATACATTGCCAGGAAATAAAAGTTGTGCAAAAAAGACTTTCTGAGATTTTAGAACTACCGTTTTCAAAAAAATGCAACGCTACTTCCAAGCTATACCGTTTAGACGAAAAGATTAAATCTTTAAAAGTACATATACCAAACTTTTCTTACGAAGATGCTGCTCCATTACTTGAAAATTTTAAGCTGGATGTACAAACAGGAAAAATCATAGGACTTTTTGGAAAAAGTGGAATAGGTAAAAGTACTGTAATAAAAATCATTCTGGGACTTTTAAGTGTGGAAAACAACTACGTTTTCATCAATAACATACCACTTAGTAAAATCGAGATAAATTCATATTATCAGAAAGTTGCTTACCTTCCCCAATATTCAGTTTTTTTTAAAGGAACAGTTAGAGAGAATATACTTCTTGGTGATGATAAAGAATTAGATAAGGACTTAATAGAATTTTTAGATGATCTTTCACTTGAAAAACAAATAGATGAAGGGGGGCACAACCTTTCTGGAGGGGAGCGCCAGAGAATTGCAATAGCAAGGACATTTGTACAAAATAATAAAGATATGTATCTCTTGGACGAACCCACAACTTATCTGGATGGAGTAAAAATCAAATCCTTAAAAGAGTTGATACGCAAAAAGGCAAGTAAATCAATAATCTTGATAATCTCACACTCCAAGGATTTCTTGGAAGATTTATGTGATAATATCGTGGAATTTTCATAAATTCAAAAAAATTGACTATCATGTATGCTAAACAAGAATAAAATATAGTATTTATTTGTAAAGAATCTTTCACTAGTAAAATATAATATAACATAGTTATAAGTCATACTTTATGGGAAACATTGCAATTATCCGTTGTTTTTAATTTTTTTGGTAACATTATTGGAGTTTAATATCTTTATTTTCACTATTCTTCACTTTCTTCTCTATTTTTATTTATAATTTCAAAAACATAATCCAACATTACATCTTTATTGCCCAGTAGCCATTCTATCCTTTCATTTTCCGTCATTTTTCTTTCATAGTCTATTACTATTTTTGGTTCTTTTTCGAACCAATAAGATACATTTGGAATCACAACTACCAACTGCGTATTGGGAAGAATATATAGTTGTTTTCCTACTGCTAATGCATTTACCGGTTCTTGAGGCTCTTCTCCTATTATTTTCCCTAACCCAAATTTTTTGAATAAATATGTTGCGATAATTGCTGATGATGCCATTTGTTTGTCTGTTAAAAGCCATACTTTGCCTTTAAAATTATCTTTTGCTGGTACTATATTAGTGTTTAATGTATACTTTAGTTTTAACCTTTTTTCTTTGTTCCCATTGACAGTTGTATAAACATAGTAGAATCCCCAAAGTTTTTGAACTTTATCTATAAGATATTTAAAAAGTTCCCATACATTGTCTAAAGGCCCCCCAAGATTTCCTCTCAAATCTATTATTAGATCTGATAAATCTTTATTTTCACTGAATGTTCTTTCTAAAAATTTTTTGTAATATGTTTGGGATTGATAATTAAATGTTTTTATTTTCAATACTCCAATGTTTTCCCTTCTTTCAAATGAAATTTCTTTATCATAATCTGTATATAGTTGTTTGGTTCTTTTGAGTTTTTCATTATACTTTATTGCAGTTATTTTCACTAATTTTTTAGTATTATCTACCATTAACAATAATTTGAAGGTGCTTTTATTTTCTATTACTGGAAAATATGAAATTAAAAAGGATACCAACGGATAAATTGCTTGAGAGCGAATTTTCGGTAAAAACTGTTTCAAATCATTAATTATTTCCTCTACATTTCTATCATCAATTTTCAAAATCTCTGCCTTGTTTTCTAACTCATTCACAAGCGAGTTTTTAACAAATAATCTATTGCCTACTACCACTGGTTCAAATGGCATTACTAATGTATCTGGTGTAATATTGAAAAATACCCCATAATGTCCATCGCTAAAAATATGTATTATAGGAGCAATAGTTTTAAAAAACTCGCCTTTTGTCATAGGCTTGTTAAGTTGTCCCTTTATTCTGTTAACTTCTGAATAAAACTTTTCCTGAGATACAAATTCAAATGGATCAATCCCTGCTTTTAGTATGTAGTTTATATAAATTTCAAAATCTTTTTGTAATTCTTCAGGAGAAAATAATTGTTGATTAAAACTTGTCATAGCAAATAGTAATAATAAGATTGAAATCCATTTTTGTATATTTCTCATATATTATCTTCACCTCTGAAACAGAATTTTTCCCACTTTTCAGGGATATATGAGTATAAGACAATAGATATTTTAACAAGTTTTTGAATAAACTTGCAATAATCTTTGTTTAATTTATAATCTTTTTATTGATTATTCCAAAGTTGTGATAACTTGAACACCGCTTTAATTTTTTCACAGGTATTTATTCAATTTATCAGACTTTTATAACTATAAAAGTTATTTATAATAACTTAATCTTTGTATCAAATAAGCTGTGAAATTCTTTTTCTCCATGAAGTACCATTATTAACGTTTTAGAATTTAATTTTTCAAATATTAACTTTATTATCTTTTCTTTACTTTGCTCATCTATATTTGCAAGTGGTTCATCAAATATATATAAATCTGCATCTTTTTCAAGCGCTATACCAATAGCAACCTTTTGTTTTTCTCCTGCAGAAAGGTTGGATGGTGTCTTTTCCTTTAATTTTTCTAAACCAAGACTTTCAATCAATTTTTCATCCTTTATAAGTTCTTTTATGGGAATTTCTGGAAGTTCAACTGGTGCAGTTATTGATACGACTTTTTTTTGGCCTTATTACTTTTCCACTATCTGGCGACAAATATCCAGATATTATATTTAAAAGTGTTGTCTTTCCTGTACCATTTTCACCTGAAATTAACACCTTATTCCCAGGTTTTATTTCTATATTATTTATATCGATTACTTTATTTCCATCATAAGAAAGTTTTACATCTTTTAAAATTACTTTATCATCCAATTCAAAGTGCTCTTTCTGTTTAGTATTTAATAAACTTTTTATTCTTTCAAGTATTTGTGAATACCTGTGAAATTCTGGAATAGCCTGAACAATTCCAAAAAGAGAAGAAACTGCCCTCCAGAATGTGTTTATTATCGCTACAAACCCACCAAAACTTAACTTTCCAATTAAAACAAAATATCCAGAGACTATAAGTGAAAGAGTATCTGCTGTGTTTCGAATAATGTCACCTAACATTTGACTTGATTTAACAGCCTTAAAACTTTCAAACCTACTGTTTAAATACTCTTCTAAAATTTCCCTGTGCTTTAATGTTACAAAATCAAATATAAAACTAAAAGTTCTCATAATTTTAAATGATTTAAGAACACTTGCTAGAAAACTTGTATAAATTCCTTCCTTTTCTCTTTCAAGTGATGTTTTCTTTTTAACTTTTTGGCTTATAACATTTGAAAAATACAGTAATGGCGGAATAACCACAAATAACACCAAAGATGCTCTCCATGAAATAAAAAACATCGCAAGTAGTAACGCAATTTCCGATACAATCATTGAAACTAGATTTATCGTCATTCTAATCATTGGAACAACGCCTTCATTAACATCTTTGTGAATGGAATTTATAAAATACCCCGCCCCTTTTTTGGTAAATTCTTTTAAATCATAATTAAAAGTTTTTTTTTAGAAGTTCAGATTCAAGATTTAATACTACTTTATTTTCATACCTTTTTTTCCAAAGACTGTTTATATAAAAAAGTAGCACAAATATTAATCCAAGTGCAAGGTATACTATACTTAAAAGTACAAATTTTCGAAAGTTCAACTTTAATACAGCCTCATCAAATAACCATTTTACCATTAATGGTTGAATTAAGCCTTCAAAGAAACTTAGAACACTTGAAAAAATAAGAAGTAAGACAAATTCAAATCTTTTTGTTTTTAAAAATTCCCAATATGTTTTCATGAAACCCCTCCTCTATATAAACTCTTTAATTTAATAACAATAATTGCAAAGATTTATTAGCATTCTTTAATACTCTTGTTTAAGACCACCAAGCACTAGAAACTCCTATACCTAAATTGATAATTTTTTCACTCATTAAAAAAACATATTCTATTTCCTTAAAAGTCATCTTTATTTATATAAAAACCTCGGTGCTGATAAATCAAAGAGATTAATCTTTGTCTTCAATACAAAAAATATCTATACACGAATTTCGCAAAACGATATTCTTTTGAATAATTTGCTTACGTTAAACGCAAAGTTGACAACTAAAACCATTCCAAATACGGAGATGAAAATAATAGAGATTTTGTAGATTAAAATACTGTAAATTACCACAACAGTAAATGTAAAAAGAATGATTATGAAAGAAGATAAATACTTCTTATTAAGTTCTTACTGCCTCATATTAAAAAATAATTTTAAAATGTCTCCTTATTATTTTTTTACTTTTCAAAGTTAATTAGCTACTTTTTTCTATTTAATATTTACAACCCGCTCTGAAAAAACCATCATCTCAGTTTTGACCATAACATTTTCTTTGTTAACACATATTAACATCAAATTTTTTCTGTTACAATCTTATGTTAAAAATATTTCATCAAGTTGTCAATTATAGTATTTGACATTTATTATTATCTTTCTCTTTCTCTCTCTTTCTTTTATTCATATTACTCTTTTATTTCTGAATAAGGTTTATCTACCCTTTAAATAAATGGTTTTTTTCAATTTTAAACATTTGTAAAAATGCAAACTCAAATATTATATTAACTAGAAGTTTTAAAAATTTTGAATTAAATATTCATTTTTTTGAAGTAGCAAAATAAAACTTAAAAGTAAATTTTTAATTTGCAGAAAAAAGGGAGGTTTTTAATGGATTGAAGGAAAGACAATACTGCTAAACAAATTACAGAAATTTCTAATACTTAAATAACGAAAAAATTTTTAGAAAGTTTAAAACAAAATTAGAAAAAAGTTTTGAATATGTGAAATATAACAATAGCTAATAATTCCTAAAAGGAATATAATTTCAAAATTATTAGTAAGATAACAAATAAAAAACTTCATCACACAAGGAAACAAAAAGGAGAAAACTAAAAAAATTATACACCTTCGCACCAATGAAGCGATACTGTATACAAGTATAAATTAAATGCTTTACAAGGCTTTTCAATCCTTATCAATAAAAAAAGACCAAAATCATTCACAATTTTGGAAACAGAAAAATTCAGAAAAAATTGGAGAAGTTACAAATTAGTTAAAATACAAACGAGGGGTAAAAACCCCTCGCTAATATCTTTTTCTATTATCTCGTTCATTATTGTTAATGTTTTAACGTTCTAATTTCAATAATTTAGCATTTATAGCCACTATAACTGTACTCAAAGACATAAATACTGCACCAATAGCTGGACTTAAAAGTATTCCAAATTTATATAAAACACCAGCTGCCAATGGTATTGCAATAGCATTGTAACCTGTTGCCCATAATAAATTTTGTACCATTTTTTTGTACGTTTTTTTAGCAAGTTCAATTATCGCAACAACGTCTCTTGGATCACTTCTTACAAGAATGATGTCAGCAGATTCTACAGCTACATCTGTCCCCGCACCAATTGCAATACCAACATCTGCTTGAACTAATGCAGGAGCATCGTTTACACCATCTCCAGTCATAGCAACAACTAAATTACGTGATTGGATTTCTTTTATCTTTTGAGATTTTTCATGTGGTAAAACCTCTGCAAAATATTCGTCAAGATTCAGTTCTTTAGCTACCCATTTTGCAACTTGTTCATTATCACCTGTCAACATCATACATTTAATTCCCATTTTTTTCAATCTAGCAATTGCTTCTTTTGATTCAGGTCTTATTATATCAGCAAGCCCTATTGCTCCTTTTAATTCATCATCTATTAGTAAGTAAACTACTGTTTTTCCAGCAGATAACATTTCATTAATTTTTTCATTTTCAATCTTGATTCCTTTTTCTCTTAAATAGCCAGGGCTGACTACCATAACATGTTTCCCATCAACAATACCTTCTGCACCTTTTCCAGGAATAGCTTTAAAATCGTCTACATTCATGCGATTTTTACCGGCTTGAGCGATTGCTTTTGCTATAGGATGTTCCGAATGTAATTCAACTGATGCTGCATAACTCAATATTTCATCTTCAGTTATATCGTCTGAAAGTTTTACAACATCTGTTACACCAAATTTCCCCATTGTCAGAGTACCAGTTTTATCAAACACGATAGCTTGAATATTTCTAGCTTTTTCAAAAGCCACACGATCTCTAATCAGCAAACCATTTTTTGCAGATATAGCAGTTGAAACAGCTACTACAAGTGGAACAGCTAAACCAAGAGCATGAGGACATGCAATAACCATAACTGTTACAGTCCTTTCAAGGGCAAAAACAAAACTTTTACCCATCACCAAAGTCCATACAAAGAAAGTCAATGCACCTGTGGATAATGCTATACCAGTTAGCCATACAGCAGCCCTATTAGCAAGATCTTGTGTTTTTGATTTACTTTCCTGCGCCTCTTTCACAAGTTCTATCACTTGAGAAAGATATGAATCTTTCCCTGTCTTCTTTACTTCGATTTTAAGTGAACCTTCACCATTTATCGAACCACCGATTACAATATCATTTTTCTTTTTATGTACTGGCTTACTCTCACCTGTCAACATTGATTCATTTAATGAACTTTCGCCGTCAATTATAATTCCATCTGCAGGAACTTTTTCACCAGGCTTTACTAAAACGATATCCCCAGGTTTTAATTCTTCAAGAGGCACATCAACTAATGAGCCATCAGGCATCAATTTGTGTGCATCTGATGGCATCAATTTTGCAAGTTCCTCTAAAGCTCGTGAAGCTCCCATTACGGACTTCATTTCAATCCAGTGACCAAATAACATAATGTCAATTAATGTTGCTAATTCCCAGAAAAACATCTCACCTTCTAGCCCAAAAACAACTACACTACTATACACATAAGCAGTACTTATTGCAACTGCAATTAGTGTCATCATACCAGGTTTTTTATTTTTAAGCTCTTCATAAAAACCTTTCAAAAATGGATAACCACCGTAAAAGAAAATTAATGTTGAAATGCCGAAAAGCACATACAAATCACCAGGAAAGGTTAAAACTTTTTCTAATCCAAATAACTTTTGAATTAACGGTGACAAAATTAAGACAGGAACAGTAAGGATTAAAGAAACCCAAAAACGTTTTCTAAAATCAGCCACCATATGGGCATGATGACTATGATGATTATGATGCCCATCTTCAGCATGTCCTGTATGTTCTGTATGTTCTGTATGCTTTGCATGTTCTGCATGTTCCATGTGTTCATGACTTTTATGAGATTCATGTTGATTTTCATGTTCTGAGTGTTCGTGTTTCATACTATGCCCATGCCCTTCGTGTTCTTTGGTGTGTTGATGCTCTTCATGGTGAAGATTCTTCTTCTTATCTTCCATGTATATCCCCCCTTTTTGTATATTTTGTATTGCTTATATATTATATATTCAAGGAAACAGAAAACAACCAAAATTTGCTTGTGAAATTAAAAATTTCACAATTAAATTCGTAATTTCCAATGTTTTTTCGAACGATGCACAAATACAACCGCACAAATAATTTTTTAAAACGAAACATATCTATATATATTATAATACAATTTTTGTGTCAAGACAAAATTGAAGTTCTATGTAATTTTCTCTTTTTAAGATTATTTTACTCAATATTTACATTTTTATTTTTTGTTGACTTACTTGTAAACTAATGTTATCATAAAATCATAAAAAAACAACAAAGGGAGGTTTGCCCAATGAGAAGACGAGTAGCAATAAGCTCAAATGATGTAAATATCTTAGATGTTCTAATTGGACAACCATCTAATAAAAGATACGTTTGTAGTCAATAACAACGATAATCTGTTTTCGAAATATTAACTCCACGGTTGTCCAAACCGTGGAATTTTTTTTTAAAAGGGGAGAAATCATGAATAATTTCCAATTGGTAAACAAATATATGAAAGGAAAAAGATTAATTTATTTTTTTGCAATTTTTGCAACTATAATCTCTTCGATATTTACAGTAATTTCACCACTTGTTATAAAAATTACCGTTGATTCTATAATTGGAAATAGTCCAATTCAATCAAAATGGTTAAATTATTTGTTTACAATGTCATTGTTTCAAAATACAGTTTCCGGAAAACTACTCATTGCCGCATTAATTATAATTGCCCTAAGCATCTTAACTGGATTATTTATGTATATTAGAGGTAGATTTGCAAGTGAAGCTTCTGAAACACTTGCAAAACGTCTTAAAGATGATTTATATTCTACTATCTTAAAATCAGATTATCATTTTTATTCAAAATATCAATCTGGAGACATTATACAAAGATGTACATCCGACGTTGAAACTGTAAGAAAGTTTGTAGTCAATCAATTTGTTGAAATAGGAAGAACTATATTTTTAGCCGGAATGATCGCATATATTATGTTTAGTATCAGTCTAAAAATGGCTTTTATTTCAACAATTTTCATACCTGTATCATTTTTAATAACATACTCTTTTTTTAAGAAAGTTGAAAAACAATTCAGACTTGCAGATGAAGCAGAAGCAGAACTTTCAACTGTTCTTCAAGAAAATATCACAGGAATACGAGTGGTAAAGGCATTTGCCAGGGAAGATTACGAAAAAGAAAAATTTAACATTAAAAATCACAAATATAGAGATTTGGACTTTAATTTAGTACTAACATTTGCCAAGTTTTGGTCACTTTCTGATTTCATAAGTTTAACTCAAACTCTAATGGTCATAGTAATTGGTTCATATTTTGCAATCAAGCAGGAAATTACAATTGGAACTTTGGTAGCATTTTCAAGTTATATAGGAATGCTACTGTGGCCAATTAGACAACTTGGAAGAATTTTTTCAGATCTTGGAAAAACTAAAGTTTCACTAAAAAGGATCAATGAAATTTTAAGCGAAGAAAAAGAAGATATAGAAAAGGGTATAAAAGATATCAAATTAGAAGGAAACATAGTTTTTAAAGATGTCTGGTTCGGCTATAAAAAAGAAAAACCAATTTTAAAAGGGATATCTTTTGAAATAAAAAATGGTCAAACAGTAGCCTTTTTTGGTTCTACCGGTTCAGGCAAAAGTACCATTATTTCGTTATTATTAAGATTATACGATTATAACTTAGGTTTAATTACTATTGACGGTATTGAACTAAAAAACATTTCTAAAAAAACATTAAGAGAAAATATTGGGGTCGTACCCCAAGAATCATTTTTGTTTTCTAAAAACATTCAAGAAAACATAAAAATAACGAAAATAAAAGCAACAAACGAAGAAGTAGTTGAGTCAGCAAAAACAGCAGCAGTACATGATGATATTATGAATTTCGAACAAAAATATGAGACCATCGTCGGAGAAAAAGGGGTTACTTTATCTGGTGGGCAAAGGCAACGACTAACAATTGCAAGAACTATAATAAAAGAATATCCAATTTTAATTTTTGACGACTCATTAAGCGCTGTTGATACTGAAACAGAAGAAAAAATAAGGAATGAAATTAAAAAGAAAAGTAAAAATAGGACTACAATACTAATTTCACACAGAATCTCCAGTGTGAAAGATGCAGATTTAATAGTGGTTCTTGATAAAGGGATGGTTACAAATATTGGAACTCATGAAGAACTAATCCGACAGAAAGGTTTGTATAAAAAGGTTTGGGAAATTCAATCAATAGTTAAGAACGAAACAGAATAAGGTTTTAACTTTGCGGGGTGAAAAAATATGATACAAGAAAAGGAATTTAAATCGAAAATAAATTTTAAGCTTTGGAAGAAGTTTATCTCGTTTATAAATCCATATAAATATTACATGTTAGGGTTAATAATTGTTATGCTTATAGTCGGTGCTATTGACGCTACTTTTCCATTCTTAACAAAATATGCCATCGATCGCTATGTCATACCAAAATACATGCAGTGTTTTTACAAATTTATAATTATATTCTCTTCAATAATTGTAGTACAAACTCTAAATGTTTTCTTATTAATCTACTTCGCAGGAAAAATAGAAACCCATCTTGCACATGACATAAGAAAAGCTGGATTTGAAAAATTACAAGAGCTATCTTTGTCATTTTATGATACAACACAAACAGGTTTTTTGATGGCAAGATTGATGTCAGATATTAGAAAAGTTACTAGCATCCTTGCCTGGGGCTTAACCGATTTTGTTTGGGGTTTTTCATCAATGCTTTTTATCTTTTTTTATCTTTTAGTTCTTAATTGGAAGCTAGGGTTTTTTATTATTCTTTCAATTCCATTTTTATTCTTAATAAGCTTATATTTTCAAAACAAAATCCTTAAACAATATCGAAAGGTGAGAAAACTTAACTCAGAAATCACAAGTATGTTCAATGAAGGAATTATTGGAGCTAAAACAACTAAAATTTTAGCCACAGAAGACCAACATTTAAACGACTTAAAAGAACAAACTGAAAGTATGAAAAAAGTTTCGATAAAAGCTACCGTTTTGTCTTCTATTTATACTCCGATTGTTATGAGTATTGGAAGCATAACTACTGCCTTTATCATATATTTTGGAGGGAACTGGGTATATACAGGCTTCATATCCTTTGGAACTTTGGTAGCTTTTATTAACTATTCAATACAGTTTTTTGAACCAATTAGGGAAATAGCAAGGATTATTGCAGATTTGGTTTCTGCACAGGCTGCTGCAGAAAGAGTACTTGATCTTCTTAATACCAAATCCGACATAACAGAAAATAAATCTGTAAACCCCGATTTTAGCATTAAAGGAGAAATTGTATTTAAAAATGTATCATTTAAGTATAAAAACGGAGATTACGTTTTGCAAAATTTTAACCTTAAAGTAAAAAAAGGTGAAATAATTGCTTTAGTTGGTGAAACAGGCTCGGGCAAATCTACTATAGTTAATCTAGTAAGTAGATTTTACGAACCAACGAATGGAGTTATTTACATCGACGGAATGGATTATAGAAAAATACCGCTAAAAAAACTTCGTTCGAGTCTTGGATATGTGCTGCAAACTCCACATTTATTCAGTGGCACAATATCTGAAAACATCAGATACGGGAAATTGTATGCAACAATGCATGAAATTATAGTGGCAGCAAAACTTGTTAATGCTCATGATTTTATAATAAATCTTGAAAACGAATACGACACCGACGTCGGTGAAGGTGGTTCTAAACTCTCAACTGGCCAGAGACAACTGATATCACTCGCAAGAGCCGTGATAGCCGATCCCAAAATATTTATACTCGACGAAGCAACTTCCTCTGTCGATGCATATACTGAACATTTAATTCAAGATGCAATAATGAAAGTACTAAATGGAAGAACAAGTTTTGTAATCGCCCACAGACTTTCAACAATAAGAAAGGCAGACAGAATTTTGGTTATACAAAATGGAAAAATAATTGAAGATGGAAGTCATAATCAACTTATGAGAAAAAGAAAACATTATTATAGCTTATATATGAAACAATTTGTTGAAGAAAAAGGCAAACAACTTTTGGGAGAAATTGGGTCATAACAAAATCCCCCTTCCGGGGGATTTTTAGTTAATTTTAAACTTATTCCTACCATCTTTTTTTGCTAATAGCATGGCATTTCTAACATTTTTGATTATTTTTTCCTCCCCAACCTCTGTTGTAAACTCTGCAATTCCGATTGATACTGTTACTTTTAAATTTACTCCCTCAAATTCAAATGGTTTTTCTACTTGTTTTAATATATCTTGAGATATTTTTTTTTACAAAATCTGCATTTTTTCCTTTCATAACCACTATAAACTCGTCAGCAGCAATTCTAATTACGTCTGTTTCAATCGAACCTTCTTTAAGTACTTTTTTTATTCTTTTTGAAATTTCTATCAATACAAGATCACCAATTTTTCTACCAAAAACATTATTAATATCTGCAAAATGATCAATATCAATATCAAGTATCCAGCCCCCTTTAACATCTTTCAACAACCTTGATACATGTTCATTTTCCATTTCTTTCATAACTTCACCTCCACAACTAGTATTAATTTTTAAGGTTATTCTTGGAAAAACATTAACATATATACCGTTTTTTCTAAATTCAGATGGTGAAACATTATATAACTTTTTAAAAGCTCGAGAAAACTGCTCATACCCTGAGTAACCATATTTTAAAGCTATTTTTAAAATACTATCTTTTGTAAATATTAAATCTTTTGCAGCAAACGACATACGCCTTTTGATAATGTATTCTTTGACGGTAATATTAAATAAATTTTTGAATATTTTCGAATACAACGAAACAGACATATGAGCACTTTTTGCAACATCTTCAAGATGTATATTTTCAAAAAGATTTTGTTCTATATAATTTATTGAATTTTTAATACATTCAATAAATTCTTGTGACATACAAAATCCTTCCTTTCTACTTTTCAAAAATATTATAAACGAATTCTTATATACAAATATGACTTTTTTTACACAATTAAATCTTAATTTATAAAATAAAGTCATTTTCATCAGCTAATTGTACTAATAAATCTTGAAAATTCAAACTATTTCAAATCATCTTTAACTTTAATTTTCTCATAAAAAGGACAAAATAAAATAATTATACTTGACAACTTAGCTAAGTTATGATATCTTTAATTAGGTAAGACTAATCAGGAGGTGGATTTCTATGGGGTGCGTTTTTTCAATAGCTATAAAAAAACTTTAAGTAACTTAAAAATTAAAAAACTTCAAATCCTTTCACAAATTCCTTCCGGAAAAGGATTTTTCCCTTTTGTGATCCCCATTTTACACCCTTTCAAACATTTTAACACCAAATGCCATTTAACGTTTAAACCCTTCTATTGTTGTTGTTGTTGTTGAATTTTTCCTATCAATGCAAAACACTAATACTTTATACATGGAGGTGTAAGAACATGGAAAACGTTTATGACAGCATAACTAACATTATTGGAAAAACACCAATAATCAGATTAAATAAAATAGAAAATTACTTCAATGTTAATAATGAAATTTATATAAAAGCAGAATTTTTGAACCCAGGTGGAAGTATAAAAGATAGAATTGGAAAATTTATTCTCGAAAAGGCAAAAAATGAAGGGAAAATTACTGAAGGAACAGTTATTATTGAGCCAACATCAGGAAATACTGGCGTTGGATTGGCCTTAACAGCTATAAACAAAGGATACAAAATGGTTTTTACAATGCCGACAAAAGTAAGTTTAGAAAAGGAAATTTTGTTAAAAGCACTTGGAGCCTTCATTATTAGAGCACCAACAGAGGTAGCCCCTGATGCCCCAAATTCATACTATAAAGTTGCTGAAGTTGTTAAAATTTTGATCACAAAAAAACAAAGATTCTTAAATGATGAAGAACTTTCAGAAATTGTTTCATTTGTTCAATCGCTTGTAAACGAAGAAAAATTAGATGAACTTCAAAATATTTTGAATGAAAAAATTGAAGATTCTATTTATGCATATATTCCCAATCAATACAACAACAAATACAATCCTATCACACACTATGAAACAACCGCACAAGAGCTTTGGGAACAGTTTAATGGTGAAATTGATTATGTATTCGCTGGTATAGGTACAGGTGGAACAATTACTGGAATAGCAATGTACCTTAAAAAAGTAAGTAACACCAAAATAATTGGGATTGATCCAATTGGTTCAATATACAACCTCGTAAAACATGGAATGTCAGTGAAAGAGGCGGTAAAACATGCACGAACCTATTTAGTAGAAGGAATAGGAGAAGATATAATTCCAGCTACAGTAAATTTGGATTTAATAGATGATATTGTTGTTGTTAATGATCAAGAATCATTTTCAATGACACGCTTTTTAGCAAAAAAAGAGGGAATTTTAGCCGGAGGTTCATCAGGTTCAGTTTTATTTGGAACATTAAAATACCTTAAAGAAAAAAATATTAGGAATAAAAAAGTTGTCCTAATTTTTCCAGATACTGGAAGAAATTATCTCACAAAAGTATATGACGATGAATGGCTTCTAAAACATAATTTAGAAATTGATGACAAAAAAATTTTGGAGGTGTTAAAATGAATTTTTCAACTAAAGCAATTCATATAGGCGAAGATCCCAAAAAACTTCAATATGGTGACGCTGTTTCCCCAGTTCATTTTGCTACAACTTTTGCAAAAACTAGTATAAAGCAAATTGATGAAGAATACGTTTACTCAAGAAGCGGAAACCCTACAAGAGATAACTTAGAAAAAAAGCTTGCAGCACTTGAAAATGCTAAATACGCTTTAGCGTTTTCATCCGGATTAGCTGCGGAAACTACCATCTTACTATCTTTACTTAAAGAGGGTGATCATGTCATTGCTTTTGATGATTTATATGGTGGAACAAAAAGACTCTTTAAACAAGTTATGAAACGTTTTGGCATAGAATTTAGTTACGTAGATTTCAGAATTTTAGAAAACATTGAAAAAGAAATAAAACCAAATACAAAAATAATATGGATTGAAAGTCCTACCAATCCTCTTTTAAAACTTGCTGATATAAAAGAAATCTCAAGAATAGCAAAAAGTAAAGGAATAATTGTGGTCGTTGATAATACTTTTGCAAGCCCATATTTTCAAAATCCACTCGATTTAGGTGCCGATATTGTCTTACATAGCATTACAAAATATATAAGCGGACATTCCGACGTTGTTGGAGGAGCCATAATGCTTAATAACGAGGCAATATTCGAAAAATTAAAATTCCATCAGAACGCAGTTGGAGCAATATTGGATCCATTTAGTTCCTGGCTTGCAATGAGAGGGATTAAAACACTTTCAGTAAGAATGGAAAAACATGAAAAAAACGCACAAACAATTGCCAAATATTTAGAAAATCACCCTTTAGTAAAAAGAGTACATTATCCAGGACTACCCTCACATCCACAATATGAACTTGCAAAAAAACAAATGAAAGGATTTAGTGGTATTCTTTCTTTTGAACTCAAAGGCGATATAAATATGGCAATAAAGTTTGTTGAAAACCTCAAGCTTTTCTTTTTAGCTGAAAGTTTAGGTGGTGTTGAATCATTGATTGAATTACCTGCTTTAATGACTCATTCATCAGTCCCAAGGGAAGAACGAATAAAAGTTGGAATTAGTGATTCATTAATAAGAGTATCTGTTGGTATAGAAGATGTGGAAGACTTAATTGATGATTTAGAACGAGGTTTTACGGCGGTGAAAGCATGACCGTTACAACAAACGAAATTAAAAAATTTTTAAAAAAACTCTCTTTTGACGAAACTTTCATAAACGAATTTATAGAACAAATTAACTATTTTGAAAGTGAAGCAGAGATAAGAGACAACATTGTAAGAGGTTATCTTGATGAAGAATGTATTGAAGCAATTATTGATGAAATTACTAATGAATTATCAGCACTTAACAAAAATGAACTAACGGTTTTGGATGTCGCAGCTGGTTCAGGATTTTTTACAGAAAAAGTTAAAAAGAAATTGGAAAAAAACAAAATAAAAATTCATCTTTTTGCTTTAGATATAACACCAGGTATGCTAAAAAACCTTCAACAAAATGGTATTTCAATTGTCTGGGGAGTAGCTGAAAAAATTAAAGATTCTATCAAAATTTTTAATGAGTATTACAAAACAAAAATACCTGAAGAATTTGATGCTATTTTTACCACTTTAGCTTTTCATCATTTCTTAGAACCCGAAGAAGTTCTAACCAGCATGAAAAAAGTCCTGAAAAAAAGAGGTAAAATTATTATAGTTGATGTTTTAAAACATAGTTACAAAGAACTTGCTGAAACACTTAAAGATACACACCTTGGATTTTCATGTGAAGAAATTAAAAACATGGGGATAAAATTGTTCGAAGACGTGAAGGTTGAACCAATGAAAGCCTATTGTAAAGTTGATGGAAAGATAATAAATCTTTACAAAGCAATTTTCAAATAAAATTTAAAAGGGAGGAAAAAGTATGAGTACAGGTAAAAAGAAAATAGAATGGGTAGCAAACTATATGCCCCTTCTTAACGAAATAAGTAAAATGGGACAACCACTTAAAAATTGGAAAATAGGAATGGCAATCCACATGGAAGCAAAAACAGCATATCTTGCTATAACTTTACACAAACTAGGAGCCGAAGTAATTGCAACAGGTTGTAATCCATTATCTACTCAAGATGATGTGGCACAAGCATTAGCTGAAATGGGAATTACAGTTTATGCCAAAAGAACACATGATGAGAATGAATATTTAAAAACTGTTCACAAAGTGTTAGATCATAAGCCCGATTTAATATTAGATGATGGCGCTGATATGACAGTAATCGCCCATACTGAAAGAAAAGAAGTCTTGGAAAATCTTAAAGGAATATCTGAAGAAACAACAACAGGAGTAAGAAGAATAAAAATTCTACAAAATGAAGGAAAATTAAAAGTTCCGGTAATAGCGGTAAATAATGCGCGAATGAAACACTTATTTGATAATAGATACGGAACAGGACAATCAACATGGGATTCTATCATGAGAAATACAAACTCACTAATAGCTGGTAAAAAAGTAGTTGTTGCAGGATACGGTTGGTGTGGTAGAGGAATAGCATTGAGAGCAAAAGGATTAGGAGCCCATGTTATTGTTACGGAAGTTGATCCGATAAAAGCAATAGAGGCTTTGATGGACGGATTTGAAGTATTAAATATGGATAATGCAGTGGAAATTGCAGATATAATTGTAACATCAACGGGAAATAGAGATATAATAAAAGAAGAACATATCTTAAAAATGAAAAACGGTATAATCCTAGCCAACGCTGGTCATTTTAACGTAGAAATACCAATGGAAAAAATCGAAGAAATGGCAGAAGAAAAATTTGAAGCCCGAACAAATGTAACTGGATATAAAATAAATGGAAAAACTATATTCGTAATTGGTGAAGGAAGATTAGTAAACTTGGCTGCTGCAGATGGACATCCAATAGAAATAATGGATCTTTCATTTGCTTTACAGTCTTTATCTTTGATGTATCTATCAGAAAATTATCAAAAACTTGATAATAAAGTTTACGATTATCCAAAAGAGCTTGATGAAAAAGTTGCTTATATGAAACTCAAAACCTTAGGTATAAAGATCGATCACCTCACACAAGAACAAATAGAATATCTGAAGAAATTTTAAAACCAATATGACAAACACAAAATACATTAAAAGGCCCCTTAAGGGGCCTTTTAGTATGGCATTAAATTCATATTAAATCATTACTTTGTTCGCAACAAGCCTAATAAATCCTACATATTCACCTGCATCTTTTCTCAAAGCAATTAAGTCATCTGGCCATGGATTTTTCCCAATTGTGTCTTGAGCCTCTTTCCATTTAATGTATAAATTACATCCATTCGATAAAGTATCTGCAACCTTTATTTCAACTAACCCTGTTCTATCCCACAACTTTTTCCACCAATCAACTGTATGCCAACTCCAACAGTCTTGACCCCAAAAATCTTTTAAGTGTTCTGGAATATCTTTTTCAAATTCTTTCATCAAACCTGGCACAACTATACCTATTATCCCACCAGGTCTAACAAACTTTTGTAAATAATTCAGATACAAATCATCAGTACCAAAATAAATATATGAATCAATACAAATAATTGCATCAAAAAATTTTTCTGCAAATGGCATATTTCTTGCATCTCCACGAATCGGAAATACTTTATCTTCTACTCCTTTTTCTTTTACCCTATTCCAATTCTCCGTTGGGTCTATCCAAAGATCGTAAGCCCATACCTTTACGTTAAATTCCTTGGCAAGAAATATACTTGAAATTGCCTTTCCACACCCCAAATCAAGAACTTTCATTCCAGGTTTCAACTCTACTTTTTCACAGAGCCATTCAGTCAGCCACAAAACATTTGGCCCCATAGAATTATCTAAAATCCATTTAGAGTCATATTTGTTCGATAATGGAAAGTCTTTATGATATAAAATATCTGTTTTTTTCACACTTTTTCCTCATTTCCATCAATTTTCAAAAAATTCATTTTGATTTAACAAACTACTCTACTATCCAATAACTTCAGTTAAATATTTTTTTATTATACTTTTTGATTTTTCAAAAAGTTCCTTCTCTTGTTCATCAAGTTGTATATTAACAATTCGTTCAACGCCATTTCTTCCAACTATGGCCGGAAAGCCTATATATAAGTCATCTATAAGAATAGACGGTGTCCAAACTCTTTTTTCATCTTTATACATACTTTCAATAAAAGTAGCAGTAACTGCTCCTATAGCTAGGTTAGTTGCTCCTTTTTTTTCAATAATTGTATACGCTGCGTTTTTCGTCTCTACAAACAAATTCTCCAAAGGTGTGCAACTTCTTATTGTACATCTTTTACAAAATTCTTTTATATTTACACCTCCTATTGTTGCGCTACTCCAAACCATCAACTCGCTGTCTCCATGTTCGCCGATAATATAGGCATGGATACTTGTTGGCGACACTCTACATTGTCTTGATACTAGTGAACGAAATCTTGAAGTATCTAATATTGTTCCACTTCCTATTACTCTTTCATGCGATATACCGGTTTCTTTCCACAAAATATACGTTAATACATCGACCGGATTAGTTACGTTAATTATAATACTATTTCTTGCATATTTAGAGATTTCTCTTGCTATGCTTTTAATAATTCCAGCATTTCTTTTTGTTAGATCCAATCTTGTTTCACCAGGATTCTGTGAAGCGCCTGCAGTTATAACTACGAAATCACTACCTTTCATTTTTTCAAAATCTCCAGCGTAAATATTACTTCTTTTAAACATAGGAGTACTGTGATACAAATCTAAAGCTTCTCCTTCAGCTCTTTGAAAATTTTTATCAATTATCACCATTTCATCTACTATCTCTTTATGTAATAATGAAAAAGCAATACTTACCCCAACACGTCCGGCACCTATTATAGATACTTTCATAACTTTCCCCCCTCTTTAATTAATCTTCACCCTTTTCAGATAAAGTTTTTATTTCGTTCTCAGTGTCTATAGTAATCCTCTTGCCTTTTATTGTACTGTTTCTGATACCTTCATTAGCGTTCTTAATCGTTGTTAAAGCTCTTTCAATTGTATCGGTTTTCTTGCTTATACTTTCAAGTAATTGCATTAGCGTGTCAACAATTTGTTTGTATCTACCAATATCCCCTTCTTCCTTTAATCTAATATACCTATCCTGTAACGTATGAGCTATAACAAATACATCTTTATAACTACATACAAATACTTTGTTTTCTCTTCCTATATTCACAAGCTCCGGTGCTATATCCAAAACTGCTTCTGGAACTACTAGAATACAACTATCTACTGTATTTGCAAGATTTTGATATTTTTGAACTCTTTGAATTTCTTTTTTCACTTTATTTATTACTTCCTTTTTCAATTTTTCTCGTTCGTTCATATCTTCAGTACTATTGTATTTCTCTAACAATTTAAACACATCTGGAAGTTTTGAATCAATTGGAATAAATTTTCCGTCACCTAAATCCCACGCAAACTCAACTTCCCCATTTTCAGTCTTAAGATTTGTTTTTACTAACCCAACTTTAATAGATTCTTTAATTGCATCCTTTAATAATATTTCTCCTGTCATGCCACGCGTTTTTGTCCCGGAAACTGTCTTAGTAAAAACAGATATCATTCGTTTCATGTCTTCAATTTGTGCATCTCTTCTTTTTTCAATTTCTTCCCTTGATTTCCCCTGCTCAAGTAAAAATTTTTCAGTATTTTTCTTTTGTTCTTCAAAGAAATTCTTCATTTGTTCAACAAGTTCAGCTATTCTTTTATCTTTTTGTTCGTCTATTTTTATTGTTTTTTCACTTAATTCGGAAAATAGTTTATGAATGTTTTCTATAAATTCATTAAATCTTTTTTCTCTTTCTTCGTTCAACTTTTCTTTCTGTTTCTCAGCTTCTTGTCTTGATCTTTCAATCTCTTCATATTTAGCTTTTAATTCTGCGATCTGAATTGATAAATTATTTATATTAGCAAGTTGATTTGCAAATTGTTCAGTTTCCTTATCCTTTTTCCCAAAACTATATCCTAATTTATAACCAACAAAAATCCCGATCACAAAAGTAAATATAGCAAGTATGATAAAATAAATGATTTCCACAAAAAATCACCTCTTTTTATTCTCTTCATATTTATTTTATCACATATGTTCAACATAATTTAGAAAGCTTGAAGTAAATATCTCCTTCATGCAAAAATACATAATAAAGAATTATATTGCACTATTTAAAAAATATTGAAAAGAATATTTTAAAAACATAACCCCTCGAAAACCGAGGGGTTATAATGTTTATACGTCAAAATAGTTTTCAAATTCTTTGGGATGTGGAACCGCGTTTATTTCAATCTCCTCCTTTAATTTTTCCTTTACCCAATGCTTAATAAGTTCTTTAGGAAAAGTTTCTAAATATTCATTATCCTGCTTGAGTGCATAACACGCTTCACTCAAACTCGATGCAAGAGGTTTCACCTTTTCTTTGTACGCATCTCCTTCAAATGGCCCAAATCCTTCAGCAGTTGGATCTAAGTTTTGTTTTATACCATCAATACCTGCTAGAATCATTGCTGAAAAAGCAAGGTATGGATTTCCAGTTGAATCTATTGTTCTAAATTCGATTCTTCTTTTCTCTGGATTTTTCACATATGCGGGGATTCTAATTGCTGCTGTTCTATTTGCAAGAGCAAATACCGCATTAGTTGGTGCTTCAAACCCTGGCACAAGTCTTCTGTACGAATTTGTAGATGGATTAGTAAATGCCATAACAGATTTCGCATGTTTCAATAAACCTGCTATATACGACAAAGCATAATTTGAAAGATTATATATTTTATCCCCATTAAATATATTTTTACTATTTTTTACCAAATACTGGTGTATATGCATCCCATTGCCTGCCTCATCATACAAAGGTTTAGGCATAAATGTTACAACTAAACCATATTCTTTTGCTATTTGCCTTGCAACATATTTAACTAACAATGTATAATCGGCAGCCTTTAAAGCATCCAAAAAGCCTAGCTCAATCTCTACTTGACAACTCCCAACTTCATGATGATGATATTTCACCGGTACTCCATAGCTAAGTAGTCTATTAACTATTTTATTCCTTACTTCCATCAATGTATCAAATGGTGGTATTCTATGATAACCTCTCTTTTTTCCTATAAAATACTCTCCTCTATTTTGAGCATTCCAGAAACCTTCGCCACTATCAATTTTAACGCTAATATCGTTATTTGAAATGTTGTACTTGACATCTTCAAAAATATGAAATTCATACTCAGGGCCAAGATACACTTCATCGGCAATATCGGAAATTAGTTCCAATGTTCTTTTCATAATACTTCTTGGATCTTGAAGTGAAGGCTTTCCTGTAACAGAATCGTACACATCACAAATTATAGATAAAACTTTATCTTCACCAATATATTCTATAAACGCAGTACTTGGATCAGGAATTAAAATCATATCGCTATTAGTAACTTTCGCATAACCAAGATTTGAAGCATCGAACCCTACTCCATCGGTAAAAGTTTTCTCAGAAAAACTTGTTCTTGCTAAAGTTACATGTCTCCATCGGCCCCAGAGATCAACTACTTTTAAATCAATAAAATTAATTTTTTCACTTTTTACCAAATCCAAAATCTCTTTTATTTCCATAACACACCTCCACAATTTTTTTCACACTATAGTCTATCATCACAAAAGTAATATATCAATCTTATTTATGCATTTTTATCTCTCAAATTGTTAACTTTAAACTTTATTTCTTTGATTATCTTTTTCTTTCATTTTTATGCTATATTTAAATTGGAGGGAAAACATGAAAATCCTAGTTATTTTTTTTCTAAGTGTTTCTGTATTTTTGTTTTCTTTTTCATTCAGCCTTTTCGGACACCATGGTGCTATATGGCAATTACAAGTTGATAAAAATCTCTTGTACTCTTCCGCTTCCGATGGTATTGTAAACATCTGGAATATCAGATCAAAAACTCTTTTACTGTCTATTTATTCTCACAATTCTTGGGCCAGAGCCTTGGCTGTTGATGATAAATATATCATCGTAGGTGGGTACAAACCTGATGGTAATCTGAAGATCTATGATAAAGTTTCTGGAAAATTCGTTAAATCTTTTTCATCTAAAGGTTCAATTTTTACAATTTACACTAATTCAAATTATATAGTCTTCGGTGGTTCAGATAACAAAGTATATATAATTGACAAAAAATCTCTAAAACTTTTAACAATCCACGCCTTCCATGAAAGATGGATTAGAGATTTGGTTATTATCAATAACCAATTAATAAGTTGTGGTGATGATGGAAAAGTAATATTTTACGATATTAATAATCTTAAATTTGACTTTGAGAAAACCTTTAAGGGAAGAATCATAAAATTACTCACAATTGAAAATAAAGTATACGCAGTTAGTTCTTTCGGGATTATCTACGACATCGAAAAAGAAAACGAAGTATTCAAAATTGAAAATATTACAACAGCATATGCTGATGAAAATCATATATACATTGGGACAAATATTGGTGAATTATACATTTTAGATCACAATTTTCAAACTATAAACTACATAAAAATTGCCATAGATCCTATAATAAGCATTACATCATCTTCAAACAACGTATTTATTGGTACTTCCAGTGGCAAAATTTTACAATATAATCTACTTGAAAATTCCATAACTTCATTTTTAAATAATTTCTCTCTAATCAAAAAAACTATTTTATACAAAAATCAACTTTATGTTTTAAAAAATACCGGTTCTTTAATTTCCTATAATACGAAAACTGGTGAAGCATACCGAAACATTATAAACCAAACAAATATTAGCAACTTTTTCATTAATAACGATCAAATATACTATTCATCAAACGAATATAATGAATATAAAGTATACGATTCACAAAAAAATGTTATTTTTGAATCTGAAAATGATATTTCACTTTTATTTAAAATCGATAATTACGTGTTTATTGGCACATATGGTTTTATATATATTTTTGATAATGATTTACTTATAGACTATATCGAACTCGATAACGAATGGCCAATTTCTTTTCAGATAAATGCAAAAACAGTAAAAATAGGAACAAATACTGGTAAAATTATTGAATATTCATTAAATGATTTTTCTGTAAAAATACACAAAATTTCAAACAATCCAATAATCAAAATATTAAACAATTACATAGTAACTTTTAACGGTGAAATTTTTGAAAACGACAATTTGATTTTTACATTTGAGACTAACATCTTTGATACAACAATGTATAATAAAGATCTTATCTTAGGTACAAACAAAGAATTGATTATTTTCAACACAATTACACATAGCTTTTCAAAATTTGAAATTAGTTTTCCAATAGTTTCATTACAATCCAACGAGTTTTTGTATGCTTCTCTTTCCAATGGAGATATAATGGTTTTTGACTCTAATTTTAACGAATATGGAAAACTAGCCGAAAACGAAGCCAAAATTGTAACTGTTGATATAAGTAGTAATGGAAAGTACATAGTCACAGGCGGTGCAGATAAAAAAATAAAAATATGGAAAATTGAAAATGGAAAATTAATTCTCATCAAAACATTTACTGGACATAACGATTGGATTAGAACAATTAAAATTGTAGATCAAAAATTTATAATCTCTGGTTCAAGTGATAATACTGTAAAAATTTGGAATTTTAATGGAAGATTGTTAAAAACACTTTCATATCATACAGGATATGTGTGGAGTTTAGAATATAAAGATGGCGTTTTATACAGTGGTGGTTGGGATAATAAATTGTTTGCTTACAATTTAAATAAAATGAAGGTAATTTTCAGCAAAACATTTAAACAGCCTATAACACACTTAAAAATTTACAAAAATAGCCTCATTATTTCATTCATCAATGGCGATATTATCAAGCTAAACTTAACCAATCTTTCTATCGAGAAGTTTTTTTCTACCAAAAGTATCATATGGAACTTTGATATATTTAACAATATCCTTGGAGTTGGTGATGAAAAAGGATTCTGTTATTTAATTAATCTTGAAAATAACAAATTAATAAGAAAATTTCAGGCACATCGAACTACAATTTTCAACGTAAAATTATGGCAGAATAAAATAATAACTGCCAGCAGTGATAATACAATTAAAATTTTTGATTTCGAAGGAAATTTAAAAGGAATAATTAAGGATTTTTCATTATCTGTCTTAGCAGTTGCTATAGATCCTGCTAGAAATTATATTATTACTTCTTCAGGAAAAGATCCTATAATTTTGCAAATTCCCTAAATTGTTCAATACTTTCTTGACTACCCAATATTATTAATTTATCATTAGCTCTAATTATACTGTCCCCAGTTGGTGCAAACAAAATGCTTCCTTCTCTATTTATACCAAGAACCATTATATTAAAATTTTTGGCTAAATTAAGTTCTCCTATTGTTTTATCAACAATGTAACTTTCTCGAACAACTTCCAATTCCTCTATTCTATATGATTCGTTACCAAAAGCAACAATATCAAGAAAATTAACTGCATGGGGTCTGGTTGTCAACCTCGCCATTCTCGTCCCGGCAATTTGATCTGCCGCCACTACCGTTGTAGCACCTGCATATTTTAATTTTTGTATTGAACTAGTATCAGTTACCTTTGAAATAATTGTTAAATCAGAATTTAAAGTTCTTGCGCTTAAAACGACAAAAACATTTACAGAATCTTCAGGAAGAGTCGTAATTAATGCTTTTGCTTTCTTGACACCAGCATTAATTAATGTTTCCTCTTCTGTTGCATCCCCCAACACAAAGGGAATAGTGGTATCCTTGTATATATTCAAAACCTTATTAATCCTCTCTTCATCATTATCTATAATAACAAATTTTTCTCTTTCGTTTATTAACTCCCCAATCACATATTCCCCTGTTTTCCCCGCACCAACAACAATCACATGATCTTTTAATTTTTCAATCATTTTTTCAATTTTCCTCCTTTTTAAAAAATCCCGTAACTTTCCTTCGACAATTATTGCGGTAATTGTTGTAACTCCATACAACACAACACTTATACCACTGAAAATCATTATTGAAGTAACAATTTTTCCAATAGTTGATAAGTTATCTGGTAAATTATATCCTACAGTTGATATAGTAATAGTAGTAAAAAAGAAGGCATCAACTATCGATAAACCTTCGAAAAAATGATAATAGCTGATGCCTAATACGAGAATTAATATTACAAGTACTGTCAGAATTACTATCTGTTTAACTATAACTTTTCCCAATAAATTATTTTTACTCATTTCCAGGAATATACGGAATTACGCAAATAAATTCCGCATCATTTTCACCAATATTAACAAATTGATGCTCTTCATTTGCGGGGACATAAATAAACGATCCCTCTTCAGCTTCGTATTTTTTATCTTTGGAAACAGCCTGAATCTTTCCTTTAACAACAAAAATTTCATGCTCCCAATCATGCGTATGATAAGGTGTATTTGCACCAGGTTTTAATTTAAACAACCTCATAACAAAATTTCTTGCACCATCTTTTGAACCTATCAATATCCTTTTTTCAATTTTACCTTCATCTATTATTATAGGTTCTACTTTTTCTGGCTTTGAAACTAGCATCTTTCTCTCTCCTTTCAATTACAACATATCTATATGGTTCAACTCCAACAGAGTACGAAACAACATCCTTGAAATTTTTTAATATTTCATGGACTAACATTCGCTCAAAAGCAAACATAGGATCTAATTCCACTTTCTTGACACCATCTTTTTTCAACTTTTCCAATGCATTTTTTACTATTCTTTCTATAAGTTCTTTTCTCTTTTCTCTGTAATCTCCTGCATCAATAAGAACTGTTACTTTTGTATCTGATAACCTATTTAAGAAAATAGTTGAAAGATGCTGAAGTGCTCCGAGACCCTTGCCATGTTTTCCGATTATCTTTCCAATACCTTCACCATTTATCTTTGCAATAAAAACTCTCGGATTTTTCGAATAAACTTTTACAGATATATCAGGATCAAAATGAGATACAATTTTTTTAACAAACTCTTGAAGTTTTCTTTCATAATATTGCTTCTTAATAGTAATTTCTACCACTGCATCTCTTGCAAAAATACCTAAAAATCCAACAGAACCTTTATCAACAACATTATAATCATATTCACCTTTTTTTATATCATAATCCTCTTCAAAAACTGATAAAATTTCTTCTACTGATCTTCCTGTGATTGTTAACCTCTTCAAATACTTCACCCCTTATTTGGTAAACCCCATAATTCACGTTGAGTAATTCCTTTAATTTTATATTTCTTATAAATATAATATGTTGTTCCAAGTTGAATTAAAGTATTAGCTGTATAATAGAGAAATACACCACTCGGAAGTCCTATAAACAAAAACGGAAATATAAACGTCATTAATATACTTTGCCACGCCGTTTTAGTATCTTGACTTGTAATTAAAGCAAGGTAATAGCCTGCAAGAATTTGGATGATCAAGAAAGACCAATTTTCAGAAAGGCCACCTGCAGCTAAATCTTTCCATATAAAGAATGAACCATTAAAAGCAAATTCCTCTTGATAATACCTGATTACTTGATAAAGTACAATAAATACCGGTAATTGAATTAACGCCATTAAACATCCACTTGCAGGATTAATTTTATTTTCCCTATATATTTTTAGTAACTCTTCTTGTTGCTTTTGAGGATCTTTGTATTTTTTCTTTACCTGTTCAACTAGAGGTTGTATTTTTCTCATTTTTATCATAGATTTAGTTTGCGCATGGTAAAGAGGATAAAAAATAAACCTAACAATAATAGTAAATATTATTATTGTTAAACCAAAGTTTTTCGTAAAATCATTTATCCAACCAAAGAAATTGACGAGAGGATATTTTATATAATCAAACCAACCATTAAGTCCAGAAATAGAATTTAACATTTCGGATATGACGTCATAATCTTCTGGAAATGCATCTTTTATTAACGTTTTTTTATAAGGGCCAATGTATGCCAAAAATCTTAGCTGATTTCCTGCAACTAAATTTCCTCCAATAGATTTTTCATTGAACTTGACTATAGAAACAATTTTCGATTTTGCATACCCAGACACAAATATATTTCCTCTAACTCTATCATCCTGCTCAAATCCAACTCTGGGAATACTTACAGTTACATCTTTTGAAGCGTTGACAAGGACATTGAAAGTATAATTTGGACCTTCTTTAAAATCAAAAATCTTTTCAACACCATCATATGCAAACTTCAATGTTACTTCCGAATATTTATCACCATCTTTTAAACCCTGCCAAGAAAAAGTTGGTGTTCCCGCATCTAAGACATCAAAACCGTCATTAGAATATAAGAACACTCTCGTTCTTCTTTCCAAAATACTGTAAATTTCTTGGATGTTTCCCATATAATCAAAACGATATTCCATAAATCTAGTAATCACATAAATACCATCTGTTCTTTCTTCAACAGTAATAGTTCCAGCGTTTAATACTGTGAAAACTGCTAATAAAAAAAACACGACGGTTAGTACCTTTTTCAATGAGACCGCCTCCTTGTAAATATGTAAAATTCATCAGGTACAGGATCCTCCCCACCCTCATGCATAGGATTACATTTCAAAATGCGCTTGAAGCCCAGGAATAATCCTTTGATTACTCCAAACTTTTCAACAGCTTGCAAAGTATATTCCGAACAAGTCGGAGTATAAATACAGGTAGGTGGTTTTAAAGGTGAAATTACCTTTTGATAGAATCTTATCATTATTTTAACTATTTTTTTCATTGCTTACCCTCTCAAACATCGCAAGAAATTCGCTTAAAAATTCTTTATAAGTGATATTTTCAAATTGATCTGAAAGCTTTTTCCTTGCAATTATTAAATAATCGTATCCTTTTGGAATTGTACTCTTGTTATTCCTAATACTTTCACGCAACCATCTTTTTAATTTATTTCTTTTTACTGCTTTTCCAAATTTCTTTTTAACTGAAAATGCATATCTACTGTAATCTAGTCCATTCCTAATATATAATACTACAAACCAATCATTCTGAATTCCTTTTCCATTTCTTATTACATTCAAAATATCTTTCCTGAGCTTCAAGCGTTCATATTTCCTAAAAGTATTCGTTTTTAAACTGCTAATCTCCATCTTCCTTTTCTTCTACGATTCTTTAATACTTTTCTACCTGATGCTGTTCTTTTCCTTGCTAAAAATCCATGTGTCCTTTTTCTTTTAATTCTTGATGGTTGATATGTTCTTTTCATAATCCTTTCCTCCTTTTCTTATTGTATTTTCCTAATTTATATTAACATAAATTTAAATTTTAATCAACCACGTTTCTTAAATCTTCTTAATGCTTCTAGAAAAACAGTATAAATCTTTTCAGAAAATTTCTGACCAACCATATTTCTTATTATTTCCAAAGCTTCCTCCTCACTCAAAGCTTTTCTATATGGTCTATCTTCAGTCAATGCTGTAAAAACATCTGCAATTGATATTATTTGCGCTCTTAAAGATATCTCATCGCCTTTCAAGCCATCTGGATATCCACTTCCATCCCAATTTTCATGATGATGTCTAATTATTTCTGCAACTAAATCCCAACCAGGAATTGATTTTATTATTTTTTCACCATAAATTGTATGTTTCTTCATTATTTCAAATTCTTCGGCTGTCAATTTTGATGGTTTATTTAAAATTGACTCTGGAATTCCAATCTTTCCAATATCGTGCAAAATGGCACCGTATTTTATTGCTTCAATTTCTTCAGGATCACTAATACCCAATAGATTAGCAATTTCAACGGATAAATCTACTACTTTTTTCGAATGATTCCCAGTAACAGTATCCTTTAATTCAACAGCTTCAGCCAAGGCAGTAATTAATTGTAAATCCCTTTCATTAACCAACTTGTGTGTTTCCTCAAGTTCTTTAATAGTTTTCTTAAAAGAGGATGAAGTAACCTTATATTCTTTAATTATTCCAGAAAATTCATCAAAAATTAATTTCAAAGTATTCTGTAAATTCTCCAACTCTGGAACATCCGTATCTAAACAATGACACTGAACTGTTTCTCTTTTTTTGAGTTTTTCATATGAATTTTTTAGTTCACTAACTATATTGTTGATTGAATTACAAACTTTTTCATCTTTTTCACTGTAGAATTTGATAACATACAACAAAAGCATATACAAAAAGAGCAAAGGTAGTAAAAAGTAAACAGAATATTTTAAAACTTTTTTTAGATCATATCTTATAACTACTTCAAATCCATAGTCAGTTACCTCAGATTTTGAAAATAAGCCCTTTGTCTCTAATTTTGAACCTATTAATTCGTAATTGTTGGAATAAACTACTTCATTTTTAAAAAGAATCAAAAACTCTTCTTCTTCAGCTTGTGGCATTTTAATTACTCGTTCAGGAATTTCATAAAGTAAATATCCATCTTTTACTTTTTTTACATATTTCAAACTCATATTCGAATAGTATATACCTTCAATGTAAGAATTCGGACCTTCGTTCAAAATACCAGATAAATTCTGATTCAATTTTTTATCAAAAAAATTCAAATCTAACTTTGATACGATAAAATTGTCAGTACTAAATAAATTATTTATAAACGCAGCAAAAACTTTAACCCCAGAGGTTAAATGGCTTTGTAAAAACATATAAAAAAAGAACAATTGTAATATCACCAATAACATAAAAATAACAAATACAAA
Organism: Thermosipho atlanticus DSM 15807; assembly: GCF_900129985.1. Lineage (NCBI taxonomy): Bacteria > Thermotogati > Thermotogota > Thermotogae > Thermotogales > Fervidobacteriaceae > Thermosipho > Thermosipho atlanticus. The sequence continues at coordinate 389,130 of NZ_FQXN01000001.1, read as the reverse complement.
CCTTTTTTTTATTCTATTCATTTCCCACCTTTATCTCAGAAAAATTAAGTACCTTTATTTTTCTTTGTAATGTGCCAATATAATTAAATCTTTTACCATCAACAAAATTATTTTGCAAATAAAAACTTATAACTTGATTTGCACTCAAAAATTTGTGAGAAGCAACTAAATCAATAGCTTCTTCAATAAGATCAGCAACATAATTAAAAGGATTATCAGTAAACGAAATCAAATAAATTTTTTCTTTAGGCCCATTGTATTTTGTTAATTCCATATCCAATGCACTATCAGTTAAAACAAATAAACCTTTATAAATTGAACTTATCTGTATAATGATGTCAATTGCTTCTTTTGATGTAGTTGTAATTACTATAGCATCATATTTATTCCAGTCTTTGCTATGTGAAAACAAAGTGTTTAAACCGTAATAATACCAATAATCACCTTTAAAATTCTCAATTATTTTTACAAATTCATTTGAATAAGCTTTGTTCCTCGGGTCAAGAATGATTAAAACATTTTTAACATTTTTACTCCTTAAAAAATTCTCAATTGTATCAATCAAATAGTCATTATCTGGTACAAGCGAAAAAATTCTATTAGTGCTTGCCAACAATCGTTTTGAGGTAATTGTTGGTGAAAAAGCCACTAAATCATATTTTTCCAAAAATGGTAATAATTTTTTTCCATCCTCACTAAACATCGGACCAATTATTATATTAATTCCCTTACTTTTAAGCGATCTAATTATCTTTTCATGTCTACCTTCTTCATTATATTCAATTAAATGTAATTCTCCATGATAATCCTTCAAAAAATTATACGAAATATTTTTGGTTGAATACAAAAAACCAACTCTATTACTTAAATAAAAATACCAATAAACAAACAAAATAGCAATAATAGCTAAAAGCAAAAAAAACACTAAATATTGCTTTAAATTAATCATAATTTATTTTCACCTCTAAAAAATTTTAACATATTTTTTCGAATTTTAAAAAAACAAAAGCTCCCTACTAAAAGGGAGCCCTAAAAAATTAGTTCATTCTATCTACGAAACATTCCGCTAATTTTTCCAAGTTCTCCAAATCTTCCGAACTTGGACTAAATTGCACTTCAATTGGTTCACATACTAACTCCCAATTGTTCTTCTGTAGGTATTCGACGACTCCTTTAACTCCTCCACCACTCCAACCATACGTTCCAAATACGCCAAATATACGATTTTTCAATCCTTTATGACTTAAATTAATTAAAAGATTTTCTACTGGCGGAAATATGCCGTTATTGTAAGTACATGTTCCAATAATAACTCCTTTAAACCTCCAAATTTCATTTATTATGTATGATTCATGAACTTTGGAGGCATTCATAACTCTAATATTTTTAATCCCTTTCTTTGCAAGAACATTTGCAATATAATCGGCCATTTTCTCTGTATTCCCGTACATAGAACCATATACTATCACAACACCATCTTCAGCTTCATATTTGCTCCATTTATCGTACAAATCAACTATGACTTGAGGATTGTTCCTCCATACTGGACCATGAGTTGAAGCAATAATCTTTATATCGATTCCAGATAATCTTTTTAAAGCTTTTTGAACCATAGGTCCAAATTTCCCAACAATATTTGAATAATATCTTCTAATTTCATTTTTATAATATTCAATATCTACTTCATCATCAAAGATTCCTCCATCTAAAGTACCAAAACCCCCGAATGCATCTCCTGTAAATGCGATTTTTTCAGTAACCTCATATGTAATCATTGTTTCAGGCCAATGAATCATTGGGGTCAAAAAAAACTTCAATTTATGCTTTCCAAGAACTAACTCATCACCATCCTTAACTTCAAGCAAATTCTCATCAATCCCATATAATGCTTTCAAAAATTCAAATGTTTTTTTATTTCCAACAATCTTTATATTAGGAAACGCATTTAAAATCGCAAGTATCGAACCAGAATGATCAGGTTCCATATGATTTATGATTAAGTAATCTAGTGAATTTCCATTAATAATATCTTTTATTTTCTGTATAAATAAATCTGATTTACTTACTTTTACAGTATCAATCAAAACATTTTTCTTATCTTTAATTAGATATGAATTATAACTGACACCTTTTGGAAGAGGCCAAAGGCCTTCAAATAAATATGTTTCTCTATCGTTTACTCCAACATAAAAAATGTCATCTGTTATATTTATTACTCGTTCCACTATCTCCCTCCTTTAAAAAGGAAATTCTATTTTTTTAACTCTAAAAGCATTTAATTCATCTTCAGTAGATGGAATTACTAACTGTCCTTCCTTAACTAACTTTATCAAATATTCTATTTCCGCAAGAAGTCTGTTAGGAACTAATCCTTTTGTAAATGGCATTCTACTAATTCCTTCACCATCTTCCTTTATACCAAGTTCAACATTACCCGAAGTCCATTCACCGTTGAAGGCTTTCACAACTCCTAAATAACTTGCAACATCTACCCTTTTTATAGCACTTGCTAAAATATGACCTGGAGCTTGCCATTCTTGTTCAACATCTCCACCTAACATGAAATATCCATTATTATCATATAAATAATCAAGTAACTCACTCAAATTCTTTGCATTTGAACACTTATTATTTTCTTCTTTTATAGCTTCTATTATTCCCAAAGCAGTACCGCCACATGCTTGTTGGATTATATCTACACCTTCACTCATCAATGCCTGTGTCAACTCTTTACCTTTTTTAGGATCTATAAATGTATTGGCGTAAACCAATTTTCCTTCAACATTTGTACCATGAAGTTGGTTATAAGCTTTAACACCTGCTAAGAAGCCTATAGCATATCTTTGAACTGGCGGAATAGGAATTCCTCCAATGATTGCAACTTTTCCTGTTTTTGTCATTCCCGCAGCTAAATATCCTGTTAAAAAACTTCCCTCTTGTTCTTTAAATGTAAAAGTCATAACGTTTGGCAAATTATTCTCACTTGTAAAATCAATTCCTACAAAATATGTACCAGGATATTGCTCGGCTACTTTATAAAATGAATCGGACATTAAAAATCCTACGGCAAACACAACATCTGCAATTTCTGCAGCTTTACTTAAATTCGGTATGTAATCACTCTGTTCTTTTGATTGAATTACATCGTATTCTATCCCAAGCTCTTTACATGCTTTAACAATTCCAGACCATGTTCCATCCATAAAAGAACCATCGCCTAAGCCACCAACATCAGTTACCATGATAACTTTAAAACCAAAAATACTAATGAAAAACACTCCTAGTAATACTACAACAAAAAGCTTTTTCATATATAACCCCTCCTAATGTCTTGATTTGAATTTGAGGAACAAAGGAGCCCCAGAAAAATGATAAATATTCTCCCTAATTGTCCTCCTAATTAAATTCTGATATGAGTCTGGCACTTTTTTACCATTTGTAAAAAACAAAAACGTTGGTGGCTTTATATCAACTTGTGTTCCATAAAGAATTTTCAATCCCCTGGGAGGTGGTGTAAACATCATCATCCTCTGAATTGCGGCATTTACCGCACTAGTTGAAACTCTATGATGAAGTGATTTATACGCTTCTTCAATAGCTCTTATAAGGACATCTATTCCTTTCTTCTCCACTGTACTTGTAAAGACCAACGGACTGTAATTTATAAAATATAACTTCTCTTCAAACTGATACAAAAATTCCCCTTTTCTTTCCCTGAAATTTTTCACAAGATCTATTTTATTAAATACAACCACCGTTGCTTTTCCTCTTTTTTCCGCTATACCAGATATTCTCTGATCTTGGTGAGTAATTCCTTCAGTTGCATCAACAACTATTACAACAACATCTGCAAATTCAATACTTCTAATTGATCTTACATTACTGTACATATCCAAGCTTTTATATTCTACTTTACTCTTTCTTCTTAAACCCGCCGTATCAATAAATAAAAACTTTCTTCCATTCAATTCTACCAATTCATCAACAGAATCGCGTGTTGTACCTGGGATAGGTGTAACTAACGCCCTTTCAGTATTAAGAATAGAATTAAACAGTGAAGATTTTCCAGCATTTGGTCTTCCAACCAACGCTACCCTTATTATTTCTTTTCTACTATCCTCCTTTATTCTCAAGTCGAAACCTTTTTCTTCAAGCTTTGCAATTATTTTTTCAATTAACACATCTATATTTTTTCCATGTTCCGCTGAGATTTTTAAAGGTTCATCAAATCCCAAAGTATACAAATCAGGCAAAACTTCCATAAATTTTTTTTCACTTTCAACTTTATTAGCAACAAAAATAACATCTACAGAGCTTTTTCTAAGTAAATCAGCTAAATAATGATCTTCAGAAGATATCCCGTTTCTGCCATCAACAACAAAAATTATAAGTTCAGCTTCTTTTAGCATGTTTAAAGTATTTTCTTTCGACTTTTTACTAAATAAATCATTAGGATTTTCAAAAACTCCACAAGTATCAACTATTTGAAACTCTTTATCATTATATATGACGCGGTCAGAGACCGCGTCCCTTGTAACTCCTTCTTTATTATCTACAATTGATTTTTTTCTTCCGATCAGCCTATTAAATAGAGTTGATTTTCCTACATTACTCTTCCCTACTATCAGTACTGTTGGCATTTTTAACCTTCCCCTCAAGTGAAACTACCCTCTCTGCATTCGCTTTTTCACTAAGTTCTTTTAATTGTTCAATTTCTTCTTTTAATTTTTCACTTATCGTAATTTTATATATTTCTTTGTCTTCGACAATCTTTAATATTCTTCCTGTTAGTTGATCTCCAACATTTTTTTCTTCCAGCGCATGTGTTTCCGGTAAAAAGGCTTCAATATCATCAATTTCAACGATATATCCTTTTTTGACCTTTTTGACTATTTTTCCAGTAACTATATCTCCTTCTTTATAATTTTCCACAAACAGCTTCCATGGATTTTGAGTAGCTCTTTTTATACTCAGTCTCATTTTTCGAGCATCTTTATCTAAACTTGTAACAACTGCTTTTACTTTCTGCTTGATTGTTACAACTTCCTCTGGTTTTTCAACATATTTCCAAGATAATTCTGAAATCGGACAAAAACCGCTTATTTCTTCTTCCAAGTCAATTATAACTCCTGAATTTAAAATTGCTCCTACAACACCTGTTACAACATTACCTACAGGATACTTCTCTTCAATATTTTTCCACGGATCACCTTTTGCTTCTTTATAACTCAAAGATAACTTTCGGTTTTCTTTATCAACATCCTTTACAATAACTTTTACTACATCCCCTTCCTCAACTACATCTTGAATTCTACCTTGTCTACCCCAAAATACTTCACTAATATGCACTAAACCATCAATGCCGGGTTCTAAATTCACAAAGAATCCAAATGGCATAATTTTCTTTACAATACCACTTACAACTTCCCCTATGGGATACTTTTTCTCGATGTTTTCCCAAGGATCTGGCATCAATGCTTTTAAACTCAGTATAATTCTCTTCTTATTTCTGTCAATATCTTTTATTAGCAATTTTACAGATTGTCCTTCTCTCAACACATCTTCTACAGTCAAAGAAGTATCATATGAAACTTCCGAGTTTGGTAATAATCCTGTAATTCCTTCAGCAATTCTTATAAATGCTCCGAATTTTTCTACCTTTTCTACCAAACCTTCAATCACATCACCAGGCTTTCTGTTTGAATAAAAACTATCTATCATCTCATCAACAATTATCTTTCTCGATACCACAATATTTAATTTCTTCCTTGATGCGTTAAATTTTATGATTTTGAACTCTAAATAATCTTCTGGAATTTTATCGCCACTTCTTATTAGCGACTCTCTACCAGGCAAAAATGCTTCAATTACATTATCAATTAAAACTTTATATCCTCCTTTTACTCTTTCTTTGATTTTTCCTATTACTTTTTCTCCATTTTCAAACTTTTCTTTAATTAATTCTCTAGCTTTCCTTAAATATACTCTCCGTTCAGATAATAGAGCGGTTCCTTCCTCTTCATTTATTCTCAAAACCAATAAATTAATTTTTGTACCCGGTTTATACTCCGAAGGCTCTTTTACTAACTCATCTGTTGGTATCACTCCTTCCCCTTTCCAACCAAAATCAACAAAAACATCCGTATCTGTTGACCTTACAACCACACCTTCTACTACCGTTCCAACTTTTACCTCATTAAAAAGATAATTTTCCAGCATTTTTTCAAAGTTATTTTCCATACTACTGTTCCCCTCCCAAATCTTTTATTCTATGAACAACTTTATTGACAACTTCAATTGGAGTTGACGTACCACTTACAATCCCTACGCTTTTTACATTTGAAGGTGTCTCAAGTATTTCTTTTGCTGTCTCAACATGAACTACATTTGTATATTGAGATGCTATCCTAGCAAGCTTTTTAGTGTTGGAACTATGTTTTCCACCAACTACAAATAGTAAATCTACCTGTCTTGCTATTCTTTTTGTTTCATTTTCGCGAGACACAGTAACATTACATATAGTGTTTTTTATCAAAAACTCTGAAAATTTCGAAATTTGTTTGGTACTGTTCGCAAATCCCTCAAATTCTTCAACTGACATAGTTGTTTGGCTTAACAAAGCTATCTTTTCAGCTTCAACTGCAACTGGTTCTAACGAAACTATTGCATTTTTTGCATAACTTCTAATTGCTATCATTTCTGGATGATTTGGTTTTCCAAACACAACAACTTGATAACCTTGTTTTTCAAACTTTTCTGCTAACCAAAATAAATTATACACAATTTTACACGTCAAATCCTCTATTTTATATTTTGTCGATAATTTTTCTATTTTTTCTTTTGGCAAGCCGTGTGCTCTTACCAAAAAAATTTCTCCATCTTTAAAAGACAAGCCAAGTTTTCTTAGTTCATTCATAACTACCTTATTGTGAACTATATCATCATCTGTGAAAACCTTAAAACCTGCTTTTAATAATTCTTTAGATTTTTCTACCGCTTCTTTTACACCAAAACAAAATCCTATGTTACTAGCAACTACAATTTGCATTTCTCTTTAACCACCTCATATATCATATCAACTACTTCTTCTAAAGAATATTCTGTTGAATCAATTTCAATTGCATCTTTTGCTTTCATTAATGGGGCAATTTCTCTTTCACTATCTTGTTTATCACGAAGAATTATTTCATTTAAAATATCTTCAAAATTCACCTTTACACCTCTATTGGTCAGTTCTTTATACCTTCTTTTCGCTCTTGCTTCTTGGGTAGCCGTCAAAAATATTTTAACTTCAGCATCTGGAATAACTACCGTCCCTATATCTCTTCCTTCAACAACTATATTTTCATTTAAAGATATTTTTCTCTGAAGTTCTGTTAGATATTTTCTAACTATAGGAACGCTTGCAAATCTTGAAGCATAAATACCAACTTCAGGAGTTCTTATCTCATCTGAAACTTCCTTTCCATTGACCAAAAAATGTCCTTCTTTAAATTGAATATTTAACTTTTTCAACTCTTTTTCTATTTCTTCGTGAGATTTTTCATCAATATTTTTGTTTTTAAGGTAAAGTCCAACAATTCTGTACATCGCTCCAGTATCAAGATAATAAAATCCAAGTTTTTTCGCTAATAATTTTGCTACTGATGTTTTTCCAGAACCTGCTGGGCCATCTATAGCTATTCTACAAGGCATAGTATCACCTAATCTTATATTTTTTCTTTATTTTTTACAACATTTATCGACAATTCTTCTAACTGTTGTTGTGTGACTTCCGAAGGAGCACCTGTCAATTGACATACTCCACTAGCTGTCTTTGGAAATGCAATTACATCCCTTATACTTTCACTATTTGCTGCAATTGCCACCATTCTATCGAACCCAAATGCTATTCCACCATGTGGTGGAACACCATATTGTAATGCTTCAAGGAAAAATCCAAATTTTTCATTTGCTTCTTCTTTAGTTAATCCAATCAAATCAAATACTTTCTCTTGTATTTCTCTGCTAAATATTCTTAAACTCCCTCCACCAAGTTCATTACCATTTAATATCATATCATATGCATGTGCTGTAATTTTGTGTGGTTCGTCATCAATGTTCTTTGGTAACGTAAATGGATGATGTTTCGCAACGTATCGTTGTTCGTCTTGATTCCATTCCAAAAATGGAAAATCTATAACCCAAAGAGCATCAATTACTTTAGTTTTGTTTTCAAAATGTTCTTTACCTATTTTTAATCTCAAAGCACCTAAAGCAATATTTAAAGTTTCACGTTCCTTAAAAGCAGCAAGTAAAACCACATCTCCATTTTTAAGTTTGTATTTTGTTCTCAACTTTTCATAATTTTTAGCAAGAAACTTGGCAGTTGGAGAAATAATTTCATTGTTATCAATTTTAAACCACAATAATCCACCTAATCCAAACGACTTTACATATGCCTCGTATTCCGACGCTATTTTTCTACTCATGGGTATATTTGTTATAAATCCTTTTACTGTTCCACCATTTTCTATTACATTGTCAATAACTTTAAATCCTGTATTTCTAAAGTCTTCTGTAAAATCATGTAATTCCATTCCATATCTTCTATCTGGTTTATCACTTCCATATTTTTCCATTGCTTCTTCATAAGTTAATCTGTCGAATTTTTCAGGCAAAACTATTCCAACACTTTTATAAACAAATCGAACAAATTCTTCCATTATATTTAGAATCTCCTCTTCTGTAACAAAAGACATTTCAATATCAATTTGGGTAAATTCCGGTTGTCTATCGGCCCTTAAATCTTCATCTCTAAAACATCGTGCAAATTGATAATATTTATCAAAACCAGAAATCATCAATAATTGTTTAAACAATTGGGGAGACTGTGGTAAAGCATAAAATTTTCCTTTCTGAAGTCTGGAAGGGACCAAGAAATCTCTGGCACCTTCAGGAGTACTTTTTGTTAAATAAGGAGTTTCGATTTCCAAAAACCCGTGTTTGTTTAAAAACTCCCTGGCAGCTTGGGCCATTTTATGTCTTAAAATGATGTTTTGTTGCATTTTATCTGAACGAAGATCGATATACCTATATTTTAATCTTAATTCTTCTGAAACACTATCGCCAGGATAAAATGGGGGTAATTTTGATTCAGATAATATCTTTATCGAAGAAGCATAAACCTCTATTTCTCCTGTTGGAGAATTAGTCTTTGTTTCTTCTGGCCTTTCTCTTACCTCACCTTTAATTTGAACAACATATTCCCTGCTAATTTCTTGAGCAATAGAATAAGCTGAAGATGAAGGATTAACTACAACTTGAGTTGTACCGTATCTATCCCTTAAAACTATAAATTTTATTCCGCCAAGATCTCTTATCCTTTCAACCCAACCAGCCAAAACTACTTCCTTTCCTACATCACTCTTGGTCAATTCATTGCAATTGTGTGTTCTAAACAACTTTTTCACCTGCCCATTTTATATTTTTCCCAATCTTCTAAAAACTTCTTTATGCCGCTATCAGTTAGACTATGAACAAACATTTTTTCTAAAACATTAAAAGGTACGGTAGCTATATCAACACCTATTAGTGCAGCTTCTAAAACATGCATAGGATGTCTGATACTTGCCGCAATTATTTCTGTTTCAAAACCATAATTTGCGTAAATATTAAGGATTTCCTCTAAAAGTTTTACACCATCATTAGCTATATCATCTAATCTTCCGACAAAAGGACTAACATAAGTTGCTCCAGCTTTTGCAGCAAAAAGAGCTTGGTTTGCACTAAAAACTAACGTAACATTCGTTTTTATCCCTTCAGATGACAATATCTTTACCGCTTTAATTCCATCAGGAGTCATTGGAATTTTTACAACAACATGTTCATCTATTTTTGCAAGTTTTCTCGCTTCTTTTACCATTCCTTCCCAATCAAGAGAAATTACTTCGGCTGAAACAGGCCCTTGGACTATTTGGCAAATTTCTTTAATCGTTTCTTCAAAAGGTTTTCCTTCTTTTGCAATTAATGTAGGATTTGTAGTAACCCCATCAACAATTCCCCATTCAACACCTTTTTTTATTTGTTCAATGTTTGCTGTATCTAAAAATATTTTCATAAATTCACCTCCTTTTATTATTTTAAACCAGTCCTTGCAATACCTCTAATAAAGTATTTTTGAGTTAATAAGAACAAGATTATAACCGGTAAAATTGAGAACGTCGCCGCTGCCATTAATTGATTATACAAAGTTCCCACATCCGAACTGAAATTTTGTAATCCGACTGGTAATGTTCTGAATTTATCACTGTTAGTTACTATTAACACCCAGAGAAATGCATTCCAACTTCCCACAAATTTTAACAATGCACCAGTTATAATTACAGGTTTACTCAAAGGAACAACTATTTGCCACAAAAATTTCCAATGGGAACATCCGTCAATTTTTGCGGCATCAAATAATTCCTTTGGTAAAGCTAAGAAATGTTGTCTCATTAAGAATATTGCAAATACACTCACAATCCATGGGACAATTAATGCATAGTACGTATCAATCCATCCAAACTTGGATATAGTAATAAAGTTTGGAACAAGCAACACTTCGCCTGGAACCATCATTGTAGCCAAGAATAGTCCAAAGATAAAGTTTCTTCCCGGGAAATTCATCCAAGAAAATGCATATGCAGCCATAGAAGCAAGTATTATTTCTAAAATTGTCGTTACAGTGGCAACTAACACCGTATTAAAGTAGTATCTACCGAAAGGAGCTGATCTCCATGCATCAACGTAATTCTGAAAAATATTTGCAAGTGTTTCTCCAAACGAGAAGCTCAGACTTACTTTCTTGATACTATTATCACTTAAATAAATTGGACTTACACCTTCAAGTTCTACTTCTATAACTTCTCCGTTTTTCACTCTCACTGCTTTCACAAATGATGGAGCTTCGACAATTTTCCAAGCGTTTAAAGAATTATTGTAAACTCTTCTGACTTGATCTAAATAATCACTGTAAACAATTAGATCTTTTACAAGAGCATGTAAATTATTAATGTGTGAATACGTCTCAAGTTTCGATTTAAAAATTCTATATGTACTACTGGATAAGAGCTTTAAATCTGCATAATCAAGTAACGTATCCAGGCTTCCTTTGGATAATATTTGCTTATAATCGATTTTATTATTAATTAAAACATTTTTAAATGTAACAGTTAAACTCTTCAAATCAATCAACTGTGAACTTGAAATATTATATTTTTCTTTTATAAAGGTATCTATACTTTTCGAAAAATTTTCCGGTAAGTTCTCATAGCCATATTCTGAGATTACTTTACTTAAAAGTTGAACATCTTCAAATTTTTTTAATTCTTCTTTCAATAACTTTATTTTTTCACTTTTGCTGATAGATTTTGCAATTATAGGTTTATCGATTTTTTTAGTCTGAATGTTTTTGAAGTAATTAATTGTATCTAAATAAAATTTCACCTTTGTTATCTCATCATCAAAAACATTAACTACTTTTGAGTTATACACATTCAATAACTCATTTTCTCCATCATAATTTAAATTAAGTTTATTCAACGTTTTATAAATGTTTTCTATTTCTTCATCGGTTAAAATCAAATATTTACCAGATTTATATTTTGATAATTCTTCTTTAACATTTTGAATTTCTTCTCCTTTAATTTTCAAAAACTCTCTGAATCTTTCCCTTTCATTTTCATCTTTTATTCTTCTATCTATAAACCTCTCTATTAACTTTATTCCCTGCAAAGCTCCATCAATTCTCTTTGCTAAATTACTGTAGTAATTTAGTCTCTGAAAATAAGGAGTTGGCCCACTTTTATAGTATAAAAAGACTTCTTCGAAGAATTTCTCAGGAGTTTCCGTGGAAAAATTAGCAAAATTATCAACATTATTTAGCCAATTTTTAAAAGCATTTACATCAGCAAACTCTATATAATCAAAATTCTTTGTATCTATAAACAATGTTCCACGATAAAATGGATCATCATCAACCACAATATTTAAAACATTATTCACTTCATTTGTCGATGAAGTAAAACTCAATGCTTCACTCAAACTTATTCCTTTTACTGTTTTTACAGCTCCAAGCTTAACATTTACTTTTACTTCTCTATGTGTAAAGAAATTTTTTGAATGCCACTTTGGAGGCCATTCTTGAACTTCGCTAGGTAATTTAAATGATGTAACTAACATCCATGCAAAAGGTAAAATCATAATCACAAAACCAAATGAAAGTAATAAATATATAATCAACTTTTTCATCACTATCACCTCACGAAACGTATTCTACTACTTTACTTCCTACTTTAAATTGAATAGCAGTAAAAATTAGAATAATAGCAAATAACAAGTATGCCGCAGCACTCGCTATTCCCATTCTCTGTTGTCTATAGAAAAGATCGAAAACATAATATACCATTGTTAAACCACTGTTGTTGTAAGGCCCTGGAAGTCCATCATAAAGAACATAAATTTGTGCAAATACTTTAAACGCACCTATTATCGACACAATCAAAAGGAAAAATGTAGTAGGTGAAAGGAGTGGCCAAGTAATCTTTGAAAATTTATGCCATGAATTTGCTCCATCAACTTCGGCTGCTTCATAATAGAACTTATCTATATTTTGCAACCCTGCTAGGAATATTATTGAGTTATATCCAAGTTGCTTCCATATAGAAACAATTGCAATGGTAGGAATTGTCCATTTTTCATCTTTTAACCATCTAATCGGTGCTACATTGAACCAAGAAAGTATATAATTTAACAATCCAAACTCATCGTTAAATATCCATTTCCAAACAAGAGATACTGCAACTACAGATGTAACAAATGGAATAAAGTAAGCGGTTCTAAAGAAAATCTTAAATCTTATATTAGAATTTAGCAGCACTGCTACTCCCAAAGACAAGATTAAAGTTATAGGTACAGATAAAAATACATAATAAAATGTATTAGATAAAGCTTTAAAAAATAAGTTCTTGTCCTTTGCATCTATAAAAAATGCAAAGAAACTTTTATCACCAGCCATACCTGTTTCAATAAGTACATAAATCACTAAAATCAAAGCCATATTAATCCAAATATGAGATTTAAAATATTTCATTTGACCTTTTTCATAAAAATTGAAGATTAAAAGCGCCCATAGTATTACTGCTATGATCAATGAAGTAATGCTATTCAAAAAACTAAAAATCGAAAAGTAAAATACTATTGCAAAAAGGTTTAGAAAAAGCAACTTATTTCCTTTTCTTAAAAAAGTAATAAATGAATAAATAGTTATTACGATAAGTAAAGTTAAAGCAACATAACCCAATGAATAAACAAAACCCTCAAAAAATGAGTACTTGGGTGGATAGTTAAATTCAAAAATTTGTTTATAATTAGCCAACCCATTAAAATAAGGAGTTTTCATATTTCTAAAATCCCATTTAAAAAAGCTCAAGACAAACGAAAAACCTACGGGCCAAAAGACAAAAATTCCAAGAACAATTAGTGAAGGTAGTAAAAATAAATATGCAAGTAAAGTTTCTTTGAGCTGTCTCTTCTTTGATGCAACCATTCTTACACACCCCTTTATAGGATATATGAACTTAAATCTTCATCTTCAATTATACCTTTTAATCTATTTCTTACAAATTGAGAGTTGACAATTACCTTATCCTCAACTTCAGGTGCTTTAAACATGACTTCTTCTAAAACTTTTTCGAGCACTGTATACAAGCGCCTTGCACCAATATTTTCAAGTTTTTGATTTAAATTATATGCAATCTGTGCAATTTCTTCAATTCCATCTTCTGTAAATTCCAATTGCACTCCTTCAGTATACAACAAAGCTTGGTATTGCTTTGTAAGTGCATTTTCAGGTTCAGTTAAGATCCTTACAAAATCAGACTTATCTAAAGGTTCAAGTTCAACTCTTATAGGAAATCTTCCCTGAAGTTCTGGAATTAAATCAGTTGGTTTAGCTACATGAAATGCTCCAGCGGCTATAAAAAGAATGAAATCAGTTTTCACAGGGCCATATTTAGTTGTTATTGTTGTACCTTCAACAATAGGCAACAAATCTCTTTGGACTCCTTGCCTTGAAACATCTGGCCCACTCCCAGAATTTTTACCAGTAATTTTATCCATCTCATCTATAAAGATTATTCCTCTATTCTGCGCTAAGGATAACGCCTCCTGTGTTACTTCGTCCATATCAACAAGTTTTTCTTCTTCTATTGGAAGTAAGACTTTTTTAGCTTCCGAAATTTTCATTCTTCTTCTTTTCCTTTGCTTGGGTAATAAATTTCCCAACATATTCGATAAATCCATTCCCATATCTTCCATTTCGGGTAAACCTATAAAACCTATAGGTGAACCAGAAGATTCAATTTCTATTTCGATTTCTTCATTATCAAGCTCTCCTGCTCTGAGTTTTCTTCTCAATTCTTCCCTTTTTTCAGTGATCTGCCTACTATCTTCATATTCTTGTGGCTTTTCTTGAATACCGAAAATATTTGCAAAAGGAATTTGTTGTGCTCGCCTTTTTGAGGGGACTAGTGCCTCTAAAATTCTATTTTCAACATTTAACTTTGCTTTTTCTTCTACCTCTTTCATCTTGCGTTGCTTTACCATATTAACAGCTATTTCTACTAATTCTCTTATCATCGAATCAACATTTTTGCCAACATAACCAACTTCTGTAAAACGTGTTGCTTCAACCTTCAAAAATGGTGAACCAGATAATTGAGCTAATCTTCTTGCAATTTCAGTTTTTCCAACTCCTGTTGGTCCAATCATCAGAATATTTTTAGGGGTTATTTCTTTTTTCCAATTTTCGGGAAGTTTCTGTCTTCTAATTCTATTCCTTACTGCAACCGCAACTGCTTTTTTGGCTTCATTTTGACCAATTATATACTTGTTTAACTCTTCAACAATTTCTCGAGGTGTTAATTTATCAAAATCAACCATTTTTTTACCTCCTACTAATAATTTTCTTAAGAATTTCCCCAGTTTTTCGGAATCCATTTATCATCCGTTGGTGAAACATAAAAGAGGGAACATTCTCCTTTAATTAACTTTTCATACACTTTCTGTACTTCTTTTTTACTCACATCTTTTATTTTTTGAACTATTTCCATCGGTGTTAAAGGTTTAACATCATTTGTTAAATAATCAATAATCATGTTTGTTAATGTTGCTGTACTTTCAGTTGAAAGTTCCAGTTTTCCAATTAATCTTTTCAAGCCATAATCATATAATTGATCACTCAAATTAAAATTAGAAAAAATATCAAACAATTCTGAATGGAAAGTATCCAGTTTATCAGTTGAAGTAGCAGCATACAACAAAAATATTCCCCAATCTTTTTGAAATATATTCATTGTATAAATATCATAAACTAACCCACGTTTTTCTCTTATTTCATCAAACAAAAAAGAACTCATACCGCTACTAAGTAACGTATTTAAAATCATTGCTGGGAATCTTTCTTCACTTTCAAGTGAAAAACCTGGCTTGACATAAAGAAGATGTATCTGCTGGCTGTTTTTCAATACTTTTCCTTTCAATATCCCCGTTTTAACTTTTGAACTATGTTTTGTAGTTTTAAACCCTTTGGAAATTTTCAATTCCTCTTTTATTTTTTCCAGATCATTTTCATCAACGTGTCCAACTATTATTACTTTAATATTATAAGGATTATAATATTCTCTATGAAAACTTTCTACATCTTCCAACTTAATCTTCTTAATTGTTTCCTCGCGACCAATTACTGGTTTAGAATGTGGACCGTCTATTGCATTTTCATACATCAAATCAAACACATTACTTACTGGATCTTCAACATGTGATAAATATTCCTGATAAATTATTTGTCTTTCTAATTCTAAATCTTTTTCTTTAAATAGAGGGTTAAAAACAATATCTTTTAATACCTTAAAAGTTTCATATGCATGAAACGATGGGACTTTTGCATAATAAACTGTATTTTCTTTATCCGTCCAAGCATTCAATAATCCTCCCACCGATTCAACTTTTAACTTTAATTCTTTCATATGGTAATTTTTAGTTCCTCTAAATGAAAGATGTTCAATAAAATGTGAAATACCTGATACATCTTCTGATTCATATACTGACCCCACACCCACATTAAATGCAATAGTAACAGATCTAATATTTTCCATAGGATAAAAATATAATTCTATTCCATCATTAAATTTGTAACATTTCATAGATTAAACCTCTCCTCTATTTATCTTGTTTTTATTCAGACTTTCCTAATTGAATTCTTCCGTTTTCATCAATATTTACTACAACGACTTTTATATTATCTCCTATTTTATATTTTTTAGTAAATACTTTCGAGTCTTTACCTAATTTGCTTACATGTGCTAAGCCTATTTTTCCCGGTAAAATTTCCACAAACAAACCGTAAGGTTCTATTCTTATAATTTTCCCATCATAAAACTCTCCAACTTCAACGTCCTTAGTTATACTTTTTATATACTCGACAGCATTATTTACTTTTTCTTGGTCTTTACCATATACAGATACTTTACCCGTTTTATCATCAATAGAAATTTCCACATCATAGTCTTTAACTATAGACTTTATCACTTTTCCACCCGGACCTATTAACTCACCAACTTTTAAAGGATCAATCTGAATATTTACAATTAATGGAGCGTGAGGTGAAAGAGTTTCCCTTGGTTTCTCTA
Organism: Thermosipho atlanticus DSM 15807; assembly: GCF_900129985.1. Taxonomy (NCBI): domain Bacteria; kingdom Thermotogati; phylum Thermotogota; class Thermotogae; order Thermotogales; family Fervidobacteriaceae; genus Thermosipho; species Thermosipho atlanticus. The sequence continues at coordinate 372,421 of NZ_FQXN01000001.1, read as the reverse complement.
TAGTTTCGAACATAATATCAAGAATTTTCATTCTTGCTACTCTTGCCTGTTCTAAAGCTTGCTTTAATAAATCTTCTCCTACACCTGCTACTTTACAGTCCATTTGAAAAGCAGTTATGCCTTCCCTTGTACCAGCTACTTTAAAATCCATATCTCCCCAATGATCTTCTAATCCTTGAATATCGGTCAAAATTACAGCTTGACCTTCTTCAATTATAAGACCCATTGCGACTCCCGCAACATGCGTTTTTATAGGAACCCCAGCATCCATTAAAGCTAAAGAACCAGAACAAACAGTTGCCATTGATGACGAACCATTAGATTCTAATATCTCTGAAACTACCCTAATAACATATGGAAAATCATCTTCAGAAGGTGCAACAGCTTTTAAGGCTCTTTCAGCTAAATGCCCATGCCCTATTTCTCGCCTGCCAGGTCCTCTTAATGGTTTTACTTCCCCAACTGAAAACGGAGGGAAATTATAATGAAGTATAAATCTTTTAGTTCCTTCTTCAGTTAAGGTATCAACAATTTGTTCCTCCATAGGAGCACCCAATGTAACTATTCCTAAACTCTGAGTTTCTCCACGAGTAAACAATGCAGAACCGTGAGTCCTTGGCAACAATCCTAATTCGCATGTAATTGGTCTTATTTCATCAGGTTTTCTCCCATCAGCTCTTATACCTTCATTTATTATTATCTTCCTCATCAGTTTTTTTGCTTTTTCATCAAAAAGTTCTTTTAATAAATTCTCTTGAATTTTTAACTCCTCTTCATCCTCGATTGGATTTTTCTCAAAAATTTTTTCCAATAGATTATCTCTATACTCCTTCAATTTCGCCGACCTTTCTAGCTTTTCTTTTGTCAATAGTCTTTCTTTCAATTCCTTTTCATCAAGTAATTTTTCAAACTCTTCAAGCAAAACTTCATTTGGTTTCGGTTCTTCTATATTCATTTTTTCAACATTGAATTCTCTGAGTATTTCTTCTTCGAAATCTATTATTTTCTTTATCGCATCATGTGCAGTCATCAATGCTTTGACCATTTCTTCTTCACTGATTTCTTTTGCTTCGCCTTCTACCATGGTAATAGCTTCTTTACTACCAGCTACTACTAAATCCAACTTACTCTTTTCCAATTGCTCTTCAGTTGGAAAAACTACGAATTCTCCATCTACGTACCCTATTCTCACACCTGCAACAATTCCATCAAATGGTATTTTTGAAATATTAAGTGCCAATGAAGCTGCAGTTATCCCAGCCACATCTGGTGGCGAATCATTATCCACTGAAAGGACTGTTACAATTAATTGCACATCATTCCTTAAATATTTTGGAAATAAAGGTCTTATAGGTCTGTCAATTAGCCGTGAAGAAAGAATTCCTGATTCTGTGGGTCTTCCTTCTCTTTTTATAAAACCACCTGGAATTTTCCCCGCAGCATAAAATTTTTCCTGATATTCGACAGTTAATGGCACAAAATCGATTCCTTCAACAACCCTATCTGAGATATTAACTGTCGCCAAAACAATACTATCCCCAAATCTTAACCATATTGACCCTGCCGATTGTTTTGCTACTTTTCCATATTGAACTACCATTTTCCGTCCAAATATTTCCCGTTGCCATTCTCGAAAATCCATTCCGACACCTCCTGAATATTTTATATTTTTAAACTTATTTCTTTCAAACCTTCTTTTGTATAAATTCTAAAGTTCCACACTTTCTTCATATGTATATAATTTTCCCTAATCTTCAGAACTTCTATTTTCCCTTTATCATACGTGATTTTATACAGATTATACATTCCTTTTTTATAATTTTCTGTTTTTCCATCGTCTTCATAATAATAACCTATAGCTTTATTATTATAAGCACTCACAATAACTGTAAAGTCACTTTCTCTCTCATCAACATAATTCATTGGCTCTTGAATTGGTAAAATCCTACCGTCAACTAAAAAATGAGGTATCACTTCTAGAGGTGCTTCTACTTCATGCCAACCTTTATTCAAGAATACTCTCTTATTCAAATCCAGTGATCTTTTAGGTAAATAAACTAACCTACTACGTTGTCCAGGTTTATAAATTGGGGCAACAATAACACTTCTTCCAAGCATGAACTGATCGTCTACATCAAATGTCATTTTATCTTTTTCAAAATGGAAAAATAAAGGTGTAACTAAGGGAATATTCTTAAAAACACCTATCATATATTCACTATAAATGTATGGTAAAAGCATATATCTATATTCGATTGTTTTTTTCATTATTTTTTCATATTTTTCTCCAAAACACCATGGCTCTTGTCTTCTTGTACCTATAGCTGAGTGATTTCTAAACATAGGTATAAAACTACCAAATTGCATAAACCTTACTAACAATTCTGCGTTCACATCACCCCCAAAACCTCCTACATCACACCCATTGTAAAATACTCCAACTAACCCCAAGGACATTATTCTACTTATTTCAAGTTGAATATGTTCCCACCAACTATGATTATCACCCGTCCAAACACCACCATATCTTTGAACACCTGAATACGCAGAACGTGTAATTATCATCTTCCTCTCTTTCTTCTCAAATCCTTCATATGAAGCTCTAATCATATTAAATCCATATATATTTTTTATTTTATAATGTTTAATTCCATCCAAATGGATTATATTTTCAACTTTTACGCGCCTACCAATCTCTCCAATCATTCCAGCTTTTATAGCAATATTTATTCCATCCTCAAGTTTCATTTTTTTGATAATTGACTTCATTTCCTCTATATCCTTTTCTGTGGCAAATATAGAGAGCTCATTCATATCATTCCAAAAACCATCTATACCTTCTTCGCGTAGTTGTTTTACTTTCTGTCCCCACCACTTTCTAACTTTCCTATCCCTAAAATCCGGAAATCTAACTCTACCTGGCCATACAGCCCCCTCAAAATCCTTTCCATCTATATCTTTTAAAAAATATTTGTCCTTTCCTTCTTCGAATATCTTATATCCTTTTTCTACCTTTACTCCTGGATCTAAAATTGCAGAAATTTTAAACCCATTGTTGTGCAATTCTCTTAGCATATTTTTATAATTTGAAAAGTTCCGTTCATTCCAAGTAAAAATTTTATAATCATCCATGTAATCAATGTCAAGATAAATTACATCACAAGGTATTTTCTTCTCTCTAAATTTTTTAGCAACTTCCAAAACTTCTTTATCAGAAAAATAGCTCCATCTACTTTGTTGATAACCAAAAGCCCATTTTGGAAAAGCAATATTTTTACCTGTTAAATATAAATATTGACTTAAAATGTCACGAACGGAATTTCCTACTATGACATATTGATTAAACCCTGAGCCTCTTATTTTAAAAACTATCTCACTTTTTCCCTCACTACCTAAATCTATCTCTAAATATCCCGGATAATCAGTAAAAATTCCATATTTTTGATTATCATTGATAAAAATATTAAAAGGGAAACTTTTATACAAAGGATCAGCACCTGGATGGTGGGTATAATTATCTGTATTCCAAAAAATATACTTTTTTCCCCATCTATTAAAAGGCCCAACTTTATCACCAAAACCGAAAACTTTTCCTTCTAACACTTTTCTTATAACAATTAATTCTTCAGATTCATCGTTTTTTATAATTTGTAAATCTTCAAATAGCCCTTCAACCTTATACAAACCTTTTTCATTAGGCGATAAATTTATTACTTTTTTCTCATTAATTATTGCCTCACTACCTACGTCAGGAATTCCATATTTTAGTTTGTAAATCAACAAAATCCCTCCATTAAATAATAATATTATCTATTAGTCTTGCTCTACCAACAAAAACAGCTAGAGCAACAATCACTTTATTTTCTATTTTTTCTACAGGTTTTAAAGTTTGTTCATCCACTATTTCAATATAATCAATTTTCAGCAACGGATGGTCTAAAATCTTCTTCATCTCGTTTTTTACTTTTGAAGCATCTTTTATTCCCATTTCAATTAATTCTTTTGCTTTAAGTAAAGATTTGTACAATCTCGTTGCTGCTTTTCTTTGTTCGGGTGTAAGATAAATATTACGTGAAGACATGGCCAAACCATCTTCTTCCCTAACAATTGGTAACTCAATCATTTCAACATCCATATTCAAATCTCTAACCATTCGTCTTAAAACCCTAAATTGCTGAGCATCCTTTTGGCCAAAATATGCTCTCGTCGGTTTTACAATATTAAACAACTTTGTGACCACAGTACATACTCCTCTAAAGTGTCCGGGTCTTGAGGCACCACATAGATATTTAGAAAGTTCTGTTTCTTCAACAAAAGTAGAAAAATCAGAAGGGTACATTTCACTAACATCTGGAACAAAGGCATAATCCACTTCTAAATCTTCTAAAAGTTTTAAATCCCTCTCCAAATTTCTTGGATAATTGTTGTAATCTTCATTAGGCCCAAATTGTGTTGGATTAACAAAAATACTTACAACTACTACATCATTTTCTTTCTTTGCATACTTTATAAGGGACAAATGACCTTCATGCAAATAACCCATTGTCGGGACAAAGCCAATCGATTTTTTTTTGTACAAATTGTTCACAATTGTTTTCATTTCATTAATGTTCGTGACCGTTTTCATACATTATTCCCCTTTCAAATTGCAAATAATCAACAATATCTTCCGGTTTTGTAACTGGAATAGCCCCATTCTTAATCAAAAAATTAGGACATTCAGAATTTTCATTAAAAATATCTCCAGGAATTGCAAATACTTCTCTACCAAACTCTAAAGAAAACTTTGCTGTGATCATCGTTCCACTCTTAATTTTACCTTCCACTATTAAAACACCATCAGTTATCCCTGAAACAATTCTATTTCTCATAGGGAAATATTCCTTTTTAGGTTTTTCCCACGGATAGTATTCGCTTAAAACACACCCATTTTCCAAGATCTTGTTATATAAACGTTCATTACTTTTCGGGTAACATACATTCACACCCGAGCCTAATACCGCTACAGTGTTACCTAATGCATTCCAATGAGCTACAGAATCAACACCTAAAGCCATACCACTTACAATAACAAAGTTCTTTTTTAAGTAATCAACAAAATATTTTGTTACTTTATAACCATATTTTGATATTTTTCTGGTACCCACTACAGCTAGAGAACTTTCATTTAATAAAGAAATATTTCCTTTGTAAAAAAGGAAAATAGGTGGATTCCATATGTTTTTTAACTTATCTGGATATTCATCATCCCAATAAGTCAATATACTATATTCTCCAGAATTCAAACCTTCATTTATCTTATTTAAAATTTCTTTATTTTTTACACCTTTGTCTTTTAAACAATTTAAGTTATTCACTAGAGATATTTTTTCAATTTCTTCTATTGAATATCCAAGTTTAGCTAACAATACTATTTCTGATTTAGTCATTTATTACTATCCAAAATCTCTTTAATTTTTTCTTGAACCCCTGATTTTTTACCAGGCAAACATTTATCAATAGCGTCTCCTTTTTTTACAATTGCATTTGCATAACCTTCACAACCTGGATAGCCACAAGCACCACAATTAATTCCAGGTAAAACGTTTATAATCATTTCTACTCTTGGATCTGCTTCAACTTTGAATTTTTCATTACTATATGCTAGAAAAAGTCCAAAAGCTAGGCCTAATGCACCCATTACTAATGCAGAATATAAAACTACCACTTTCGCCACCTCCGTCAAAAGTCTTCGTTTTTATTTTACCATATTTAACATAGAATTGTTAACATTTAAATGGTATAATTAGTTAAGAAAAAACTTATTAAAAGGTGATTAAATGTCAATATTAATTCACAGTATATTCTTTTCTGTAGCAACATTTCTTTCAAGAATACTTGGTTTATTTAGAGACATTCTTTTTGCAGAATATTTTGGGGCATCTTATTTCTTAGATGCTTATTTTATTTCTGTCATGTTTCCTTTCTTTCTAAGAAAAGTTTTCGCTGAAGGGGCAATGTCTTCAGCATTCGTACCATTATATTCAGAAATAGAAGATAAAGAAGAAAAAGACAGATTTTTATCATCTGTGATCAATGGATTCTCGTTAATAATCTTTTGTATTCTTATCTTACTCTATTTATATCCAAATATAGTTGTAATATTATTTGGTTCTGGTTCTCCTCTCGAAACAAAACTGTTAGCCATTAAGCTTGTAAAAATTACCGCTCCAACAATTTATTTCATATTTCTATGGGGAATTGCTTATTCAATTTATAATACAAAACAAAAATTTTTTTGGCCAGCTTTAACACCAGCCTTTTCAAATATTACAATTATTATTGGTATACTATTTTCAATAAAATTTGGAATATTGGGCCCCACTTTTGGTTTTTTAATCGGCAATATTTTTATGTTTTTGGGACTTTCAAAAAAAATATTCGAACATAGATATTATTTAACACTTGAATATTTCCCACATTTTTTAAAATTATTTGCTCCGTCATTTGCAGCAATGACAATTTCTCAACTTAATACTATTGTTGATATGAACGTAGTTTCCTATTTTGGAAAAGGTGGAATTTCCTATCTTCAATATGCTTCAAGATTTTATCTTTTACCGTATGGATTGTTTGCTGTCTCTGTTTCAACTGTAGTTCTATCAAAGGTTTCCAACAACAAAAGCAAATTCACCAAACACTTAAATGAAGCTTTAACTTCAACAATGTTACTTACAATTCCTTCAACTGTGGGATTAATTTTACTTTCAAGACCAATAATTAAATTCTTTTACGAACATGGTGAATTCACAGCAAAAGATACTAAAATTACCGCATTGGTTTTAATCGCTTACGTAATTGGTTTACCATTCTATGCCATGTATGCTACAATATCAAGAAGTTTCCATGGAATGAAAAATATGAAAACTCCATTCTACGCAACTGTTATTGTTTCAATTTCTAATATTATACTAGATATAATATTGGGATTAAAATATGGACCTTTTGGTGTTGCAATTGCTACAAGTATTTCCGGAATTATTGGTTTTTCTTTTTTACTGCTAAAAATTAAAACATTTCCAGGAAAAGATTCAATAAAAATTATCTTTTCCTCGACTGTTATGGGAATAGCTATTTTCTTGTTGAATTTTGTAAAAAATAAATACTGGTTTCTTTTACAGATCGTAGTAGCTCTAGTAATATATTTTATATTCATATTCTTCTTCTACAAAAAGAGCATTTGGAGGTTTTTAATTGATAGGAGACAAAATAATAATTCTTGAAAAGACAAACAGTACAAATGATTATCTGAAGAAAAATTATGAAAATTTTATTAATGGTACAGTTGTTGTTGCTATTGAACAAATAAATGGAAAAGGAAGAAAAGGAAGAACTTGGTATTCTCCAAAAGGTGGTTTATGGTTTTCTATACTTTTGAAACCTAAAAAAAATATTTCTCCACATTTTTTTACAAAACTTTCTTCAATTACCATAATTAAAATTTTGAAAAAATACAAAGTAGATGCTCAAATTAAATGGCCAAATGATATTTATGTAAACAACAAAAAACTTGCAGGTATATTAACCGAAAGTGAATATAAAAATTCAAAACTCTTAGCATTGATAGTAGGAATCGGAATAAATATTAATAATGAAATTCCTAATGAATTAAAAGATATAGCAGTTTCGCTTTCAGAAGTTATTGGAAAAAATATTAACATTTCAAATTTTTTAAATCTTTTTCTAAAAAGATTTAATACCTATTATTTAAAATATAGAAAGACTCCTCACATATTAACAAGAATATGGAAGAAATTTCTTACATTTAAAGAAGGAGATTCTATAAAACCAAATAAAGAAAACTACATCATTGAAAAAATTGAAGATGATTATATAATTATTTCAAACGGACTTAAAAAGAAAAAAATTACAAGTATTCATGAACTTGAAAAGGAGGAATTTGATGATTGAAAAGTTAGTCGAAGATTTAAAGAGTGACATAAAAAACACCATTGAAAGTTATGGTAATAAACAAGTAATTGTGGCTTTTTCAGGAGGTTTAGATAGTACAGTTGCCAGTTTATTGACAAGAGATGCTATTGGTGCAAAGAATGTAGAACTTGTTAATGTAGTATATGGACCATTCACCTATAAAAGAAGTATAGAAATAGTTAAAAAATCAGCTAGTAAAATGGGGCTGAAAGTTACTTTCGTAGAATCTCTTAAGCAAAAAGAGATTTGGAGATTTGGACCTTCGTGCAATATGTGTACAAAAATTGTAAAGATGAACACAGTTAAAAATTATGCGAAAGATCGTTTAGTTATTACTGGCTCAAACTCAAGTGATAGTTGGGGAAAAACTGGTTTGAAATTATTCAATGGAATGTATGCTCCTCTCGGAGATTTGGACAAAAAAACAATTTGGAAAATACTTGAATTCTATTCGTTTACTTTAGAAAGAATTGGTGAACATGCTGAAAGAGAAGGATGTAAATTAAAGCATTTATTAAAAATCATGACAAATCTTGACTATCATGGAAAAGCTGTTTCGCTTGCTAATGAGATACTCTTAGAAAATTTACCAAAAAATATGGAAATTGCCAATGTCAAGATTGTTGGTCCTTTATCTAAAAATATTGCAATTATAAATGTTAAACCATTAGTAGATAACATTGATGAAATTGCAAAAAAGATTGAAAAATTAGATGTAATAGATGAAGTAATAATTGCAAAAAAACCATTAATATTGAAAGTAATTGCTAATCCTTCAATTTATAGAGTCGAAGAATCAAAATATTGGATTCATATTGGGAAATTACAACCAGAATTTGCCGTGCCAATAAAAATTGAATGGAAAGAATCCAAAAACAACAAACTTAGAACAATCCAGGTTGTCGGGGTGGAAGAATGGAAAAATTATCAGGAAGAATCGAAGAACTTGAAAAAACCATCGGATATAAATTTAAATCAAAAGAGCTCTTGTTCACTGCTTTAAGACATACATCATACGTAAATGAACGTAAGTTAAAAACTGAAGAACTACCTTCGTATGAAAGACTCGAATTTCTAGGTGATGCAGTAGTTGAATTGTTAGTATGTACAAAATTATATGAAAATTTTGCAAACTTACCAGAAGGCATAATGGCTCAAATAAAAGCTGCTGTTGCTAGTGAAGATGTTCTTTCGGAAATTGCACAAAAATTAAATTTAGGCAAATACATCTTACTTGGAAAAGGGGAAGAAATAAGTGGAGGAAGAAATAAAAAATCTATTTTAGCCGATGTATTTGAAGCTTTAACAGCCGCTGTTTACATCGATTCAGGAAAAGATTTAAATCTTACTAGTGAACTTTTTACTCCACTACTCAATGAATATATTCTTCTATTTCTCGAGGGAAAAAGAATTTTCGACTACAAAACAAAATTACAAGAACTAACTCAAGAATTTTTTAAAGTGCTTCCAACATATATTGTTGAAGAAATTGAAAAAGAATTTAAAGCTACTGTGCTTGTAAACAACCAGGTCTATGCTACTGGAATGGGTTCTTCCAAAAAGGAAGCTGAAAAAAGGGCAGCCGAAATCGCTTATAAAAAACTTTTAGAGGAGGTATCAAAAAAATGAATGAAAAAAAGTTAAAAGAATACAACATTCTTTGGGAAAGGTATGAAAAAGCAATTTCAAACGTTTTACAAAATCTTGCTAACAGAGGCCTCGAAAAAGTTTCAATCGAAGAATTATGGATTGAAACATCATTACCCAAAGACTTAATTCTCGAAACATTTAAGAGAGGAAATGTAATAATTCCAGAAGAAATTAAAGAAATCTTAGATAAGGAAAATATAATTTGGAGTGTTGAGAAATAATGTTTGACGTTTTTAATAGCATTTTGCCACCATTTTTGATCATACTTATTGGCTTTATTTATGGGAAAATCTTCCCCTTTGACTTAAAAATAATCTCAAGAATAGCACTTTGGTTAATGGCAACTGTAATTGCCTTTACATTTATAAATGATTATCCGCCATCTTTTTCAAATCTTAAAAACTATGGTATAGGTATACTTTTAATTTTTCTTGTTTCTCTTATAATTTCAAGATTTTCAAAAAATAACAAAGATGTAATTTTAACTTCAGGAATATACGTAAATTCAGGATATTTAGGATATCCTATTCTCTTTTCATTATGGGGAGAAAAAGCAATGTCTTATGGCGTTGTTTATTCTGTCATGAATATAATTATTGCTTCAATTATTCTCCCAATTTTCATAGGAGTGAAAGTAAATATCAAGAATGTTTTAAAGCTCCCTTATGTATATACAATAATTATTGCTTATATTTTAGGAATAAACGGTATTAATTATAAGATGCTCCCAAATCTTTTTCTAGAAACAATTTTAATGATTAAAAATTCCGCTATTCCTTTTCTGCTCTTATTCGTTGGACTCTCTTTGTCAAAAATTAAATTAGAAAAATCTTCGCTCATGGCTGTTTCTTTTAGTACTATCCTTAGACTATTAATTATCCCAGCTTTTTCATTAACATATGTCTATTTTTACAAAATGGATTTTGAATTGTCTAAAGTATTTGTCTTAGAAAGCGCCATGCCAGTAGCAGTTAATAGTGTTCTCTTAATTGATAATTTAGGAGGAAATACTTCATTAACGAGTCTCAGCGTATTTGTTACTACCATACTTTCGATTTTCACAATTCCAATTTGGGCATATATTTTAGATAGACTTTATTAACTTGTGTAAAATTTTCACTTTATATAAAGTTATTTCTAAATAAATTTATTAACATTTACAATCCTAATAATTTTATCACTTTATTTTTTTCAACTTTGTGATATAATTTACATGAAGAATAAAATCAATTATGCTTAACACGAAAAAATTAAATTATTTTCAAAATATATTGTGAAAAAAATCTTTTAGCAATAGAGGAGGGATACGATGGTAAAAATCTTTATAAACAACAAAGAATACGAAGTCCCTGAAAACATAACAGTACTAGAAGCTGCTCAGAAAATAGGTTTGCAGATTCCTACGCTTTGTCATCATCCTGAACTTGAACCAATTGGGGCTTGTAGAGTTTGTGTGGTTGAAATCGAAGGGGCTAGAACACTTCAACCTGCATGTACAACAAAAGTATATGATGGCATGAAAATAAAAACCAACTCTGATAGAGTAGTAAACTCTATAAAATTTAATCTTTCTTTAATAATGGCAAATCATCCAAATGACTGTATGTATTGTGAAGCTGATCAAAGATGTGAGCTAAAAAAGCTTGTGCATATATATGACGTAAGACCATTATTTCCTCCCACTGATTTATCTGACGTTTTTGATGACAGTAGCCCTTCCATTCAAAGAGATCTTTCACGATGTATTAAATGTCAAAGATGTGTTAGAGTATGTAGCGAAATTCAAGGTATGAACATTTATTCAATGATTGAAAGGGGTTATAAAACGATCCCACAAACTGCTTTTGATGTACCAGTATATGAAACTGATTGTATTTCTTGTGGTCAGTGTGCTAACCTTTGTCCTGTCGGTGCAATATACGAAACACCTGATTGGAAAAAAGTTTTGAGATTAATCGAAAGAAAAGATAAAATTCTTATTGCTCAAACAGCACCTGCTGTTAGAGTAGCAATTGGTGAAGAATTCGGAATGGAACCAGGTTCAATTAGTACTGGAAAAATGGTTGCAGCTGTAAAACGGCTTGGTTTTGATTACGTATTTGATACAAATTTTGCAGCTGACCTTACAATTATGGAAGAAGGAACGGAATTAATTCACAGATTAAAAGAGGGTGGACCATTCCCAATGTTTACTAGCTGTTGTCCAGGGTGGATAAATCTTCTTGAAAAGCAATATCCTGAATTTATAAATAATGTTTCAAGCGCAAAGTCTCCTCAGCAAATGATGAGTTCTGTTATTAAAACATATTTTGCTAAGAAAATCGGAGTAGATCCGGAAGATATAGTTGTTGTGTCAATTATGCCTTGTACCGCAAAGAAAGACGAGATAACAAGACCTCAGCAAAAAATAAAGTTGGAAGATGGAAGAGAAATCAAAGCAACAGATTATGTAATTACAACAAGAGAATTTGCTAAATTAATCAAATTTAAAGAAATCAATTTCATGGGATTACCTGACGAAGAATACGATAACCCACTTGGTACATCAACAGGAGCAGGTGCAATCTTTGGCGTAACTGGTGGAGTTATGGAAGCAGCTCTTAGAACTGCATATGAAATCTTAACCGAAGAAAAACTTCCAAAACTTGAATTTACGGCTGTTAGAGGATTAGAAGGAATAAGAGAAGCTGAAATTGATATTAAAGGTAAGAAATTCAAAGTTGCAATTGCTCACGGTACGGCAAGTGTTAAAAGATTACTTGATGATATGAAAGATGGTAGAAGATATTACGATTTTGTTGAAATAATGGCTTGTCTTGGAGGATGTATTGGCGGTGGAGGACAACCAAAAAGTCTTGATCCAGAGATTTTACAAAAACGTGCTAATGCAATTTACACAATTGATGAAAGAAGCACACTTAGAAGATCTCATGAGAATCCAGATGTCCAAAAACTATATGCAGAATTTCTTGAAAAACCATATAGTCATATTGCTCACAAATTACTACACACATATTACACTGATAGGACAAAAAACAAAGATAAAGCTATGTCAAGTTAATTGTATTTAAACTTGTAACAAATAAAAGTTAATATTCCTTTCTGAGGTGAAGGGAGTAATCCTGACACCAAGGAAAGGGGAGAAAGTAAGTATATTAAGTATAATAATTCCCCCTTCCTTGGTGTCGAAAAAGGAAGGGGGATTTTTATGGAAAGGTACTACACAATAGATATAATTGTTCATAACAGGGACGATGCGTATGATAAAGTTAATGAACTTCTTCATCAATTTGCAAAATATATCAAATTGAGAGTTGGTTATCCATTAGAAAAAGAAAATATGGCAGTCATATTTTTAATTTTTAAGGCGAACAACGACAAACTAGGCAGCTTTACAGGTAAATTGGGGCAGATAAAAAGTGTAAAAGTGAAAAGTATTGCAATTACAAATTAGGGGTGATAATATGTATGTTTTTGTGAAAGAAAATGAGCAAGAAAGAACTTTTGTAAATGAAGAAGAAATCAATCGATTACTTGAAGAAAATTCAGATCCTGATGACTTCAAAATCAAAGAGATACTCCAAAAATCTTTATCAAAACAAAGGTTAGAACCAGATGAAGTTGCAACACTTTTAAATGCAAAAAACAAAGAACAATGGGAAGAAATTTTCCATGCTGCAAGAACACTCAAAGAAAAAGTTTACGGAAACAGAATTGTTCTTTTTGCACCATTATATATTGGAAACGAATGTGTAAATGATTGTGAATACTGTGGATTCAGAATTTCAAACAAAGATGTAATTCGAAAAACTTTGTCCCTAGATGAACTTAGAAACGAAGTTAAAGCGCTCGTTTCAAAAGGTCATAAAAGACTTATAGTAGTATATGGTGAACATCCAAAATACTCACCCGAATTTATTTCAAAAACTATCGATGTTATATACAATACAAAACTTGGTAATGGAGAAATTAGGCGAGTAAATGTAAATGCAGCACCACAAACAATTGATGGATATAAGTTAATTAAAGAAGTAGGAATCGGAACCTACCAAATCTTTCAAGAAACATATCATTATCCAACATACAAAAAAATGCACCCTAGAGGGCCAAAATCAAATTTTGCTTGGAGATTATACGGCCTTGATAGAGCAATGCTTGCTGGAATAGATGACGTTGGCATAGGTGCTCTATTTGGATTGTACAATTGGAAATTTGAAGTCATGGGGCTTATTTATCATACAATTCATCTTGAAGAAAGATTTGGCGTAGGGCCACATACAATCTCTTTTCCAAGAATTGAACCTGCAGTTGGAACACCTATAGCTGAAAGACCTCCATATCAAGTAAATGATGAAGATTTTAAGCGTTTAGTTGCTGTATTAAGACTTGCTGTACCATACACAGGATTGATTTTAACTGCAAGGGAGCCTATTCAAATACGAAAAGAAGTTTTAAAACTTGGAGTTTCACAAATTGATGCAGGTTCAAGTATTGGTGTCGGATCATATTCGGAAACGGATCCTGAGGTAGTTAAAAAAAGTCAATTTATACTTGGTGATACAAGAACTTTAGATGAAGTAATATATGAGTTGTTAAGAGAAAATTATATACCCTCATTCTGTACCGCATGTTACAGAGCCGGAAGAACCGGTGAACATTTCATGGAATTTGCAATTCCTGGTTTTGTTAAAAGATTTTGTACTCCTAATGCTCTATTTACTTTAAACGAATATCTAAATGACTATGCTTCAAAACAAACCAAACTTCTTGGAAAAGAAAAAATACAAATCGAACTTAATAAAATTTCTGAAAATCAAAGGTCAAAAATCATAGAAGGTCTTGAAAAAATAGACAAAGGTGAAAGAGATGTTAGATTTTAAGAAACTAAAAAATACTTTAAATCAAATAGCAGAAAAATATCAATGTAAAATTTGGGTGTGTCAAAAAATAGGCAGACGCATATCATATATTGAAGGACTAAAAGCAGGAAAAGAATACTATCTCCCACCAGAAATTTTGTGGGAAAATGAAAACTATGTAATCTTCGGTGAAAATGTAAACACTAAAGATATTGAATTTAATCAATTACTCAACGAGGTGATTAAAATTGTCAGAAATTATAAATAAATTAAAAACAAAAAAAGATTCAATTACATATGAAGAACTAGTCTATTTGCTTTCTACAGATAAATACGACCAGCAAATATTTGAACTTGCCGATCAAATAAGAAAAAAATATGTAGGAAACGAAGTTCATATACGGGCAATCATTGAATTTTCTAATATTTGCAAAATGGATTGTCTATATTGCGGACTTAGAAAACAAAATAAAAACTTAAAAAGATATAGAATGAAACCCGAAGAAATTCTAGAACGTGCTAAACTAATTGCCGAAAGAAATATTAAAACTATTGTTCTTCAGTCTGGAGAAGATCCATTTTACACAACTGAAATTATCAAAGATCTAATTATTGAAATAAAAAAATTAGGAGTAGCTGTTACTTTAAGTATTGGAGAAAGAGAATTTGAAGAATATAAAATTTGGAAAGAAGCAGGAGCAGATAGATATCTAATGAGACATGAAACAGCAGATTCAAAGCTGTATAAAAAACTTCATCCCAGTGATACTTTTGAAAACAGAAAAAAACATTTATTCAAATTAAAAGAACTAGGATATGAAGTAGGAGCAGGGTGTATGGTCGGATTACCTGGACAGGGCCCTAAAGAACTTGCAAAAGATTTAATTTTTCTAAGAGAACTTGATTCAGATATGATAGGTATTGGTCCCTTCATTCCAAATCCAGATACTCCATTGAAGAGTGAAAAAGGTGGTGATTTAAACACTACTCTAAAAGTAATTGCTTTAGCAAGAATTTTAATACCAACAGCCAATATACCAGCTACCACTGCAATGGGAAGTATTCACCCATTTGGCAGACAACTAGCATTGAAATGTGGGGCAAATGTAATAATGCCGAACCTGACTCCCAATCCTTATCGCCCAAATTACACTTTATATCCAAATAAAATTTGCTTATTCGAAGCAGATACAGCTTGCATAGATTGTGTTAGAGCAATGATTAAAGGATTAAATAGAAAAGTAGGAGAAACTCATGGCTTTAGGATAAAATATTCAGCAGTTTAATATACTTTTTCTCCATTAACATACACTGCTTCAATGTTTGTTAAACTTTTATCACTATATACTACAAAATCTGCTTTAAATCCTGGATGTAATTTTCCAATATTTTCATTAATTATCATTCCAGAAGCTTCTGTATACAACTTAATAGATTCTTCTAACGTAAAACCAATTTTTAATGCTCCTTCTATAACATACCTAGGATCGTGGGGTGAAACTGGCGCATCGCTAGAAAATGCGATTTTTATCCCATTATTGAACATTTGTTTAAAAGGATATAGTAAAAAATTGCCTTTTGGAATATAATTAATTATTTTTTGGTCTTCAATAAAAAAGTGAGGCTGAATCGAAAACACAAAATTTTGAAGTTTTGAAAAATCAGATTTTTTTATTATTTGGGCATGTATTATTCTATGCCCATAATTTTTTCCTAAAAGTTCTAACACTCTAGTTAATGCTTCATCACCTATAGTATGAACACAAACTTGTAAACCGTTATTATTTGCAAACTTTACTATTTCCTTAAAATTCTCTGGAAGAGTAAATTTTCCATAATTTGCTGAGTTAACATAAGGCTTCGATAAATATGCAGTTTTTCCACCCAGTGAACCGTCTGCAAAAACTTTAATTCCAAAGATTTTTGAAATTCCAATTGTACCGTATTCATACTTCCAAGGTTCTGAAGTATATAATTTCTCATATATCCTTAATTTACTTTCTCTTAGTAATCTTAAAAGTGTTTCAAAAGAAACACCATGTAAATCATCAGAATGAACACTAGTAATACCTTTTTTCAGAAATTCTTCTTGACCTCTTTCAAATGCTTTAACATAAAATTCTTCAGGGAGTAATTTCCAAATTTTTTCTAATTCCTCTTCATATATAAAATGATCATTACATTTCAAAAAGCTCATGGCATATTTATTAATCCATGCTACATGTCC
Organism: Thermosipho atlanticus DSM 15807; assembly: GCF_900129985.1. Lineage (NCBI taxonomy): Bacteria > Thermotogati > Thermotogota > Thermotogae > Thermotogales > Fervidobacteriaceae > Thermosipho > Thermosipho atlanticus. The sequence goes on along the minus strand of NZ_FQXN01000001.1, from coordinate 355,714 downwards.
ACACCGTCTAATCAATATTACAGGTTTCTTTAAATCATTAAGTTTACTAACATCGCTGGGAAGTTCACTCCAACCTCTACCAATAACTATTTCCCTGTTTGAGTGTAAAACCTGTTCAATATCATTGTCCTCTAAATTCAAAGTTAGAGATTTAATTCCTACTCCTAAAACATGTGCATGAGAATCAGAAAAACCTGGAAAGACGTACTTACCTTCCAGGTTTATTTCCCTTTCAGGATTTTCTAACTTAGCCACAAAATTTCCATTTTTTATATAGAGATCTCTTCTTACAAAAATTCCATTATGCCAAATATATGCATTTTTCAAAATCATGAAAGTAAAGCGGTCAACTCCACTAATTCCATATTTAACGTTTTCTTTTGTTTTAATACTTCGTCCAATTTAACAGGTACAATCTTTCCACCCTGTAGGGCTGTCATTACATAACTTATACCCCTTTTCAAATATTCAACAGCGGTAACACCCATACGAGAAGCTAAAAGTCTATCAAAAGCTGTTGGTGACCCCCCTCTTTGAATATGGCCTAAAATAGTTATCCTTGTCTCGTAGCCAATCCTGTGCTCAAGGTGTCTTGCAACTGTATATGCACTTGCTGCACCTTCAGCAACTACTACTATACAATTAATTTTTCCTCTTTCTCTTTCTTTTAAAATCTTGTTTCCCAACGCTTCATAATTCACGGGAATTTCAGGAATTACTATTGCTTCTGCTCCAGTAACAAGTCCTGAAACAGCGGCAATATAACCTGAAGAACGCCCCATAACTTCAACAATAAATGCACGTTCATGAGATGAGGCTGTATCCTTAAGCTTTTGTATTGCATCAACAACTGTATTTAAACACGTATCAACACCTATACTCATATCTGTAAATGCTATATCATTGTCTATTGTTCCAGGAATCCCAACAACTGGTATTTTCTGCTCTTCTTCTAAAAACATTGCTCCATGCAGACTTCCCTCACCCCCAATTACAATAAGACCTTCGATACCATGCTTAGCCAAAATTTTTGCAGCCTCTGCTCGCGTTTCTTTCCTCACAAATTCAGGACATCTACTACTTCTAAGAATAGTTCCACCTTTTTCCATAATTCCTCCAACAGAGGCAAACTCCATCTCTACAAAATCTTCATCTAAAAGACCTGCATATCCTCTTTTTATACCAACAACTTTTATATCGTTATTAACTGCGTATCTAACAACAGCCCTTATAGCAGCATTCATACCGGGAGCATCTCCTCCACTTGTCATGACGGCAATTTTTTTCATTTGTCTTCCTCCTTTGTGCGTTAAATTTTCAATTATATAATATCACAACTAGTTTCACTTTCGTATATACAGAATTTTTCAAAATTAGACATGATTATTAACAATTATCTTAAAATTTCTTTATCTTAGTTATTGCAGTATTAATACTTGTTCGCCAATACTTTATCCTTCATTTTTAACCAAAAATTGATAAACCAAATCAATTAATTTTAAAGTTTCAATACTAAAGCCTTTTGCAAGTTTTTCATTAGTAAACTTTTTAAAATCTTTTACTTCAAATCCAACTAGATTATTTTCTTTTTCTATCTCTTCAAAATTTTTAAAGGTTTCTATTTCAAGCAAATATCTTATTTCAAATTCTATCACTTTATCTACTCTTAAAAATTCATCCAACACTATCTCAGGATCAGAATTAGGTAATGTAAGGTAATATCTTATTTTAGCTGTTAATTTGTATTGTTTTAAAGCATTTATGTTAATCTCTGTTTCGGGAATTTCAAATTCTATTTCCTCTCTTTCAAATTTTCTTAGATCTCTTTTAATTGCAATACTCCATTGTTTATTAAAATTTTTGTCAATTATTAATCTTAATCTATATTTATTGCCCACATAATATTTGTCAATCAAAAAATTTTTATCATCAATATACCATTGTATTACCCCTATTTTCAAAACACTTTTACTTTTCAAATCCTCCGCTAAATTTTCAGGTATTAAATATTTTTTCTCTCTTTCTATTTTCATGTTTTCGCCCTCTTCTGTAAACAAAATTCTTTAAACTCATTAGAAAGAGAATAAAAGAAATAAAAAATATATACACCTAAAGTAACAAATGAAAAGATTAGCATTTTAATAACTGATTTTTTCGATTTAATTATCACTATTAATAACCGAAGATAAACAAGTGTCAAAATGAAAGAAAAAAACTGGGCTAATGCCCATGTAAAATAAGATTTCGTTAAATACAAAGGAAGTAATGAAAATAAGTCAATAATCAATATAGCAAAAAACAGTGAAAACAAATTGGCTATCTTCAATTTTTTTAAATAAAATGAGTATAAAAATAAAAGTAAATTAAAAAACACAATAGAAAAAGTTACAAATACATTGGAAACACTTGTATTTATAAAATAAAAAACATTTCCCAAAATAGAAGTGATGATAAAACTGAAAACAGTAAAATCCAGAAATTTAATAATATCACCCCTTAAATAATAATTGCTACTTTTATTATTATACATTATTCCAACTAAGTCAATAAAAATAAAAAAGGCTCCATTTTTTTATGGAGCCTTTTTAAATCACATCTTTGTTTTAAGAATTTACCTGTTCAAATTGAATTTTATCAAAGTGTACAATGTTCAAACGTTCTCTTTTTAACATATTTGAAAGAATATTTTTTGGGCCAACTTCTATAAAACTAGTTACTCCCAGTTCAACCATTCTTAAAACCGATTGGTACCAATATACTGGACCTGAAATTTGTTCGAGCAAATAATGTTTCAATTCCTCAGGATCTTTAGATTCTCTAGCTGTACTATTTAGAACAATTGGAAAACGTGGCTCTTTAAATTTAACGTGTTCTATTTCTCTTGCCATTTTCTCTTTTGCACTTTCTAAATACGGCGAATGGAAGGGTCCAGATACAGGAAGTTCAGTTGCTCTAATACCTTTTTTCTTACAATCATCCAGAAATCTGAGTATAGACGTTTTCAACCCACTTATTACTGTTTGAGTTGAAGAATTATAATTTGCAATATAAAGTTCTTCATATTCCTTGATCATTTTTTTCACTTCTTTTGGACTAACCCTTAAAACCGCTGCCATACTACCTTTACCTGGTTCTATTGCTTCCGAAATGTATTCTCCTCTCTTTCTAACTAAATAAATTCCCATTTCAAAATCATAAACACCAGCAACGGCAAAAGCGGTGTATTCACCTAAACTATGTCCTGCAACAATTTCGGGGACTATCCCATTTCTTTCTAAATATTTATATGCAACATAACTAGTTAAAAAAATTGCCGGCTGAGCATTTTCAGTTATTTTTAAAATTTCTTCATCACCATCCATTATATTTATTAAATCCAAATTTAATATTTTCTGAGCTTTTTCACTATATTCTTCCCAATCAGGATAGATTGAAAAATCATTAGCCATTCCAGAATATTGAGAACCCTGACCTGGAAACAAGAAAGCTTTCATTGTTTCACCTCCAACATATACAACTTCTCCGAAACCAAAATTCCTGTCGTCAATTTCAAAAGATCAATCCAAATAAAAGGAATAACTCCCACCATCAAAGCTTTACTAAAGCTCTTAAGGTAAAATGACAAAACCAGAACTCCAAAAAGGTAAATTGTTGATAATCCTAAAATTCCAAACAAAATTTTCGAACTTAAACTGTTTTTTGAAAAAGCTACTATCATAGCAGCTAAAGGAAAAGCTAAAAGATATCCTCCTGTAGGCCCTAAAATATGCGCAATTCCTCCAGAAAAATTAGAAAACACAGGAAGACCAATAATTCCCATCAAAAGATAAACTAACTGGGCTAAAAATGCCATTTTCGGAGTTAAAAGATAACCTGTTAAGAATACCATCAAAACTTGTAAAGTAATTGGAACACTACCAATTGGTATAGAAATCTGCGCTCCTACAATAGTCAATGCTACAAATAAGGAAATTCTTGTTATGTTATTAGATCTCAAAATTTTACCTCCTCGAGCTTTTTTGTCGTTCTATAAAATTCTTCAATAATTTCTTTAATAATTTCTTCCACACTTTTCAAATCATCAATAAGACCTGCTGACTGCCCCGCCATAAAAGAACCTTCTTCAAGATTACCATCTAATACGGCTTTTCTTAAACTTCCTACAAGGATTTTTTCTGCTTCGTCTGGGCTTGTAACTTCTAACTCTTTCACCTTCTTAGCAAATATAGTTTTTATTACACGAGCAGAATGACCTAATTTTGCACCAGTAATTACTGTATCTCGAATACCTGATCTTAATATCAATTTTTTAAATTCTTCATGTGTATCTGCTTCTTTGCTTGCAATGAATCTTGTTCCCATTTGTATACCTTCAGCCCCTAAAGCAAAAGCAGCTGCCATTCCCCTACCATCAACAATCCCTCCAGCTGCTATTACAGGTACTTTTACCTTTTTTGCTACAGCATTTACTAAAACAACTGTCGTAACTTCACCAATATGGCCCCCAGATTCCATTCCTTCCGCTATTATTGCATCTGCTCCGCTTCTCTCGACCATTCTCGCTAGACTGTCTGATGCAACAACCGGAACAACTTTTATCCCATTTCTTTTCAATTCTTTTACATATTTTGTGGGATTTCCAGCTCCAAAGGTGACAATTGGAACTTTACATTCAATAACTGTTTCAATTAATTCATCAGCATACGGTGAAACCAATATGATATTCACACCAAAAGGTTTGTCAGTTAATTTTCTTACATCTTCGATTGCCTTTCGGAGTTCATCTCTTCTCATTGGTCCAGCTCCAATAATACCTAACCCACCAGCTTCAGAAACTGCCGCTGCAAGTTTAGGTGTTCCAGCCCAAGACATACCACCCATGAGTATTGGATACTTTATTCCAAATAATTCGCAAACTCTATTCATATAATCACTCCTTAATACCAAGCATAAGCTGGGATTTTGTAACCAATTTTTTTCCTACGTATGCTTTAGCGTCTACAAAAACAATAACTCCTTTTCTTTCCTTTAATTTTACTTCATATCTTAAAATACAATCCGGTCTAACTTCAGCCTTAAATCTAGCGGAATCTATACCTAAAAACAATGGTATTTCATTACCTTTTAGCAATAATAATCCAGCTGCTTGTGCTAACCCTTCAATAATATACACACCCGGATAAATCGGATAATCAGGAAAATGACTTTTAAAAATTGGATTATCAATTTTTATTTCTTTTTCAGCAATAATATAATCCTCACCTTTTTCTATTACCCTATCGACCAATAAAATTGGATCTCGATGTGGTAAAATCTTCATTATCTCTTCTTTCGTCATATTATTCATACCTCCCAATGATAACACATGCATTATGACCACCAAATCCAAAAGAATTTTTTAAGAAATTTCTAATTTTAGCTTCTTTTGTTTCTTTCACTAAATTTAGATTTGAAGATAATTCATCAGGTTTCTCCAAATTTGGCATTCCATGCACAAAATTATTCTGCATCTCAATTAAAGCTGCAATCGTTTCTACAGCTCCAGCCGCACCGAGCAAATGACCAACCAATGATTTTGTAGAATTTACAAAAACATCAGTATTTCCAAAAACATTTAAAATTGCCTTTGCTTCAAGTTCATCACCAACTGGTGTACTGGTGGCATGACAACTGACTAAATCAATTTCCTCTGGCGACATATTGGCATCTTTCAAAGCAAGTTTCATTACCTCAGTAGAACCCCGGGCTTCAGGATCAGGTGCGCTAAAATGATATGCATCATCATTCATTCCAAATCCTTTTACTTCTGCAATGATATTAGCTCCTCTTTTTTTCGCAACTTCCTCGGATTCAAGTATTAAAGCCCCAGCACCTTCTGCCATTACAAAACCATCTCTATCAACATCAAATGGGCGGGAAGCTTTTTGAGGCTCATCATTTCTAGTAGAAAGAGCTCTCATTGCTGCAAATCCCGCAATAGGGAGTGGAGCAATGGTTGCTTCACTACCTCCTACTATAACTACATCCGCATACCCATGTCTAATTAACATTGTTCCCATTGCAATTGCGTGAACAGAACTTGCACAAGCACTTACTGGTGTAAAATTTGGACCTTTTAATCCATACACCATGGAAATAACACCACTAGCCATGTTTGCTAATAACATTGGTATCATGAATGGGCTAACTCTTGATGGTCCTCTTTCATTCAAGACTTTACTTTGTTGCTCAATGGTTAAGTAGCCACCCATCCCACTTGCAAAAATAACACCTACTCTTTTTTCTAAATTTTCAAAATTAATACCCGAATTTTCAACAGCTTCTTTTACAGCAACAAGAGCAAATTGAGAATATCTGTCAATTCGTTTTGATAATTTCCTATCGATAAATTTCGTTGGGTCAAAATCTTTCACCTCAGCAGCAATTTGTACCGAAAGATCACTTGGATCAAAATTCGAAATTCTATCAATCCCTATTTTCATTTCTCTTAACGATTTTTCAAATTCCTTTACATTCTGTGCAATAGGATTAATAGTTCCAAAACCTGTTATAACTACTCTATTCATTTACTCACCCCCAAATTCTATCGTTCTTAAAAATTATATCAATTTAACTTTCTTAAGTCAAGCAAACTCATTTAATGACCTTATCTTTACTATTTCCTAAATTGAATGATATAATTATGTAAAACAAGTGGGGGTGAAATTGTGGCTATAAAACGAAGCGAGTTCCCTGAGAATTTTATTTTTGGAACTGCAACTTCAGCTTATCAAATTGAAGGTGCTGTCAATGAAGATGGAAGAGAACCTTCAATATGGGATGTATTCTCCCATACACCGGGTAAAATTCAAAATAATGAAAATGGAGATGTTGCCTGTGATCATTATCATCGTTACAATGAAGACGTTCAAATAATGAAAGAAATTGGTTTTAATGGCTATAGATTTTCTATTTCATGGCCTCGTGTATTATTTTCTAACCAAAAAAAGAATCAAAAAGGTCTTGATTTTTACAATAAACTTGTTGACACACTTCTTGAAAACAATATTACACCATTCATCACTTTATACCACTGGGATCTACCATATTACTTGTATGAAAAGGGAGGCTGGTTAAACCCTGATATTGCTTTATATTTCCAAGATTATGCAGCTTTAATGTTTGAAATTTTAGGTGACAGGGTAAAACATTGGATAACACTAAATGAACCATGGTGTTCTTCTTATTTGGGTTATTTCATGGGCAAACATGCCCCAGGTCATACAAACATTCAAGAAACAATCATAGCTGCTCACAATCTCCTAAGAGCTCACGGATACGCAGTAAAAATTTTTAGAGAAATTGTAAAAGATGGAATAATTGGCATTACAAACGTTGTCTCAAAGATTGAGCCTGCAAAAGAAAGTGAAGAAAACTTTCAAGCTGCTATTTTGGTTGACGAAATAGTTAATGGATGGTTTCACGATCCTATTATTTTTGGAAAATTCCCTGAGAATGCCAAAGGTTTATTCAAACAATTAGGTCTCGAAATACCCGAAACTGATATGGATATAATTTCTCAACCAATTGACTTTTTCGGCGTAAACTATTACACGAGGCAGTTAGTAGAATATGATCCAACCAGTCCATATTTGTACAAAAACGTAGAAGGTATTTTGCCTAAAACGGAAATGGGCTGGGAAATCTATCCTGAAGGATTATATGACATGTTAAGAAAAATCCATCGAAGGTACGGCCTTCCATTGTACATAACAGAAAATGGAATGGCTGGTCCAGATAAGCTACAAAATGATATTATAAATGATGATTACAGAGTGAAATATCTAGAAAAACATTTCGAAAAAGCTCTAGAAGCAATTGAAGATGGTATAGATTTGAGAGGTTACTTTGTATGGTCATTACTTGATAATTTTGAATGGGAAAAAGGTTATTCAAAACGTTTTGGAATCGTCTATGTTGATTACAAAACTCAAAAAAGATATCTTAAGAAAAGCGCTGTATGGTTAAAAGAATTTTTAAGAAAATAATTTTAAATACCAACTAAAACTAATTATACAGAATTTTTGCAATAACATATTCGCAAATATTAAAAATTAGTTTAATTTACAGGAGGGATTATTATTTTTAAAGTAATTATTTCCGGTATTTCAATGTCTTTTATATTTGGACTATCATTTCTTTTTACAAAAAATGCACTTGATTATACCTCACCAATGAATTTTATCGCAATTAGATTTTCTATTGCAAGTTTTTTTATGTTAACCTTACTTTCTCTAAAATTGATTCGCTTTCAAAAGAAAAATTATTTTAAGTTACTAATTGTTGCTTTATTTCAACCTATTTTATACTTTCTGTTTGAAACTTCCGGTTTAGTATTCGTTCCATCGTCCGAAGCCGGAATTTTAATAGCTTCTATTCCAATATTTATAACATTTTTAACTCCATTTGTTTTAAAGGAAAAAATAAAAAAAATCAATTTTTTGTTCGTTTTCACAAGTTTCTTTGGGGTTGTTATAATCATAGGGTTCAATAGTTTAAAAGGGAACATCAAAGGTGATTTATTAATTCTTGGAGCAGTTTTTTCCGCAGTTTTTTACAATTTCACTTCAAGAAAATTTTCTAAAGAATTTGAACCCATCGAAATTACTTCATTCATGATGTTTACTGGAGCTATTTTCTTTAATATTTTAGCTTTTCTTCGAAAAGAACTTGATTATACTGCATTAACAAATACTCACGTATTAATTTCTGCCGTATACCTTGGAATTTTATCCTCTTCTATCGCCTTTTTTCTTGTTAACTACATGTTATCTAAAGTTTCGCCAGCTCAATCTTCAATTTTTGCTAATCTCACAACAGTAATTTCAGTTTTTGCTGGAGCTATTTTTAGAAATGAGCAAATCTCCTTTAATCACATTATCGGAATGATATTAATCATACTAGGTGTATGGGGAGTTAATTACTACAATTACCGTTTTAGTAAAGAAAAATAAATATGCTCCGCATTTTTTATTTCTTTTTTAGAGTTTTTTATTTCCTCTACAAAATTCTCTGATACTCCACAACCCCTGATTTCTAATATTTTAAAACCATATTTTTCAAGTTTTAAAATATCCTCTAAAGTAAAGCAGCGCGATTCAAAGCTGCCATATTGCGAACCAACTGTAGTAATATGAGTTTTTTCAAATTTTTTAATGTCATACTTTGTTCCATCTTTTTCAATTAATTTTTTCATATAGTAATAACTATCAACAGTTGCAAATAAAACCCCATCTTTTCTCATCAAATCACTTATTTTTTCCATTACTTGCTCTAAATTTTCAACATAACTTAACACATCACCTTGAGCGTTGACTATATCAAATTTCTTATCAGAAATAAACTGCTCAATTCTCATATTGAAAAACTTTACATTAGACCTATACTTTTTCTTAGCTAATTCAATCATTTTTTTTGAAGGCTCTACCGCGGTAATACTTAAATTCTTTTCCAAAAAGAATGAAATCCAATACCCTGTACCCGTACCAACATCAAGAACACTCTCATATTTTTTACCCTTAATAGTATTTTCAATATAATACTTTACTGCCTTTCTTAAGGTTACCCATATAGCTTCTTCGTACATCTGATCATAAAAACAAGCTATTCTATCATAATAATGATATGATTTCACATTATTCACCTAACTTATTCTTTTATATTGATCATATCCCCTAACAACCTTATTCTCTACCTTGAAAATTCCAAAAGAATTTTCTGGAAGTTTTAACCTTAACGTACCACCTCGTATATATGCTTCATTGTTAGATAATAAATCGACAAATCTAGTGCCACTTAAAAGTCTATTATCAGGTACCGTAACTGAGATTTCTGTTTCTTGTCCCTTGTTGACAAAAACAATAACCTGATCCAAGACCATTGGTGATTTTCGTAAAAATACTAATGGCTCGTTAGAAAGAAGTTCAAAAGCACCGTACCTCAAGGCAGGTTCTGTTTTTCTCAACTTTATCATCATCTTATAAAAATCGCGTAACTCTTCATCCCATTTTTTCTTATCCCATTCCATTGTTTTTCTACATTCTGGATCTGAACCTCCATCAATCCCTATCTCGGTGCCATAATAGACCACTGGAACTCCCGGATAAGTAAATTGTAGAAGGATAGCTGCTTTACGTAAAAACTTATCTTTTATTACACTTGCAAGTCGCTCGGTATCATGACTATCAAGCATGTTCCAACAACCAAAAATATTTGAAGTTTCTTTAAATGCTTTCTCAAGATAGTATCCTGCGTTTGGGTTTTTACCCAAAAGATAGTCTATTACAGTTGTACCAAAGTGATAATTCATAATTCCATCAACCATATCCCAACCTGCAGGGTATGTCCATAATTCACTTACAAGATATTTTTCAGCAGAAAATTCCTTAACCTTTGCAGTCAAAAACCGGTTCATTTCGGGACCTAAATCTTGCCCACAATCAAGGCGCCAACCATCAATCCCTAAATTTAAATATTTTTTTATAACTTCAACTATATATTCTTTAACTTTGATTTCTTCCAAATGAAGTTCTGGTAAAGAGGAAGTCCCCCACCAGCCTCTGTAATGATTTTCGTAAAATATGAACATATTCTTGTATTTTTTATTCCCTTTCATAGCCCTTTTAAATAATACATGTTCTTTCCCAACATGGTTGAATACACCATCGAGAATAATTTTAATTCCGTTTTCATGAGCCACTTTTATTAATCTTTTCAAAGCAGGTAATCCGCCAAACTGAGGATCAACTCTAAAATAGTCAATTGTATCGTATTTATGATTTGATGAGGCTAAAAAAATAGGAGTTAAATAAATAGCATTCACTCCTAAATCTTTTAAATAATCGATCTTTTCGACAATTCCCCATAAATCTCCTCCATAAAAAACATTAACATGATCATGGTTCTCTGTTCTTTTTGGAGGAACATTCCATTCTTCTATTCTTCCACCACGCTTTTCATACAAATTTCTTTTATCTTTCACCGTCTTTCCACGACCAATATAAAATCTATCAGGGAAAATTTCATAAATAACAGTATCATAAACCCAACTGGGAAGCGGAAAGTTACTCACCTTGTTCATATTTACCTCCTTTGTCATACTTCATTTGACCAATAATTAGGCGGCTCTTTCGTAATAATAATATCATGTGGATGGCTTTCTTTTATTGATGCTGATGTAACTTTCACAAATTGAGCTTTTTCCCTCAATTCCTTTAAATTGGAAGCTCCCAAATATCCCATTCCAGATTTTAATCCTCCAACTAATTGGTACACAACATCTTTTACATTCCCTTTAAATGGAACCATGCCCTCCACACCTTCTGGTATAAACTTTTGCTTTTTATTCTGAAAATACCTATCTGAACTACCTTTGTTCATGGCACCAAGAGAACCCATCCCTCTATATGACTTATATTTTCTCCCCTGATATAATATCGCTTCACCTGGTGCTTCTTCTGTACCTGCGAATATACTTCCTATCATTACGCTTTCAGCCCCAGCAGCTAACGCTTTTACAATGTCTCCTGAAAATCTAATACCACCATCAGCAATGATCGGAACATTATATTTTTTTGCAACTTCTGCACAATCAAAAATCGCAGTTAATTGTGGCACACCAACACCAGCCACAATTCTTGTTGTACAAATTGAGCCTGGCCCTATCCCTACCTTAACTGCATCTGCTCCTGCTTTAATTAATGTTTCCGTCGCTTCAGCAGTAGCCACATTACCAGCTATTATAGGAATATTGGGAAATATGTTCTTTATTTTTTTCACTATTTCTATTACTTTTCTTGAATGCCCATGTGCCGTGTCAACAGCTATCACATCAACACCTGCTTTAATTAGAAAGTCAACCCTTTCAAGAGTATCATCACCTGTTCCAACAGCGGCTCCAACAAGCAATCGCCCTTTTTCATCTCTTGAAGCATATGGATGTTCAATTACACTCCTAATATCTTTAATTGTAATTAATCCACTTAAAGTTCCATCACTTTTTATAATCGGTAATTTTTCAATTTTGTTTTTATGCAGAATATCTCGTGCTTCTTCTAAAGAAATTCCTTCTTTCGCAACTATCAATTTTTTAAATGGCGTCATCAATTCCTTTATAGGTTTCTTCAAATCCCTCTCAAAACGAATATCCCTGTTTGTAATCAAGCCAAGCAATTTTCCATCTTTGTCAACAACTGGCAACCCTCCTATTTTGTATTCAGCCATTAATTCTTCTGCTTTTTCAACTGTAACATCTGGAAAAATTGTTATAGGATCATCTATTACGCCATTTTCAGTTCTTTTTACAATTTTCACTTGGTGAGCTTGCTCCTCAATAGACATATTTTTGTGTATTATACCAATTCCTCCCTCTCTTGCAATAGCTTTCGCAAGCTCGGCTTCTGTAACCGTGTCCATCGCAGCACTAATTAATGGAATTTTTAATTTTATTTGTTTTGTTAAACGTGTACTTACATCAACTTCCGTTGGCAACACCTCACTATATTTAGGAACTAACAACACATCATCAAATGTCAATGCTTCTTTCATTTTCACACCTCACTAACCTCTGAAGGCAATAAATAAAATATAAAGAATATATATTGAAAGGAAAATGAATCCATCAATCCTCGTAAGTTTTTTCTTTAAAATTGAAATTAATAATAACAAAATAGAAACTAAGTTAACAACCATTAAATCAATAAAATAATTAGAAACATCAACTGTCAAATTACCAATTAATGAACTTATACCTATAATCAGTAAAATATTAAAAATATTGCTTCCAACGATATTACCTACTAAAATATCCCCTTCGCCCTTGATTACTGAAGTAATACTGACTACAAGTTCAGGAAGAGAAGTACCAATTGCTACAATTGTTAAACCAACTAAAGTCTCACTTAAATTGAACATTCTTGCAAGTTCAACTACATTTCTGATTGTAAGCTCGCCTCCTATTGAAATTCCAGCGATACCAATTATAACTAATAAAATTGAAATTGAAGTTTTATGAATACCTTTTACTTCAGCTGTTAATTCTTCTTCGATAACATCTCTCGCATTAGAAACTAAATAATAAATAAAAATTATCATAAATGAAAGAAAAACTATTCCATCATTCCATTTTAAAATATATGAATTGTCCCTTAATAGTAATGAAGAAAAGACTAGTGTAGAAAGGAGCATAAAAGGCATCTCAACTGTTACTGTTTTTTTCTTAATATTTATAGTTGAGATTAATGCTGCAAGAGCAAGACATAAAGCAATATTTGCCATATTACTCCCAACAACATTTGAAATTGATACACTAGAATGACCTTTTATAACAGAAATTACAGATGCAACTAGTTCAGGAACGGATGTTCCGAACGCTACAATGGAAAGACCTACAATTAACTTCGAAATTCCCATGTTTAAAGCAATTGAAACTGCGCCATCAACTAACCAGTCAGCACCTTTTATCAATAAAGACATCCCAATAACTAAACCAAATAATATCCAAAACACGCTCTCACTCCACTATTTTCCCTTTTTGTTACTTACATTTTCCATAATGTTTTTTTTATAAATACCTATATTCAATATATAGGATAGCTACAGCAAGTGAAATAAGCGAAGGAACTAGTGAAAATTTCATAAAATCTTTAAAAGATACCTTCGTATTGGAATATTTCAACAGCATAGTTAAAGCAACTATATTTGCTGATGCACCTATAGGGGTCAAATTACCTCCGTAACAAACACCTAAAGATAACGCCCACCAAAAAGGTGTTAAATTACTAAAAGCAACGTTAATACCAGGAAGCATTTTTATTATAGGAATCATTGTCGCAGTAAATGGAATGTTATCAAAAAATCCACTAATTATAAACGACATAACTATCAACAGCATACCAAACAATTTTGGTGATTCTCCAAACTTTTCACTGAAAAATATTGCAATTTGTTTTAAAATTCCTGTATCTTCTAATGCACCAGTAATAATGAAAAGTCCTATAAAAAAGAATATTGTCCCCCATTCAATTTCAGTAAATTGTTTCTCTATATTTTTTGGATTCATCACAAGTACGGAAACAAAACCCATACCAAATGCAATCACTGAATTGTTAATGCCAAGTTGCTCTTGAAACACAAAAAGTATTAATACTGTAATCAATAAAACTAAAGATTTTATAAGGTTAATTTTCGAAATTGAAACGGATTCCAAATTAAAGTCAAGTTTTCTCGTAAAAGTTTTTTTATGAGTAAAAAATAAAAACGCTAAAATCAGAAACAATGAAAGAAAAGAAGGAAATGCAGTATTTAATATAAAATCATTAAAATTCAAACCGGCAGCGTTACCAATCAAAATATTAGGAGGATCACCGATAAGTGTAGCAGTTCCACCAATGTTTGAACTTAAAACTTCTGAAAAAACCAAAGGAATAGGTGAAATTTCAGCTGCGTCAGCTATTGCAAGCGTAATTGGAATAAAAATCATAATTGTAGTTACATTGTCAACAAAAGCAGATAAAAAAGCCACAAAAATATTCATCATTAAAAAAATTCTAACTAACGAGTTTTTTGACAATTTAATTATTTTGAAAGCAACAAACTCAAAAAAACCAACATCTTTAATAGTTGACACTAAAAGCATCATACCAATCAAAAGAAAAATAGTATCAAAATCTACATAGTTTTTAAATAAATAATCAGGATCTTCAAAAATACCAAAAAATGTTAAAGTAAAAGCTCCCAAAACCACAGCAATCGATCTGTGAACTTTTTCAGAAATGATTAAATAATAAACTACTACAAAAACTATCAATGCAATAATCGCATCAACTGTCAAATAAATTCCCCCTATTAAAAAAAATGGGCTTATAGCCCTCACCTGGAGCGGGCGACGGGACTCGAACCCGCGGCCCTCAGCTTGGGAAGCTGATGCTCTACCAACTGAGCTACGCCCGCTTAAAGTCATTTAAAACCAATATTATTATATCAAATACAGAAACATTATTCAAGATTATAACTTAATCATTCCTTGAAATCCCATAAATGCTAATGATAATAGAGATGCTGTTATAAGTGCTATTGGTAAACCTTCGAATGGTTTTGGAAGATCGTATAATTCCATTTTTTCGCGTATAGCACTAAATATAACAAGAGCGAGTAAGAATCCTAAACCTGCTCCTAAAGCATTGAAGATGGATTCTAAAAGAGTGTAAGTAGTCATACTGTTAATTATCGCTACACCCAAAATAATACAGTTTGTTGTGATTAACGGTAAAAAAATCCCAAGTGATTCATAAAGATTTGGATTATTTTTCTTCAGAAACATTTCAACAAATTGGACAAAAGAAGCTATTACAAGAATAAAAGCAATTGTTCTTAAAAACTCAAGCCCTAAAGAAATTAACAACTGATCTATTAACCATGAAATTGTGGAGGACATAACAAGTACAAAAGTAACTGCCAAACCCATTCCAACCGCTGTATCTGTTTTCTTGGAAACACCCAAAAATGGACATATTCCAAGAAATCTATTAAAAACATAGTTATTAACAAGCATTGCAGAAAGTAAAATTAAAAATATCTTCATCTACTGCTCCTCCTTTCTTTTTTCTTCATACCTATAAAAGTAAAAAGAGCAGCTAAAAGTCCCAAAGTTAAATATGCTCCAGGTGGAAGAATCATTATAAATACATTAAATGCTTTTCCCCAAATAGTAATATCAAATAAAGTGCCACTCCCTAATAATTCCCTTATCGCCCCTAATAACGTCAAACTCGCTGTAAAACCTAATCCCATTCCTAGACCATCCAAAGTCGAATACCATAAATTATTCTTGGATGCAAACGCCTCAGCACGTCCCATAATAAGACAATTGACAACAATTAATGGTATAAACAATCCCAATGTTTTCCATAAATCATATGCAAAAGCATGCATTACAAGATCTACTATTGTAACAAAAGAAGCAATAACAGTGATGAAAATTGGAATTCTTATTTTTTCAGGTACAGCTTTTCTCAAAAGAGAAATGACCATATTTGACATAACAAGAACTACCATCGTTGCAAGTCCCATTCCTAAACCATTCTTAGCACTAGTCGTAGTCGCAAGTGTTGGACACATTCCCAACGCTTGAACAAAAGTCGGATTTTCAGCTATAAACCCCTTAGAAAATTCTTTCCAGGATCTATTGGGCATTATTTTTCACCTCCGTTTTCAAATATTCAAACATTGCTTGGATAGAATTTGCAACCGCTCTTGGAGTAATTGTTGCTCCTGTCATAACGTCACTAATCTTTACTACTCCTATTTTCTTTGCTTCTTCTGGTTTCAAATTTGTTTTTCCCGCATCTTTATCTACCTTAACTCCATTCTTTAAACCCTCATATGGGATGGGATAAAATCTTTCCTGAGCTTCTTCTTCAGCAATTTTCGCCCCCAAGCCCGGTGTTTCTTGAGAATATTCAATAACTTTAATTGCGTGAAGATCTATTCTACAATTGTTAACAATAAAGGAGGCAATTGTAATTACTTTACCACCATAGCCAATTCCATAGGCCTTTAAAACATATATTAAACCTTTTTCAGTATTAAATTTTAATACAGGAGTTAAAACCGTAGCTTTATCGGTTTTATACACTTCTTTTACTTTTTCTTTTAATGTTTTATTTATTCTTTCTTCTATTAAGTCCTTGCTAACCATCAACTTTCCATTCTCAGAAAGCACAAACTTCACAGCTTTAAGTGTATTCTGAAGTTCTGCATTGTCTATAGATCCTTTTGTCACCTGATAGATTAACCCTAAAGCTAAACCAGCAATTAAAGTAAAAACCATTAGTGTAAATCCCGTCTTTAAAATCTCTTTCATGATTTCACCTCACCAAATATTTGAGGTTGTGTATAACGATCAATTAGTGGTACAAAAGCGTTCATTAATAAAATTGAAAGTGATACCCCTTCTGGATATCCCGCAAAGTATCGAATGAGTAGTGTCATTAATCCACATCCAAAACCAAATATTGCTTGACCTTTTGGAGTCATTGGACTTGTTACCATATCAGTCGCCATGAAAAGTGCACCTAGCATTAAACCACCACTGAGAATGTGAAAAAGCGGCGTTCCAAACTTCTCAGGATTTGCAATGTAAAAGATACTAGACAAAAGAAAAACTGTTCCTACATATGAAATTGGAATCACCAACTTTATTCTTTTTCTTATCACTAGATAAGCAAAACCTATTAATAAAAGCAAAACACTTGTTTCACCTATTGAACCTGCCCTGTTACCAAAAAATAGATCTAAATAGCTCACATTTATAGATGAAAAACCTTTCTCTTTTAAAATCGCAAGGGGACTCGCTGTAGTTTGAACATCAATCCATTTGGAAAAATTTAATACCGGTTTATACCAAGTTGTCATATAAACTGGAAAAGAAATCAATAAAAATGCTCTTCCTGCAAGTGCCGGATTAAAAATATTCATACCAAGACCACCAAAAGCATGTTTAGCAACACCTAGTGCAAAAATCAATCCAATTAGCATCACCCACCATGGAGTAGCCGGACTTACATTCATTGCTAACAAAATTCCTGTTACTGCTGCACTTCCATTAGGAACAAAGTTTTTATCTTTTCTCAAAACTTTCATTATAAAATATTCGAATCCTTCACCAATTATAGCTCCCAATATTGCTAAGAAAAATGCATAAAACCCAAAGAAATACCATGCGCCAATTAATGCAGGAATTAAAGCAATAATAACATCTATCATTATTTTTGAAGTTGTGTCTTTATTTCTTAAGTGTGGAGCATTTCCTGTGATCAATTTCATTATCTTTTCCCCCCTCTCAGGGCTTTATAAACCTTCTTAGCCAATTTTATAGTTTTTACATGTTCAATTTTCGCAGGACAAATATAGGAACATGAACCACACTCAATACAATCTAACAAACCAATTTGAACAGCATCATCATATCTCCTTTTTTTACCAAGTAAATCTAATAGATAAGGTTGAAGACCCATTGGACATACACTTACACAATATGAACATCTTATACAAAAAGTTCCATTTTGTTTTTCAGGAATCAAAGAAGTTATCCCATTGTTTCCCTTAACTATAGGTGTTTCAATATTATTGATAGGAATTCCCATCATTGGTCCACCCATGAGAACTTTAATTTCCTCTAACCCTTCTTTAAATCCCCCACCTAAGTTGTTTATAATCCAAGAAATAGGTGTTCCTATTCTGACCCACCAATTTCCAGGTTTATTCACTGCCTCACCAGTAATTGTTAGCCCTCTTTCTACTAAAGGTTTTCCATCTACTACAGCTTCTTTGATAGCATACATAGTACTAACATTCTGTACTACCACTCCTACATCCATTGGTAAGCCACCTCTTGGAACTTTTCGTTTTGTAATAGCATAAATTAATTGTTTTTCCGCACCTTGAGGATATTTGGTTTCAAGTGGTACTACAATCACTTGCCCTCTCCAAGCATTCTTAAGATGCTCAATTGCATCTTTTTTATTTTCTTCAATACCTATATAAACATTTTTTACTCCCAATATTTTTTTAACAATTTTTATCCCTATTAAAATTTCCTCACTTTTTTCAAGCATCATTCTATGATCAATGGTTAAATATGGTTCACATTCAGCACCATTGATAATTAAAGTATCAATTTTTTTATCTTTTGGTGGATTGAGCTTTACATGTGTTGGGAACATTGCGCCTCCAAGTCCTACTATTCCAGCCTTTTTTACAATTTCTAACAATTCCTCTCTACTAAATTTGTTATAATCTCCGTGTGGTAACAATTCCCATTCGTCTTCCGAATCCCTTTCAATTGTTATAGCTTCAACTGCTACTCCAAAAATCACATTTGAAACTTTTTTTATTTCTGTTATCGTACCAGTTACTGGAGAATGTATATATGAAGATATAAAACCTCCAGGTTCAGCAATTATCTGACCAGTTTTAACTTTTTCTCCAATTTTAACAATTGGTTTCGCAGGTGCTCCAGCATGTTGTTGCATAAAAACTACGACTTTGTCAGGCAAAGGAGCTTTTTGAATAGCAATATCTTGAGATAGCTCTTTTCTATAAGGGGGATGAACTCCTCCCTTAAAAGTAGCAAGTCTCAACTACCACACCTCCTTATTTATTTTTAAAACCACAAAAAATCTCCGCTAAGATTATATCATAAATTTATTGTTCCCTTTAAACTCTTTTTAGCCCTTTATTTTTATGATATAATTTTTATAAATCCAAAAAGTAACTGAAATGAAAAATTTTAAAAGAATATAAAAAAATAGATAATATAAACAATTCAGGAGGTGCTAATTAATGAACAATGAAATTGGTACAAGATATGACCCACAAAATATAGAAACAAAATGGTACAAATATTGGCTCGAAAATGATTATTTTACTCCAAGAAATGATGGTCCTAAATATTCAATTGTAATTCCACCACCAAATATTACAGGTAAAATTCACATGGGACACGCATTAAATATTACATTACAAGATATCTTAGTAAGATTTAAAAGAATGCAAGGATATAAAACGCTTTGGATACCTGGAGAAGATCATGCAGGTATAGCTACGCAAACAGCAGTTGAGAAATTTTTAGAAACTAAGGGAAAAAAAAGAGAAGAATTAGGAAGAGAAAAATTTTTAGAGATAGTTTGGGATTGGGCCAATACATACAGAAACACAATAAAAAAACAAATAATGGCAATTGGTGCTTCCGTTGATTGGTCAAGAGAAAGGTTTACTTTAGACGACGGTCTTTCAAAAGCTGTAAGGAAGGTCTTTGTTTCTTTATATAAAAAAGGGTTAATATACAAGGGAAAATATATAGTCAATTGGTGTCCAAGATGTAAAACAGTATTATCTGATGAAGAAGTTGAATACCATGAACATGATGGAAAACTCTATTTTATAAAATATCCATTTGTTGATGGTAATGGAGAAATAATTATAGCAACTACAAGACCTGAAACTATGTTAGGCGACACTGCTGTAGCAGTACATCCTTCAGATGAAAGGTATAAACATTTAATTGGTAAAGAAGTAATATTGCCCTTAGTTGGAAGAAAAATAAAAATAATTGGCGATGTCCACGCAGATCCAAAATTTGGAACAGGAGCGCTTAAAGTAACTCCTGCACATGATCCAAATGACTACCAAATAGGAAGAAGACATAACCTAGAATTCATCAATATCTTTACAGAGGATATGATAGTAAATGAAAATGGTGGAAAATACCAAGGTTTAGATAGATATGAAGCAAGAAAAGCT
Organism: Thermosipho atlanticus DSM 15807; assembly: GCF_900129985.1. Taxonomy (NCBI): domain Bacteria; kingdom Thermotogati; phylum Thermotogota; class Thermotogae; order Thermotogales; family Fervidobacteriaceae; genus Thermosipho; species Thermosipho atlanticus. The sequence goes on along the minus strand of NZ_FQXN01000001.1, from coordinate 335,374 downwards.
GTTGTAGAAGATCTTGAAAAAGAAGGATATCTTATGAAAATCGAAGATATTAAACATTCAGTTGGTCATTGTTATAGATGTGACACTGTTATTGAACCAATGTTGATGGATCAATGGTTCGTAAGCATGAAACCTCTTGCCAAAAGAGCCATAAAAGCTGTTGAAGAAGGAGAAGTAAAGTTTTATCCAACAAGATGGAAAAAAGTATATTTAAATTGGATGTATGAAATAAGAGATTGGTGTATAAGTAGACAATTATGGTGGGGACACAGAATACCGATTTGGTATTGTCAAGATTGTGGACATATAAACGTTTCAGAAACTGAAATCGAAAAATGTGAAAAATGTGGAAGTAAGCATCTCAAACAAGACGAAGATGTATTAGACACATGGTTCTCTTCTGCTCTTTGGCCTTTCAGCACTCTAGGGTGGCCTGAGAAAACTGAAGATTTAAAAATTTTCTATCCAACTGATGTTTTGGTAACAGGATTTGATATTATTTTCTTCTGGGTTGCTAGAATGATTATGATGGGATACGAATTCATGGATGAAAAACCATTTAAAGATGTATATATTCATCAACTAGTAAGAGACAAATATGGAAGGAAAATGAGTAAATCACTTGGAAATGGTATTGATCCAATTGAAATTATAGACAAATATGGAGCCGATCCAATGAGATTCACACTTGCTCTGATGGCAGCCCAGGGAAGAGACATTAATCTCGATATAAACTATATTGATAATAATAAAAAATTTGCGAACAAAATTTGGAACGCTACAAGATTTGTAATTTTAAACCTCGATGATTATAAAGAAGTTCCACTAGACAATTTAAAACTGGCCGACAGGTGGATCCTCTCTAGAACGCAAAAAACAATTAAAAACGTCACAAAGGCCATTGAAAATTATGAATTTAATATAGCAGCAAAAGCAATTTACAATTTCTTTTGGGATGAACTTTGTGATTGGTATATCGAATCTGTAAAACCTAGACTTAAAACTGAAGAAAGACACCTTGTTCAAAATGTACTCGTAAAAGTACTAGATACTAGTTTAAAACTTCTTCATCCATTTATGCCATTTATTACAGAAGAACTATGGCAGAAACTTCCAGTAGCAAGTGAATCAATTACCATTTCTAAATGGCCTGAGTATGAAGAAACTTTAATCGATAACAACGCTGAAAATCATTTCAATCTACTAATAGCAATTATTAGGGGAATAAGAAATGTAAAAGCAGAAATTAATATTCCTCAAAGTAAAAAGGTTAATATTACAATCAACAATGAAATTTCAGATGAAGATAAACTCTATATCAAATTTTTAGCTAACGTAGATAACATTAGTATTTCAGACTCAAAACCAGAAAAAAGTGCAAACGCATACATTGATAGTGATATAGAAGTTTACGTTGAATTGGGAGACTTAATTGACATCAACTCTGAAATTGAAAGGTTAACAAAGAAAATCGAAAAACTTGAACGAGATGCAGAAAAGTTTAGAAAAAAACTATCCAACAAAAAGTTTTTAGAAGGTGCCCCTGAAGAAATAGTAAATGAAACAAAAGAAAAACTAAAAAACATTGAAGAAAAAATCAACAAAATCAAACTTTTAGTTGATTCTCTTAAATAAGAGGGGTAAAAATGGATTTTATTGAAGCATTAAAATATTTATATTTTCAAAGACCATATGGAAAAATAAAATTAGGTTTGTATAGAATTAAAGAATTACTAAACAGGCTTGGTAATCCCGAAAAAACTTTTAAAAGCATACACATAACCGGTTCTAACGGAAAAGGTAGTGTCACTACTTTTTCCCATTATTTGATGGTAGAACATGGTTACAAAACTGGTGGTTATATTTCTCCACATCTATCCACAATACTGGAAAGATTTCCTATTAATGGAAAATTCACTACAAAAGAAAGATTCTTAGAAAGCTTTAAAAAAGTCAAATTAGAAGCGGAAAAAATGGATTTAAAAGGTCAAGATTATTCGCCAAGTTTTTTTGAATTTGCTACTGCTCTTGCTTTTCAAATAGACAAAGACGAAAAAGTTGATTCTGCTTCAGTAGAAGTTGGACTCGGCGGAAGATACGATGCTACAAATGTTATAAACCCTGAAGTATCTTCTATAGTTACTGTATCCCTTGAACATACAAAGATATTGGGAGATACAATAGAGAAAATAGCATTTGAAAAAGCAGGAATAATAAAAGAAAATACTCCACTTGTAATTGGAAATGTTCCTAAAAAAGCAAAAGAAGTTATTTATCAAGTTGCAAAAGAAAAAAACGCTAAGGTATATGAATTATATCGTGATTTTGATTTTGAAGTTGTAAGTTATAACTTTAACCGAAACATTATAAACTATTATGGAGAAAATACTTTTAAAAATATCGAAATCACCCTTAACGGTACTCATCAACCGGTTAACGCTGCTATAGCTATTAAGATCTTTGAATTGTTTCATAAAAATTTAGAAGAAAGTAAAGTAAAACTCGCCTTCAAAAATGCTTTTATACCTGGTAGGTTTGAGCTATTTAAAGGATTTCTACTAGATGGTTCACATAATCCTCAAGCAACTGAAAAATTTATTGAAAATATAAATCTTTACTTTAAAGACAGAAATAAAATTGGAATCGTAGGTTTATTAGACGATAAAGATAAAGAACAAATTTTATCAAAGATTTGTCCACTTTTTGAAAAAATCATTATTACAACTCCTCCTTCACACAGAGCGACAAATTCGTTTGAAACATATGAGATAGCTAAAAAATACTCGAAAGAGGTTTCTTTCATTAGCGATCCAATTGAAGCTTTAGAAAATGTTAAAAGTATTGATGCCGACCTAAAAATTGTAGTTGGTTCATTTTACCTTGTTGGATATGTGAGAAATTATCTGGAAAAAGGAAAAATAAGTGAAGAATGGGATATCATGCGGAGGTGAAAAAGATTGGACATTATTGAAAAAATTTGGGAAAAGTTACTAGAAAAAGAAGCTGTTGAACCAGTTATATTAGATATGTCCTCAACAAACGTTCCAACTGATTATTTCGTTATCTTAACTGCCAATAGTACTCCACATATGAAAAGTTTAAGAGAAACTTTTTTGGAACTGTTAAACGAAATAGGAAAACAAATTATTTATTATGATAAAGGTGACAATTACGATTGGTTAATTATCGATGCTGGAGATATTGTTATCCACATTTTTACAAAAGAGGGAAGAGAATTTTATGATCTTGAAGGATTATGGATCGATGCTAAAAAAATTAAGGAGTCAAAATAATGATTTTAAAAAATGCTTTAGTGTTAAAAGATTATTCAGCCAAACCTGAAAGACTGGATATCAAAATTTCCAATGGAAAAATTAAAGAAATTGGAGTAAATATATTTGATGATATTGAAATTGTCGATTTAACTGATAAATTGGTCATTCCAGGACTTATTAATACACACACACATGTAGCAATGTCAATTTTCAGAGGAATCGCAGAAGATTTACCATTTAATGATTGGTTATTTAAAACAATTGAGCCTCTTGAAAAGAAATTAAATGATGAAATTGTTTATTGGGCTACACTTATTTCTTTGATGGAAATGGCATCACATGGCATAACTGCATTCTGTGATATGTACATGTTTGAAAATTCAGTTGCAAAAGCTGTAGCAGATTTTGGAATAAAAGCTGTCTTAACTAGAGGTCTTGTTGACATTAATGGTGAAGATAATGGCAGACTTTTTGAAAATTTAAAATTATATGAAAAATGGAATAACTTTGACAGTAGAATTTTTGTAGGGCTTGGTCCTCATGCTCCATATAGCTGCTCAACAAAATATTTAAAAGAAATCGCTAAGATTTCAAAAGATAATAATTTGCTTGTTACTATGCATTTGTTTGAAAATTCCTGGGAAAAAGAAAAATTTAATTTAAAAGAAATTCTCGATACAGGAATAGCTGACAATCATCTATTAGCTGTCCATTGTGTTTACGTTGATGATAAGGACATTGAGTTATTGAAGTCACATAATGTTTATATTTCTCACAACCCATCAAGCAATTTAAAACTTGGAAACGGTATTGCTCCAATCACGAAAATGCTGAAAAATAACCTAAACATTTCTTTTGGAACTGATGGAGCGGCAAGTAATAACTCTTTGGATGTATTATTTGAAGCACGTTTATCAACTTTACTTCAAAAAAAGAACAATCCCGAAAACATGAAAGTCGATGAAGTAATTAAAATGCTTACTTTAAATGGATATAAAGCATTAAAACTAGAAGGTGGAGAAATAAAAGAAGGAGCATATGCAGATTTAACCATTTTTGATTTAGATAATCCTTCTTTTATGCCCATTGAAAATATTAAAAACCATATTATACATTCTTCACCAAAAATATATGCAACTATGGTAAATGGAAAATTTATCTATTTTGATGGAAAATTTCCTACAATTGACAAAAAGGAGGTTTACAAGAAATTTTTGATTTCCTACAAAAAGGTTATAGGTATAGAAAATTAAGCGTTGAATTAAAGAAAAAATATGGAGTTAAGGTATATAGATTACCTATAAATGCAGGGTTTACTTGTCCCAATCGTGAAAACGGAAAACCTGGATGCCTGTTTTGTGATGAAACAGGAAGTGGGTTTACTACTATAAGTGATATGGATATAAAATCTCAAATAAAAGAAATGAAAAAAAGATACGTAAATAAAGGAGCAAAAAAATTTATAGCTTACTTTCAAAATTTTTCTAACACCTATGGGCCAGTAGAAAAATTGAAAGAACTCTACTTTCAGGCTATAGACGATGATATAGTCCAAATTTCTATTTCAACAAGACCAGATTGTATTTCAGATGAAATACTTGATATTTTGGAAGAACTCAGAAACACAATTGATGTATCAATAGAGATGGGTTTACAAACAGCAAATTATCATACTTTAACAAAGATGAATAGAGGACATACACTTGCTGAATATATAAATGCAGCAATTAAGATCAAAAATAGAGGTTTTGAACTTGTATCTCATGTAATTTTAAACTTTCCACAAGATAACATGTTGGATGTTATTGAAACAGCAAAAATATTATCAGTACTTGGAGTTGATGGAGTAAAAATTCACTCCCTTTATATAGTAGATAACACACTTTTAGGTAAGATGTACAAAAAAGGAGAAGTATTTATAGGGACACTTGAAAATTATATAGAAAGAGTTATAAGATTTCTTGAATATTTATCCCCCAAAATTGTTATTCACAGATTAGTTGCAGATCCGCCAAAAGATGGAACAATATTTGGGAATTGGAATATACCAAAAATACAGATTATAAACATGATTGAAAAAAGGCTCATTGAAAAAGATACCTACCAAGGAGAAAAGTTTTTAAGTTGGTATACTCCAAAAACTGAAAAATTTAAAAAGTAGTGATAAAATGTTTTACATAGGAACTTCCGGATGGAGTTATGATCATTGGCAAAAAATTTTTTATCCAGAAGGCCTTGAAAGAAGTAAATGGTTGAATTTTTACAGTGTACAATTCAACACAGTTGAAATCAATTCAACTTTTTACAGATTGCCTTTTGAAAGCATCGTTAAAAGCTGGTACAAAAAAACTCCTGAGAATTTCGTCTTTTCCTTAAAAGGCCCAAGAATTATTACACATAAACAAAGATTAAAAGATGTCAATGAATATTTTAGAAAATTCATAGATAGAATAAAACTATTAAATGAAAAATTAAAAGTTATTCTTTGGCAATTGCCTCCTTCTTTGAAAGAAGATAAAGTACTTCTATCAGAATTTATCGACATTCTTCCGAAAAATATAAAACATACACTTGAATTGAGACATCCATCCTGGTTTAATGATAACATTTTCAGCTTATTACAGAAGAATAATATAGCATTTTGTATCAGTGATTCTTCAAGATACAAAAGTATGTGGTTAAAAACTGCCAATTTTGTTTATATTAGATTCCACGGCCCTAAAAAATTGTACGCGTCAGAATATGGTGAAAAACTTTTAAAAAACTTTGTGACAAAAATTTTGGAATTTAATTGTGAAACTTACGTTTATTTTAATAACGATTTTAATGGTTTTGCTTTGAAAGATGCAAAGCTTTTGAAAAATATCATTAATTCAGTATAAAGTAGGATAATACAGGTAATACTAATATAATTTTATTGGTAAAATATAACACAATATTGTTTCCTCTATTTTACAATAACTATATTTAGAAATATTTGTTTCACCAATTTTTCTTTCCTTTTTTAGAACTATTACTCTATGCATCTTTTTAGTTCTTCTATTTCATTGATTGCAAAAAACTATTTTACGTTAGGTGTAAAGCAATCATTGATTTATTCAGATTTTTGTACAGGATATGGAATTGCTATATAAAATGCACAAAATTTCTCAAATCGTTCTGTTTTTTCTATTTGTCATATGAAATATTCATTGAACATCGACAAAAATTAATCAAAAAATTAAAATAACATTCATATTATCAAGGTAATTGTTTGTGATATAATGCGCTTATATTACTTTTTTTTATTATACTATTGATATTTGATTATTATGTTAGCTTTATTTTATAAATATAACTACAAATAGATTTAAAATTCCTTACTTTTTAAAAAAGTAAATAGAACAGTTTTAATGTGTAAAAATATTAGGTGATGATTTTAAATTTAGGAGTTAAATAAGTTTAAATTATTACTGAGATTTTGTTGTGCTTATTGTTTAAGAAAGTATACAGTAAATTAAAAGGTTGACATTTGGTTTTTAATAAACAAAAGGGGGAATTTTTATGGAAAAAATGGAAAAAAAAGTAGTAGGAGTATGTGGATGTATTTGTAGTGATTGCAGGCTTTTCGGTAAAAGCTGTGGAGGATGTTTCGCAATAAAAGGGAAGCCGTGCTGGTTGCATGAGGTAAACCTTGAGATTTGCGATTTTTATGAATGCAGTGTGATCAACAAGGGATTGAAACATTGTGGACAATGTGAAGAGATTCCGTGTGAAAAGTTCTGGAAAAATAAAAATCCTAAATGGACGGAAGAAGAACATAGAAAGATTGTGGAAGAAAGGGTTATTTTATTAAAGCAATTAGCCTAAAATTAGTATTATTATCGTTAGAATGGGAGAGACTTAAATGATAATTGACTTACATAATCATTGTGAATTGTCAAAAAATACTAATTTGAAATTGGATGATTATGTGAAAAAAGCTAAAGTTTTAGGCATTTCTCTGGCAATCACCGAGCACAATTGTTTATACAATATAAGTGGGAAGATTAATGGAGTATCTATATTTTCTGGGATAGAGGTGCTTAATGATTACGGTGATTTTATAGTGTTTGGTGCACCTGAAAGTTGTGTTGAGTTGAGAAATGATTTCCTCGAATTTGTAAGTTATGTCCATAAATCTGGGGGAATTATTATAGCTGCACATCCGTTTTCAGGGTATGGGGTCTGTAGAGTTAACGATAAAAAACTTGCAAGTGAGATTATTAGTCTGGTGGATGCAATAGAAGTATACAACGGAAAAGTAGCATATAAATGTTGGTTACAAGCAAAAGAATTAGCAAAAGCATATAAAAAAACGCAAACGGGTGGCAGTGACGCTCATAATATTGATGATTTGTTCAAGGTAGGGACTCGTTTTTTTGATGATATTGATAGTATTAATGATTTAGTTAGTGCTATAAAAGAGGGGCGATGCGAACCAGTAATAATAAATAATAAACAATAGATGTGATTTGTATTGGAGGAAAAGATTTTGAGCGCAATTTTAAGTAATTGTTTTTTACTATTAGTTCCAATATTTCTCTGGAATTTGTTTTTTCGCATAAATTAGAAAAAGTTGGTTATATAATTTCCAAAGTAAAGTTTGCAAAGTTAGATTGGTTGGAAAATATTTTAAGAGCAATTGTTTTCATTGTTCCAGTATTTATGAATTTTGATGTATCTGCGTTAAACCTCACAAAATATATCATTTTATATGTTATAGGAGTTACAATTTATTTTATTTCATGGCTGATGGTTATATATTTTTCAAACAGCTATTGGAGTAAGAGTGCATTAGGACTTTTGGCGCCGGCATATACATCTATTGCTTGGTTAATTGCTATAGGAATGTTAGGAAATTTAAAAATTTACAATTATTTGGCTGTGTTGTTTGTTATTGTTCATACTTTTAGCACATATTTTAAACTGAAAATAGCTAAACTGAAATAGTTGAAAGCAAATAACGTGGGATGGTGAAATTATGAAAAAGTTCTTAGGTAAAAAAGTAAAAGTGAAAATTGACAGACCTATAGGTTCTAAGCATCCTGACTATGGATTTTATTATCCAGTAAATTATGGATATATACCAGATTCTATAACAAGTGATGGAGAAGCAATAGATGCTTATATATTGGGGGTTTATGAGCCAATAGATGAGTATATAGGTAAGGTAATAGGAGTAATTCACCGAAAAAATGATCAGGAAGATAAGCTTGTGGTGGCAAGTGAAGAAAGTTTGTACAGCAAAGAGGAAATTCGAGTACTAACAGAATTTCAGGAAAGGTTTTTTGATATAGAGATTTTTGCATATGATTATTTAAAGCAATCTATAAGAAATACAGTAAGAGGCATTATTAGATATAAAGAGAAAATTCTTGTAATTGAAGAAAATGATTTAAAAATTGGTAAATATTATTATTTACCAGGGGGAGGTATTGAGTTTCTGGAAAAAAGTGACGATGCTATAAGAAGGGAAATAAAAGAAGAGTTAAATTGTGAAATTTATGAGGTAGAATATAAGGTTACAATTGAAAATTTCTTTGAACTTGAAGGTTATAAATGTCATGAAATGTGCAGAATTTATGAATTAAAAGTAGAAGACAAAATATATAAAAAAGAAGAAATAAAAATTACAGCAGATATTTTCCCGAATGTGGCAAAATGGGTCAGTATAAAGGAATTCAAAGAAGGGAAGGAAATACTTTATCCAAGGAAACTAATCGATATGTTGTGATCACATAAATTTAAATGTAATCTGTAAAAGAGGTATAGCCAAGCGTCAAAATAAAGGCATTAGAATAGCGTAGTATTACTTTAACAAGTTAAAAATAGATAGGGGGATTCAATGGGATATATTAATTATAATAGATACAGCTTATATTATGAAACAATGGGCAACGGGGAACCATTGTTAATGATTCATGGTAATACGGCTTCATCTATAATGTTAAAAGAAGAAGCTTTGTATTATTCAAAATATTATAAAGTAATATTGATTGATATGATAGGACATGGAAAATCGAAAAGATTAAAAGTGTTTCCTGAGGATTATTGGTATGAGAACGTAAAAATCCTATCAAAGCTATGTGATAAGTTAAATCTAAATAAAATAAATATTTTAGGGGTTAGTGGAGGAGCCATTTTGGGGCTCAACTTTGCGATTTATAACTCTCAAATTGTCAACAAAGTTATCGCAGATAGTTTTATTGGAGAAAAATTGACGTTGCAAGAAGCTTACAAAATAAAGGATGAAAGAGAGATTGCAAAAAGAAATGGCGTAGATCAATTCTGGAAATCAATGCATGGAGAAGAGTGGGAAACGGTAGTAGATGCTGATAGTAAAATGTTGATCAATTATGCTAAAAAGTATGGTGACAATTTCAAAAATAATTTAGATAAAATCACATGCCCTGTACTTATTACTGGAAGTTTAAAAGATAATTTAATAAATGATATTGATAAAAAATTACTTGAAGTTGCAAAGAAAATAAAAACATCATTGACAATATTTACATCTGATGGAAATCACCCGCTTATGATAAGTAAAAAGAAGTTTTTCAGAAATATAGCCATAAGATTTTTAAATGGGAATTTGTAATTTAAATTAAGTAAGTTTTTAATGTGTTATATAATTGTTGACAAAATTGATATGGGGAGGAGAACAATGTATACAAGACAGTTTATCAAAGCACTTGAGGATAAAGATATAAAAAAATTAAGAAAAATTCCAAAAAGTGATCTTCATAATCATGCAATCCTGGGAGGTAATCTTGACTATATAGAAAAGTGGCTTGGAAGAAAAATTCCAAGGTTAACTAAAAGAATCACCAGCATTGAGGAAATGGAAGACTGGGTCAGCAAAAATTATCTTCCATATGTACAAGGAACATCTGGCTTTGAAAAAGCAATAGAGGCGGCTTTTGTACAGGCAAAAATGGATGGGGTAATTAAGTTAGAAATGAGCATAGATGTTTATTTCAGGCATTTTTATAATGGATCAGCTAAGCAATTGATTAAGACATTGAAGAAACTCCACCAAAAATACGCACCAGAAGTAAACTTTATACCTGAATTGGGATTCAATAGAAGTGTTTCCGAAGACCTTCTGATTGAATGGTTTGAACCTTATCTTGACTTCGACTATTTTAAGTCTGTTGATTTATATGGAGATGAACTTGCACAGCCAGCAAAAAATTTTAAACGGTTATATCAAATGGCAAAATCCAAAGGTTTAAAATTAAAAGCACACGTTGGAGAGTTTGGGAATGCTGATAGCATCCAGGAAACGGTAGAAATTCTTGAATTAAACGAGGTACAACACGGAATAACAGCGGTTAAATCAAAATCTGTTATGAGTTTTTTGCAAAAAAATAACATTCAGCTAAACATTTGTCCGACAAGCAATTATATGTTGAACAGAGTAGATAGTATAAAAAAACACCCAATAAGAAAATTATTTGATAGTGGTATAAAGGTAACTGTGAATACAGATGATGTTATAGTATTCCAAAATGGTGTATCAGAAGAGTTTTTGTTGTTGTATGAGCATGGAGTTTTTTCAGCAGAAGAGTTAAATATAATTAGAATGAATGGATTAATCTGAAATATATTTCAACATTTTTCCTTTTTTGCCATTCTGAGGTGCAAAGCGACAAAGAATGTCGAACCGATAAGTATAAAAAGGATAAAATAGATATTTACAAGTTACAATATCCTGAGTGCCGTTTAAAAAAACGCTTGGTTTCGCATAAAGGTGTTTGTTTTTTTGTTTAGTTTTTCGGAGAGTATTATAAAAAAAAAGTTATTAGGGGGAATTTAAGTGATGAAAATTATTGATACATTTCAAGAATTTAGAAAAGTTTTTTGTAATAAATTAGATTTATCTGTGAATGAAAAAGTTGAACTATGGGACAAAAAGTATATATCCAAATATCCTGAACTTGAGAGAAAAATAAAAGAAGATTACGAGTTAAATGGGTATAACTGGCAAGAAATAGCAAAAAAACATGTTTTTAACAATATTGAGAAAAATTACAAAAAAATGATTCAAGCATATCAAAATATAGTGCAAATAATTAACAAAACAAGTAAGAAAATTTTTGAGGTGTTTAATTTAAATTTAGAATTGAATGTGGTACTATATTGCGGACTTGGTAATAGTGCTGGCTGGGTAGATAAATATGAAGGAAAAAGGGCAATATTGTTTGGAATTGAAAAAATTGCTGAACTTAAATGGCATACGTTGGAAAAATTAGAACCACTTGTAGCCCATGAATTATGTCATGTGATACATTTTGAGTTGAGAGGAGAAGATGATTTACCAAAAAAGATTAAAAAAACTAAATACAATTTGGGAGTTTGGAGAATATATGAAGAAGGATTTGCACAATTTTATCAAAACAAGTTATTAGGAAAAAACATAGATTCTCGGGGGAAAAAGTGGATAGAACAATGTAATGAAAAAAGGAGGGCTTTAAAAAAATTATACAGAGAGGCCTTGGAAGTAGGAGACACAAAAAACTTTTTTGGAGATTGGTTTGAAGTTTTAGGTATCAGTGATGCTGGTTATTTTTTAGGAGCAGAGTTAATAAAGAAATTAGATCAAAAATACTGTTTTGAAGACTTAGCTCGATTAAATTTTGAGATAATAAAAAAAGAAGTATTAGCTTATTTATCTGAGTGAGGTGATTATTTTGAAAAATTTAACGGTTGAAGAGTTGGAAAATTTTGTTAGACCTTTTTATACCTATAAAGATGTGATGCATGATTTATCACATATAAAAAGAATTCTTAAAATGGCAAAGATGTTAGCAACACATTATGAAGACAAAATAGACATGGATTTAATTATATATGGCGCTTATTTTCATGGAATCGTTTATGAAAAAGAAAAACAGATATTGAAATTTCTTAAAACTAAAGGATTGTCAAAGGAAAAAATTAGTAAGATAATTCAGGTTTCCTGGGAATCCCAAAAGGAAAAAACTCCTATAACATTAGAAGGCAAAATCCTTCATGATGCTCACTTAATTGAAGGAGGTAAGACTTTTTTAATTGTGAAATCCTTAATTACTGGTACTTTAAGAGGTCAAGTATTAGAAGAAACAATAGAGTATATTGAAAAAAACATACTTGGAAAATTCAAGCCTCACCTTCCAGAAACACAGAATCTCTATAGCGATAAAGAAGAATTTGCAAGGGAGTTTTTAAAAGAGTTAAAAGAAAATTTATGATTGCTGAAAAGGGGGAATTTGTATGAAAAAAGGTGATAGATTGTTCGTTAGAATAGATTATAGAATTAAAGATAGTAAATTTGGACCAACAGATTTTGAAGATCATTTAAAATATTTAAACGATGTTGCAGCTAAGAGGTATTTTATTGGCGGAGGTTTCTTAAATGAAGATGGTGGAATGATTATTTTTGAAGCAAAAGATTTAGATGAAGCTATGGAAATTGCAAACAATGATCCTATAATAAAAAGAAAATTGTATACTTATAAACTGTTCGAGTGGGAGTTAGTTGTTCTTTCTAATAAAAACGGTTATTGATACTTTTTTCATGGTTTTTTATCTATAATTTTTATAAGTCTCTCTATTTGTGGATCTTTTTTATTCAGTATATCTTCTATCGTTGTATAAACTTCGATATCAGGATGCAGGCAGTCCTCCGGATCATTACTAATGTTAGGCCTCACCCATTTTTTGTGGGATACATAAAATTTAAATCCTGAAATTGGTAGTTGAAACCTTAAAATGTCTCCATAGCTGGATGGTTGGTTTCCTGTTGGCTCGCCTATTATCGTTCCTAATTTATTATCTTTTATAACTACTGCAAACCAGTTCCCAGAACTGAAAGTATAAAAAGAAGTTAGAACATATATTTTACCGTTGTATATTAAATCGTGATCTTGAATTTTTTTGTTAATAATAACTCTTTTTGGATATGATTTATATCCTTTTTTCCTTATATAACCTCTTTGCTTGCTGGCTTGTCTTGAAAACCTTATATCACCTGTGTAGAATAAATATTTATCTATATCAATATATTTCATGAATTCGTCTATAACTCGAGAGTCACCTCCTGTGTTTTTTCTTACATCTATTGCTATATTCTTTATGTTATATTTTGAAACTTCTTTGAAAAAGTTTTCTAATGTTGATTTGTATACTTCGTTGTAAATGCACTTGTCAAGCCGGAAAATTCCAAGCGATTTTTCTGGGTATATTTTATAGCTTACCCACATTTTATAGTTGTTGTTGTTTGGATATGTTGGTTGTTTTGTCAAAGGAAGTTTTGTTTTTATTTTCTGGCCATTTCTTTGAACTACTATATCTACATAACCATTATTTATCAGCCTAAGATAATTTAAAAAAGGTTCTTTAACAAGATTAATTTTACCCATTACTTTAACCCACTGTTGATTCTCAGCAGGTATTATCTTTTGGAGTTTTATTAGTAATTCATTTTCCGTTTTTCCTCCAATGGAGATAATTTTGTCACCTTTTTTTAGGTTGTTTACGTCTTCTTTTATATACATTCCATCCTCTAACCATATCATTGGTAAATTTATGATTCTATCTTCTTTTGTGGTATTAATCCATATCATACTATGAGCATCTTTTAATGAAGATATTACTTCGTTAAGTATGAAATAAAATTCTCCAACACTCATTGGATTTTGAATTTTTTCGTATGCTTTTTTTATTATATGAATTTGTTCTTTATTAAAACCATTAACTGTTTTTGGGTGAACATCTCTCAAAGTATTTACCAAGTAATTTAAATCGATTTCCATTTCTTCTTTTGTCATTATAGTATTAACGGATAGTTGTTCTTTGAAGTCATAAGGTGACTTCTGAAGAGAAAAGTGATATATTGTTGCTGATAAAATTAAAATAACAGGAATTGTAATAAGTAAAAAGTATAATATAAATTTTTCCATAATATGCTCCTCTTTGCTCTTATGTTTATTAGATTACGTGAAAATATTTTATATGTAATTTAATATTATATCAAAAAATGTTGTATTTGTGTCTCTATCAAGAAAAATGATATTACTATCATCGTTCTGATTCTTTTCGTCATTCTAAGGTGTGGAATACCAAAGAATGAGAACCTTCATCTCTACGTCTTTCAGGATGATATCCCCTTTCTTCAAGTTACACTTCCCTTACCTCTTCTCTTTTCGATCTTTTTATTTTACATACACATATTGATTTTAAAATATTTTTCGCATTTTTAAAGAGTTCAATTTAAATTCTCGGGAATTGAGAAGAAACCAACTGCAGCAAGAATATCTCCTATCAAAATTAATACAATCCCTATCATAACTACAACTAAAATAGCTCCCCATTTGTAAAATGAAGCTGCCATATCAAAAATATTTAAAGATAGATACTTTGATAGCAGCCTATATGCCTTTATTTTGTATATTACAGCCACTATCATTAATCCCGCAAAAGTAATAAAACTTATAATAAAATTACTTGTCATCGAAGATAAGGGCATTTCAAAATGCACTTCCTCAAAATCGTAGTCTGTAGTTTCATAATTATAGGACATTGTTTGTCCAAAAGGCACTACGACATGTTCGGAAAGCATATTCATCATACCTGCAAATATTACTATTGCAAAAATCACTATGGAAACAAATCCAAAAACTATGGAAATCAAAAAATATTTAAATATCTTCGAGTTTTTCAAAATATTAGAAATGTTATATATACCTATTAAAAAGAGAATCACACCAATCAAACCAAAAAACCAACCTACATGAGGAATATAACCAAAAATTCCAAAAATCACACCAAGTCCTGCCAATACCTTTGCCACATTTAAACTCATTTAAACCCCTCCTTATTAATTAATTTTTAATTTTTTAATTTTTATTAGATTATAAATTTTAGAAAAATAGATTTTTGTTTATTAGTCTGAAATGAAAAGTTCTATAATTCATGTGTTTGAATTTTGAAATTGGTTGCGTTTTTCTGGAATACATTATATTTCTCTATCAAGATATCATATTATCCAGAATTCGTCATTAACTTCCGCAAAAATGGGAAACTTCGTCTAAATATTAATCTTGACTTGCATAAACCACTCAATAAGCTTTTTAAAAATCACACCTTAATCTTTCCGGAGAAAAATATGGGTGCTCAAACACAAGATGCATTTCATCGAACGTCCTATAATCCATTGTTAAAAGGCACTCCTTCTGTCGTTCAAATAAATTCGTATCAGGATACGGTTTAAGTATTGAAGGAGTTTGATATTAGTATAACAATGGTTTGTTGTACTCATAACTTGCTCAAAGTTCAAAAACCTTCACGTGACTGTTGCCATTGATAGAGACAACATAAAACCTTTGCTCTTCTTCAAATGCAGCATTTACAAAAACTGTATGTTCGTTTTGAATATCCCCGAACGACTCGTGAATATGTCCAAAACAGTGAAGAATTGGTTTTTTCCAGAAAACAAAGTTTTTGAGTGATACGCTTCCAAAATTTCTTCCACGTGCACTATCGAGTATTCCATGAGGGGGAGCATGTGTTATAAACACAAATGGTTTTTCCACATTGACATCTCTCAGATCTGCCCATATTACCTCATCTGACACTTCCCTGTACGTTCCAAAACTGGTTGGAGGCACCTTATCATAAGCGAGGATATTTAATCCTTTCAGTTTCATATTTCCACTCAGCATTCTTTCACTTTTGTAATCAAAAAGATCGTCGTTTCCCAAAATAAAATATCCATCTATTTCGTCCATGAGTGGCAAAAAGACATTTTCAAACCATTCTTTTTGAACTTTCCTTAGATCTTCACCATATTCAACTATCTTTGGCGTTATGTCGCCGCAAACTATTGTAAGATCGAAACACTTTCCGATCATTCTAAGTTTTTCCACAGCTATATATGAACCATGTATGTCTGCCGTAAGGAGTATATTCATGGCATCACCTCTTTGCTATCTAGTAGCATTGTAACAAAAATCATGCTACTTTTTCAAGAATGTTTGTTAAAAAAAGTACTATCGTCGTTGTATACAAATGATTTTCAAAAAAAGAGCTAAAAGTTTTCCGTATCATTTTCTTATTTTTTCTTTCTCCAGAGAAATACACTCATGTTTCACGTCGAATTTCTTTAGAAATAAGCTCTTTATTTTCACTTTCTTTCCAAAGTCTGAAACCCAAAGAATACAAAAGCTTCCACCAATAATGTAAGTAGTTTACCCATCCGTAATTAGTAAATAAACAACATTTACGTTTTCACAGCAACGTCTTGTTAAGAAATAGGAATTAAGTTATTTATTGAACTGAATTTGCTATGTGAAAAATGGTATTCAATGTATGAAGTTCACCGTTAAGATACATAACAAATGTACTATTTCTTATATAAAAAAGGAGACTTCAGAATTGAAAGTTTTAAAAAAGATTTTTTTCTTTGCAAGTGATGTAATATATATAATGTATGTATTTTGAAAACAAATTATTGTAAAATATTTGTGTGGGACAAATTGATGAATTTTTTATAACCTTTTCTGTTTAATTAAAGACGTATAAAAATTATTCATCATTAAAAAAGGGGGAATTATGTTATACAAAAAATTACATGACTGGAATATATCTCCCAAAAAAGCAATAGATATTCAAAGTACTCTGAAAAAACTATTGAAATTTGAAAAGATCGAAAAAGAAATTTCGTTAGTCGCTGGTGTAGATCTCTCTTTTTTTAAAGAATACGGACTGGCAGTAATAGTAGTTTTAGATTATGACTTTAACATTAGAGAAATAGTGCATCACGTTGAAAAAGTCAGTTATCCTTATATTCCTGGTTTACTAGCTTTTAGAGAAGGGCCTATATTTATAAAAGCTTGGGAAAAACTTAAAACAGATGTTGATATTGTATTTTTCGACGGACATGGAATTGCGCATCCAAGAAAGCTTGGAATTGCTAGTCATATGGGATTATGGATAGAAAAAGCTACGATAGGGATTGCTAAAAGTAAATTAATTGGAAATTATAAAGAACCAGGAAAAAAACGTGGAAATTTTTCATATCTAGAATATGATGGTGAAAAAATAGGAATTGTCTATAGAAGTAGAAATAACGTTAAACCTATTTTTATTTCCCCAGGTTATTTAATTGATCTTGAAAGTAGTCTTAAAATAACAAAATCTTTTATTACAAAATATCGATTACCTGAGCCAACTAGACTTGCGCATCTTTATACTCAAAAAATAAAAAAAGAACATCTATCCAGTTAAAATAACAATAAAATCAACGGGAAATTCTAAATAATTTCTTTCACGAGTTAATGTGTCTATTAACAAATAATACTTGTCTAACTCATCTTTTGCATACTTAATTACAAATTTTCTTTTTGGATGCACTACTCTAACTATATCCTTTATAATTTTTACATCAATTTTATCATTTAAAATGTACACTGTATCTTCTTCAAAATTTACCTTTGATAAATCGTAAATATCCTTAGGAATAAAGCCAGCAGCTTTCCACATATAATATAAATTTACGTTATAAGTTCTAGTTTGTGTTTTGGTATTGTTAAGCACATAAAATCTAAAGTTATTTTCTTCTTCCTCTTTTTCTTTAAAACTATTTCTGTAACTTTCCAGGTCACCTGGGTAAATATTCCCATCTGACGTATAATTTATTGGAAAATTAACACTTCTTATTTGAATTGACTTTCGAAATTTTGTAGCCAAAAATACCAACTCAGAAGTTTTTATATTTGTATCTATCATTTCATATACCTTCTTGTAAATATTAGCAAGCGAAAATAGGTCTTTTTTTAATGCAGCTTGAACTAATTTTTCAATTATATATTTTTCTCTTTCAATTCTTCCTATATCCCCTCGAAAATCTTTTCTAAATCTCAAATATGCAAGTAACTGCTTGCCATTGAGCTTGTGCAATCCTGGTTCAAAATTTATAAATAAATTTTGTGAATAATCAGTATATTTCATGGGCTCACTGATATATATTTCGATAGGCCCAAGACTATCGCCAATAAACTTTATAACATCATAATCAACTATTGCATATTTTTCAATCTTCAATCCTGTAAAATCTTCAACTAAACTTTTTAACCTTTCAAAACCTTCTGTTTGATAATATGAATTGATCTTTTTTCCTTCAACTATTAAATCTCTCGGAATGTTACTTATTTTTATTACATTGTTTTTTAAATCAACATTTACAAATAAAATAACATCTGTTCTTCTTGTTCCTTGTATATCTTTATCGAGTCCCAAAACCAAAAAATTAGTTTCCTCCGGGAGAGGAGTATAAAACAAAGAATATAAAATGGAAAACCAGGGTATAAAAAATATTGAAACAAAAAACAAGCCAATTAAAATTGAAATGATTAAGAGAATTAACGTTAGTTTCATTCTAGATACCCTATAAATGGAATATTTCTATATTTTTCATCAAAATCAAGTCCATAACCAATCACAAATTTATCTTCTATATCAAAACCTATAAAGTCTGCACTTACCGCTGGATTTCTACCCTGTTTTCTTAATAAAGTTGCCACTTTTAAATCTGCAGGATTATATCTTTTTAAATAACCTAAAATGTACGAAAGAGTCAACCCAGTATCAAGAATATCATCAATCACAAGAACATATTTTCCCTCAATTGGTTCGTCAATCCAACTTTTTACCCTTATCTTACCCGTTGATTCTGTACCAGAATAACTTGAAACATGAATAAATGAATATTCCACATTTAAGTCTATGTGCTCTACTAAATCCGTGAAAAAATGTATTGCACCTTTTAAAACACAAACCGCATGTATTGTGTCAGTTCTTTTTTTATAGTACTCTGTTAATTCCTTGGCTAGTCCTTTTATTCTATTCTGTAACTGTTCTTCATTAATCAAAGTCTTAATTTTCATTCCATCCCTCCTTTTCAATTACTCCTGAGACTATCACTGCTCCATCTTCATCATATACGACTGCTATTTGACCAGGTGTTATTGCAAAAATGGGGTCTAAAGTTTCAATATACATTACTTCATTTTTAATGTACACTTTACATGGCACTTCTTTAAATTTCTTTCTGACTTTAACATACCCTGTAAAATCATTACCTTTATCTTGCAAAAAATTCAAATTAGTTACAATAAATTGTTTGGAATAAAGTTCGTCTTTTCCGCCAACAATTAAAAGATTTTTTTTCGGATCTTTTGCCTTAACATAAACTCTTCTACCTGTAGCAATCCTCAATTTTCGCTGACCAATCGTATAATTCTGTAGACCAACATGTGTTCCTATTACATTTCCTAAAGTATCTATTATCAATCCTTTTTTTATTTTTACTCCGTTTTCACTCAAAAATCCCGGAATATCGCTATCAGGAACGAAGCAGAGATCCTGAGAATCTTTTTTATCATGCACATGAAGTCCAATATTTTTGGCAATTTCTCTTATTTCTTCTTTTGTATACTCTCCATTGGGAAGTACCATCTTTGAAAGTTTCTCTTTTTTAATAGAAGCAAGAAAGTATGATTGGTCTTTATCAACACTTTTTGCTTTAAATAACTTTCCGTCAATTATTCTTGCATAATGACCTGATGATATATATTCCATCCCGTCTCTAATCATAATGTCGTATAAAACTCCAAATTTTATCCAATCATTACAAAAGAAACATGGATTAGGTGTTCTCGCTTTACTATATTCTTCTAAAAAATATTTTATAACAGTATCCCTAAATTCTTTTTCAAGATGAACTATATTAATTTTTACCCCAAAAAAACTTGCTATTTTTTTTGCATCAAATGTATCTGAAGGACTACAGCAAACCTTATGAGTAATTTTTTTAGTCAAAAAAATAGAATCAGGCACTGTTTTTATATGATATGCTGTTACATCATACCCTTGTTCTAAAAGCA
Organism: Thermosipho atlanticus DSM 15807; assembly: GCF_900129985.1. Taxonomy (NCBI): domain Bacteria; kingdom Thermotogati; phylum Thermotogota; class Thermotogae; order Thermotogales; family Fervidobacteriaceae; genus Thermosipho; species Thermosipho atlanticus. The sequence continues at coordinate 315,153 of NZ_FQXN01000001.1, read as the reverse complement.
AATATAATGCAACAGCACTATCAACTCCTCCACTTAAACCAATTCCTACTTTTATTTTTTCTTCCTCCTTTCATATTCCTCAATCTTTTTCAAATAAGAGTTCTTTAAATCTTCTAAAGTAACAGATTTCAAAGACTCTTTAAACCTGTTCATAACTATTTCCCAAATTTCATTAATCGAACAAATCTCAGGAAACTCAATTTTGGAAGGTTCTACAAAACAAGTTATTGTTGTGCTCATGTCATCTACAGAACTAACTACATCATATATAGTTATATCTTTCGGATCTTTTGATAATTTATAGCCTCCAAACTTGCCTCTGTAAGATTCCAAAATACCTGCAGTAACTAATTGAGAAAGAATCTTTTGAGCGAATTCATATGGAATTTGTGTCTTACATTTATTTACAAGTTCTGTTGTACTTAGTCTTTTCCCTTCAATAGAAAGTAGCAACAACAATCTTAAGGCATAATCACTCTTCATGGTCACTGCCATTTTCAATTACCTCCATTCTGAAAAACGTAAACTTTATAATCTTTTATTCCCATTTTCCTAGCCTTATAAACATCTTCTATGTATATGTCTATTCTATTCCCCTTTATAGAACTCCCTGTATCCTCCGCAACAAATACTTTTTTTAATGAAGGAATATAAATAAAAGAACCTAATGGTATTACTGAAGGATCAACAGCTGCAGTCACCCACTCTTTTGCAACATTTCCCGTCCTGGTTATCTTAAATGTAGGATGTTCCGGAACTTTTCCATCATCCCAAGGAGTATAAAATGATACTTTAAAAATGCCTTTATACGAAAAAAACAGTCTGAAGGGATCTCTTGGTTCACCATCAATCCAGAGTTCAAAATGAAAAACATTTACTACCTTCCCAAGAGTTTTATCCGTAGTAACCCAGTCTCCTTCCTTATAGTCATTCTCTACACCCTTATAAATTCCCAAAATTCCACTTCCATGATCAACGTAAATTACATTATTACCCTTAACTGTAACCCTTCCGGGTAAAATTGGATAGACTTTTTTTCCAGGCGCACTTATATCAATTCCAAGATTAGTTACTCCATTAATAGTATCACCAAAATAACTCAATATATCTTCAGGAGCTACAAGCAAAGGTATTTTCACAAAACTTTCTGGATTTTCAACAGGAATTTTTATAACTTGTCCCGACATTATTTTTTTTGGATCAGTAATTCCATTAAAACTTATAAGTTTCTGAACACCATCACTTCCTAAAGAATATTTTTTACTAATCTCATATAAGGTATCTCCTGGTCTTACAATATAATTAATATATCCAACTCTGAGTTTTAAAAGTTCGATTATATCCTCTTCGCTAAACCTTTGTTTTAAAAAGTTTAACTCCTCACTAATTTGCCTAATTAATGCTAAGTCTCTCTGTAAAGTATTTTGATTTGTTAAATTTTCTATCTTCTGATTTAAGATACTTATATTTTTCTCCAAAGATTCTAACTTTTCAAAATTTCCTGAAATTTGCGTGGTTGAAATAACATAATTTGTATTTGTAGCAGCTTTTACAGTTTGAATTTCTTGTACCGTTGATCTCAACGCAGAAAGTGCCAACTCTAAATCATTAAGCTTTTCCTCAATTTTAACTATTTCGTTATACCCGTTCTCAAACTTAGTAACTGCTTCATCAACTATTTTCTTTACATCTTCAAGATCTAAACTTCTCGACAAACTTTCAACTTCGTTTAATCTATAAATAATAGTCTTTAAACTATATGCAGTTAATTCGGCAGTAACTTTATTTAATTGATTTTGCAAATTTGAAACTTCTAAAGCAATTTGTTTCACATAATCTTCCAAATATGAAAAATCACTATCTTTTTCAAGATTCGATATTTTTTGTTCAATAGCATTAAATCTATTTGTAAGAGAAATGTTTAAAGAAGAAAGTTCACTTTCTAAATTCCTCAACCTCGCACCATGATCTTTAACTGTTGCTTCCAAAGAATCAACTCGTAACTTCAATTGATTAAAATCATCATATGTTACATAATTACATGAAAATAAAAACAATATTACTAGTGATAAAAAAAACATTTTTTTTATAATGTTTTTCATTTTAACCCTCCAATAACGCATTAACAAAATCTTCAGCATTAAATGGTTTTAAATCATCAATTTTCTCGCCTAATCCCACAAATTTTATTGGTATACCAAGTTCCTTAACTATGGCTATTGCAATTCCACCCTTTGCAGTACCATCTAATTTTGTTAATACAATACCGGTTACGTCCACAAACTCTTTAAACATTTTTGCTTGTTGCAAACCATTTTGCCCTGTCACTGCATCAATTACCAATAAGACCTCGTGTGGCGCTTCAGGTACTATTTTCTTAATTACTCTGTTTATTTTTCTTAATTCTTCCATTAAATTAGTTTTCGTATGTAATCTACCTGCTGTGTCTAGTATAACCACATCTTTCTCTTTAGCAACTGCGTGATTAACCGCATCAAATGCTACAGCTGCAGGATCAGAACCTTTTTGATGGGAAATAAAAGTTGCTCCTGTTCTCTCTGCCCAAACCTTTAATTGATCAATTGCCGCCGCTCTAAAGGTATCGCACGCAGCCAAAACAACAGATTTATTCTCCTTTTTGAAATATTCAGCTAATTTTCCTGCTGTAGTCGTTTTGCCAGACCCATTCACTCCCACCATATTAATAACAAATGGTTTATTATTAGACACATTTAAGATATTATTATTCCCCAAAATCTCCTTTAACACTTTTTTTAATGCTTCATATGCATCATCTTCATCTAATGTTTCCAGTTTTTCTAAAATATACTCCGTAGCTTCAAAGCCCACATCTGATAAAATTAAAAGTTCTTCTATTTCTTCCTTGGTTTCATTATCCAACTTTCGGCCTTTTAATATTTTCTTTATCTTACCAAAAAAAGTTTCTCTCGTTTTTTTTAGACCCTCTTTGAATTTACCAAATAGTCCCACAAAAAGCACCTCCACTATTTAACAATAACTCCGTATACTACTCCACTTTTTTTAGATAAGTATTCTTCATTAAACAGATGTTTTATATTTTTGTACAAGGAATCTTTCTTATGAGTTTTTATTACTACTCTCTTTGTGGAAATTCTTAACATTTCTTCAATATCATCAATATTCAAAGGCTCGTACACCGCAAAACCTCTTAACGGATTGATACTATTACTTTCAAATATAGGATTTTCAAACATTGGATCACAATACACACTGTCAAATGTATTATCCTTCACCATTCTAATATACTCTTTGTAATTTGAATGGATTAATTCAATCTTTTTAGCAGCATTGTTAATCCATTCAACATTAGATTTATATCTTTCAAGTCCCCATTTGACAATCCTATATATATGAATTGATCCTTCAGTTGCTACAACTTTTTCTGCAAAATGAGCAAGAAGTAAAGCTTCAGAAGCAAGTCCACATGTTGCATCGTAAATTACAGAATTATTTGTTGGTTTAACAGACTCTATCAAATAATCTTTTTCACCATGAAAAATATTTTCCATCCTTATTTTGGCTATACCCTGATGGAAGAAAAATTTTTCATTCCCCCACTTTATTGAAATCATCAAATTTTTGTCTATAACATAATAAAAATCTATTTTTTCTAATTGAAGCGTTTTTGCTAAATGTCTTCTGTTTACATACTTAACACCATATTTTGAAGCAAGATTTTTAGCTAACTCTACCATTTCCTTAGTAGGACGATAAGAAGTTGTGACTACATATTTCATTATTCTTTATCACTACCTTTGTCTATATTCTTCAATGTATTGTACAATTCTAGTTTTTTATCATACTCAAATTTCAATGTATTATATTCTTTTTCCAGTCTATTTACTTCCTTTAAATTTACATTATATCTTATAATTGAACTAATTAACGTCACAAATAAAAATAACGAAAGAACAACTATTATTAATGAATATAAAAATGCGGAAATTTTTTTCTTTTTGTAAGTTTTCATATAATCACTCCTGATATTTAAAGTATAAAATATCTTTTCCCCACGATGTGGGATAATAAATCACTGGAGTGGAATCATCAACTTTCAAAGTCGAATAGTAAATTCCGTTATTTGTAACATAATATATATTGTTCTCAGTTTCCGCTATCTCTATCACAGAACAATCATCTTCTTTTAATACATCATAAACCAAATTTCCTGATTCATCAAGTCCCAAAATGAAAGTCAATCTATTTACATTCAAAGTGTCAGTTGATATTGATAAAGTTAAATCAAAAGATAACTGCGTTGAATCTCCCGTTTCAACGTTAATATAAGAAACCTCAACGCCCAAATTAACAGCTAAATTAACATTCGCTTGTTGTTCAACTATTAAATTTAAAGGTTTAATCTCGCTATTAAAAAAACCAGAATCTTTTGAATAAACCAAAAGAGGAGCTTCACCTTGGGTAAAACTGTAAGTTGTCCCATTATACACCAAACTACTTGTTGAATCTATACTTACTTCTTGCAAGTCTTTAAAAGTAAAGTTAGGAACAGGCCCATAGAAAAATCCCTGATAAATTATTTTTAACTCTACGGTTTTTGAAGTTCTAGTTTCTCCAATGATATCATTAATTATTACTCCACAACTCGATAAAAACAAAATAATAATTAAAAACAGGATTATTTGAAATTTATATTTGTAACTATTATTACGTAACCATCTTGTTCTTGACAATCAACTTTCACCCTCTCTAATGGAACATGAAATTTCTCAGAAACAACTTTAACAAGCTCTTTTTTAATCTCTTCAGAATTCTTTGAAAAATTCTCAATAGGAACCTTGTGAGTTATCTCTCTTCGCCTACTAATCATGTTTTCTAACCTTTTTAACGCTTCGTCTTTAGAGTGATGCTTCCTTGAATTCTTTTTAAATATATCGAGAAGCCACATATCAATCACCTCTTTTTAAACAAAGAAACAAATTTTCCAAATAAGTTTTTATTTGCAAAAGAAATATCATTTTCAATTGGAACTTCTTCACCTTTCATTCGCTTTGCTATATTTTCGAAACTCTTAACAATTCCATTTTCAGTTTCAAGCACAAGTGGTAAACCCTTGTTAGTGGAAATTATTACTTCATCTGATTCTGGAATTACTCCTAATAATCTCACAGCTAATGCTTTTTTTACATCTTCTGCAGTTAACATTTCTCCTTTCTTGGCCATATGTGGTTTAAATTTATTTAAAATTAATAAGATATTTTCCTCAGAAAAACCAAAATTCTCAAGTAAACCAATTACTCTGTCTGCATCAGAAATAGCTGGAAGTTCAGGGGTAGTCACTATTAATGCATATTCTGAAGGAGCAACTGCATTTCTAAATCCTCTTTCAATTCCCGCAGGAGAATCTATTATGATATAATCAAAATTTGGTTTCAATTCATTCACTATATTTATCATATCTTCAGGAGAAACCATTTCTTTAGTTGCAATCTGCGAGGCTGGTAACAAATATAAGCTTTTTATTAATTTATGTCTCACAAGAGCCTCCCTGGGAGTGACATTGCCCTTAATCACATCAATTAATGTATAAATAATTCTATTCTCCAAACCAAGCACTACATCTAGATTTTTTAATCCTACATCGGCATCTATCACACATACTTTTTCGCCTTCTTTTGCCAAAATACAACCTAAATTTGCTGAAACAGTAGTCTTCCCTACCCCACCTTTTCCAGATGTAACAACAAAAACTTTACTCATATTTATCACCTCTAAGAATTATTTTTACCTCCAGCAAAATGTATTAATTCCGCTTCAATAAACATATCTATATCACCGTCCATAACCGCATCAATGTTTCCAGTCTCTACATTCGTCCTATGATCTTTTACCATAGTATACGGTTGAAAAACATAAGATCTAATTTGGTTTCCCCAAGAAATATCTTTCAATTCACCCTGAATTGCCTTGATTTCTTTTTGACGTTTTTCAAGTTCAAGTTGATATAATCTTGCCTTTAACACTTTCATAGCGGTTTCCTTATTTTGTAGCTGCGATCTTTCAGTCTGACATGTTACAACTATTCCTGTTGGTATGTGAGTAATCCTTACTGCAGATTCAGTTTTATTAACGTATTGACCACCAGCCCCAGAAGCTCTATACGTATCTATTCTTAAATCATCAGGATTAATTTCAATATCTATTTCATCTTCAATTTCTGGCATAACATTCACAGATGCAAAAGAAGTATGCCTTCTTTTATTTGCATCAAATGGTGAAATTCTAACCAACCTATGTACTCCCTTTTCATATTTCAAATAACCATATGCAAACTCACCTTTAATATACAAAGTTGCACTTTTAATTCCAGCCTCATCTCCAGGCTGATAGTCAACTAATTCCACCGAAAAACCCTTCCTTTCAGCCCAACGAGTATACATTCTTAAAAGCATGGATGCCCAATCTTGGGATTCAGTGCCTCCTGCTCCAGGATGAATTGTAAGGTACGCATTATTTGCATCAAACTTACCATTTAAAATAAGTTCAAGTTCGAAATTTCTGACTCTCTTTTCTATGTCTACAATTAAGTCATTTACCATCTCCATCATAGATGGATCTTCTTCGGAAAGCTCAATACCAACTTCTAAATCTCCAAACTTTTTTTCAATTTCTTTCATATCCTCTATTACCTTTCTAATTCTTTGAGCTTTCTGTGAAACTTCCTTTGCCCTCTTCTGATCATTCCAAAAATCAGCTTGTCCCATTATTTGCTCCAACTCTTTTAATTCTATTTCTTTTTTTTCAGGATGAAAAACTTGAATAATATCATCATATTTCTTTTTAATTTCATCTATTCTTTGTTTTAATTCATATGCAAGCACTCAAACTCCTCCTTTTTTACAATCCTATCAAAGATAACATTAACAATGAAATAATTGAGATAAAAAATATCTGTTTAATATAAAAGTATTTAGTCCTGTCTATAATCACAGTTAGATTTCTTTCTACTTTTTCTTTTCCATTACTCGCAACAACTCTTACTAAATAAACTCCATCATCTGCATTTTCACCTTTCCAGGTAAAAATGTTGTAATTTGGCTTTCCATTTAAAGTTTTTTCATAGACTACTTCACCCGTACTCTTTTTGATTATTTCTATCCTTATTGTTGCATAAGTTGATAAATAAATTTTAAGATTCCATGTATCTCTGTACCAATCATTATTTGGAGAAAATTCGGTGTAATCAGTCAAAATGTTCATTTCAAGTTTTTTGGGTTTAAAATTTATATGCAATACCTCTACTTCTTTAAAATCCAAAAATAACTTCTTTTCTATGTATTCGTATCCTGGAGTGGTAAGAATTAACTTATGTTCACCTGACGGTAATTTCAAAACATCAGTTTCATCACTTATTGTGCCATAAAAACTTCCATTTAAATAGACATTCACAGGATATATGTTTGAAAATACCATCAATTTCCCAGCTTTTTCTAAATTTACGTACATTCTTAATCCACTCTTCTCAATATATACGGTTTTGGTAAATGGCACATAATTTTCCGCATCAATTTTTATATTCAAATATTCTTCTTCTTCAAACACTAGTATAATATATCCAAAAGCATTAGTCTGACCCACAAAGTAACCATTAATATATACATTTGCATACGGAACATTTGTTTCAATCCATAATCCATATTCTGGTATTTCCGGTGGATAACCTATAAAAATCGTAAAACTAATTTTACCAGCAAAAATTATTAACGATAGAATAATCAAAATAAAAACTAATAATTTTCTCATAATTTCACCTTCTTTTTACAGTTTTCTAAAATCCAAAGAAGCAAACAACTCAGATAAAACACTGTGAATCTCTGCATCGTACTTCATAGTTCTATAAAATGCCTTAAGTGCAAAAATTCTTCTCATATGAAGTGTAACATCACCACAATCATCAAGACTTTTAATAACCTTTTCATAATCATCAGGGTCTGACAAAACTACTACATCCCTATAATTTTTTGCAGCAGCTCTTAATAAAGCAACTCCACCAATATCAATACACTCAATTAGTTTTTCCTCATTTCGTGTTTTTTTTGCCTTTTCCTCAAAAGGTGATAAATTAACAACAACCATATCTATAAATTTTATGTTATTATCCTCTAAATCTTTCATATGTTGTTTGTTCCCAAATTTAGCCAGTATTGCACCAAAAATTTTTGGATGTAAAGTTTTAACTCTTCCATCTAGAATTTCCGGAAAACCCGTTAATTCAGAAACTTTCATCACTTTTATTCCATTTTTTTCAAGAAAATTAGCAGTACCACCGGTACTAATTATTTCTACTCCTCTTTCTTGAAGTTTTTTAGCAAATTCTATAATTCCTCTTTTATCTGAAACACTAATTAACGCTCTTTTTATATTCATTCTCTTCCCTCCTAATTCTATCATACTACACAACTATTCCAAAAATTGTGCGTAATACATATCCTATCAGAAATGCAACCGTTGCCGAAAGCCCTCCAACCAGAAGCATTTCTAAACCTCCTAAATACCATTTTACATCAGTAATAAATTGTCTTAAGGCTCCTACAAGAAATAAAGTAAAACTTGTAATTATACTAGCTGAAAGAAAGCTATGTTTAACAAAAAATGGCACAAAACTAGCGAATACGTAAGCAATTAATGGCATAAATCCTGCTATAACGAACGATAAAAATGTAACAACAGCGCTTTTCAAAGGAGAAGTATCTTCATCGGACATTAACCCTAATTCTTCTTTCATCATAGTATCGACCCACAAGTTTTTATCAGATGTAATAATATCTACTAATATATTTAACTTTTCACCTTTAATACCCTTTCTTTTGTAAATTTCTTCAATTTCTTTACGCTCAGCATCTGGAAAATGTTCCACTTCCCATAATTCACGTTGTCTTTCGCTTTCAATGTAATCCCTTTCTGATTTTTCAGATAAATAATCACCTATAGCCATAGAAAAACCATCAGCAAACAAATTTGCAAATCCCAAAATCAAAACTATTTTTGGATCAAGTTGAGCCCCTACAACCCCTGCTACGACAGCAAAAGTAGTCACAATTCCATCACTTGCTCCATATACTGCAGAACCAATATATTTACCTTGTTCAGTTTTATGAGGCTCTTCTTTTATATATTTTTCTTCATGAGCTTTTTTATGTAATTCCAAATTTCCATCTTTAAAGGCTTCTCTAGCAATATCTACTCTTGATTTTTTCCTTCTAAAAAACAAATTATAACCCCCTTTTTCTAAGTATTGTGATTGTTTCTATATGATATGTTTGTGGAAACATGTCAAAGGGCTTTATAATTTCAATTTTATATTTTCCTGAATCTAAGAATTTTTTTAAGTCTCTTGCAAGAGTAGCCGGATTGCATGAAACATACCCAATTTTTTCAGGTGATATCTCTAAAATTTTGTCTATAACCTCTTTTTCAAGACCACTTCTTGGAGGGTCGACTACTACAACATCGTATCTTTCTTCATGACTGTTGAGATATTCTTTTACATCTGCTTCAATAAAACGCAAATTTCTTACATTGTTTATATTAGCATTTGCTTTTCCAGCTTTTATGGCAACCCTATTACTTTCAACCGCTGTTGTATGCTTCGATAATGCCGCAAGCCTAATTGAAAATGTCCCTAATCCACTATACAATTCTAGGATCGTTTCAGAACCGTTCAGATTTAAACTTTTCGTTAAAAATTCTATCATCTTTCCAGTTATATGATAATTATTTTGGAAAAAGGCAGTGGGAGGTACTTGAAATTTTTCCCAATCAAACTCATAGGATAAAACACCTTCTCCTCTTAAAATCTTATACGGGCCTCTTAATACTATTTTGTCATTACTATTCATTACATGTACCACCGAAGAAACGTTAGGAATATTTTTTACTAATTGATTTGCAATTTGCCTGCCATTTGAAAATTTTTCAGTTTTTGTTACAAAGATAACCATGACGTTTTTTTCGGTTGGTGAATATCTCAATACCAAATGCTTCAAAACACCTTTTCTGTTTTTGTATATAGGAACCTTATGCAAATCGATAATTTCAGGAGTTAATTCTACTATTTTGTTGAAATACTTTGGAGCAATATAACATTTTTTTATATCAATTATTTTCCGTGAATTTTTCATTTTAAATCCTAGAGTTGTTTTCATATTATAATCAAATGCAAATTCCATTTTTAATCTGTATTCATATTCATCATTACTTTTTTGTATTTGGGTAACTTTGTCGACAGAGATCCTTGCAATCCTAGAAAGTTGCTCTTTCACTATTTCTTCTTTAAATTGTAATTGTTTACTATACCTTAAATCCAAAAAATTGCATCCGCCACATTTTCTAAAATACGGGCATACCGGATGTCTTCTTTCAGGTATGCTTTCTATTACTTCTTCTAACCTTCCTATAGCATAATCTCTTTTATCCGAGATTATATCTACTTTTACAAGTTCCCCAGGATACGCTCCAGAAACAAAAATTATTTTTCCACCTGGAAGCTTACCAAGACCACTTCCACCATACGCTAATTTTTCTATGTATACCATTTCGGACATATTAAGACCTCCGTTTTCTTTTTAAAAAATTTTAACACGTATTTTTGAAATATTTTTGATTTAAAGGAAACATTTTTTGACAAGATTTTCAAGATTAGAAAAGTCCAATACTCGGTTGATTCTTTTTGAAATCCCATCCGAAAAATTTCTCACTAAATTCTATGACATAAAACTGAACAGAAAGTTCCGTTATATCGTTAAAATCAAGCCTTCCATCTCCATTAAAATTAAAATTACTGTTAAAATTTAAAACCCAATGATGTAATTTTTTTGAAAATGAAAAACCAATAGAAGAAAATTTCTTAGAAACTAAATCAAACGTGGTTTCAAACTTTATGGAAGGATCGAACGAAACCAAATCTAACCCAAATTTTAACTTTTCATCTCTACTGTATAAGAAACTGTATGAATTTTTTTCAACTTTCAGTTTATAATTAAAACTAAAATTAGCTTGTTCATATTTTGAACTTTTATAATAATTTAAACTTAGAAAATTACTAAATCCACCAAAAATAAACGAACCATTAAAATAAGCTCTTTTTATATAGTCCTCTTCTATAGATTGCGTAATTGAACCTTTGAATTTTTGAAATCTAAAATTATGATTGATTTCTTTGACGAAATAAATATCTCCTGGAGAGTAAATAAAGCTAGATTTGTATTCCAAAGCTAATTTTGAATTTGAAATGCTAAAAGATATATTAGAAGGTTGTAGTAATTTATTTACGTTATCATACTCAGAATACATGTTCAAATTAAATTCATAACCGCTCAACGAAAAATGAAGATTGAATTTTAATTTATCATTCAACGGGGCATTTAAAAGAAAATCCCAACCTTTTGCAACACTTATATTCATATAATTTGTGTCTAAAAATAAGGTAAAATTTAATTTTGAAGTATTGGTAGACGTTGATTCATCTTGAAAATTTTTCCTATAAATATATTCAGTTTTGAAAGTTAAAGGACTCAATTCAAACTTTCCAGACAAAGTATATTTATCATACATACCTATTTGAAAGTAGTATTTATCCGTTAAAGCATTATATATTTTTAAACCAAATTCATAACCTGTTCCAAACTGGAAAAAACCATATTTATACGTATATGGTAAAACAAATTTATGATTTATTTTACTTATATATTGATTATTCAAATATGAAACATCTACTAATGTATTGAAAAATTTCTCATTATACAAACTAAATTTATAATTTATATTTTCATTTACTAACCAAGTCGAATCATCCAAGAAAAAACCTTCTTTTGTTATATAAACCTTTGAATCTAAATTTATCAACTTAAACTTTATGAAATTATTAATTCCAACACTAAAATTTTTCATATTAAAAGAGTTATATATCAACGATCTACTTCCATTATAGTCAATATAAAAATTAAAATTACTTTTTATTGGTTTATTAAACATATATTTAAAACCTATTCTTTTATTCCAATTACTTTCAGAATAATAACTTTCCTCAAAATAAAATGGTTCGTATAAAACTTTCAAAAATGAAGTTGCACTATCCCAATTAGTTTTGTAAATAAAATTTTTAGTATTCAATTCAAGTAAATTTTTCCGAAAATCAAGAACAAATTTATCACCAGTCTTGTTGTTATTCATTAACAAACTAAATACTGAACCATATTTTGATGTCTCAATCGAGGTATTTAAAGTAAAGTCTCCAACATTTGAAATATAATTTTGTTGTGTCATAAAACCGTCAAACGGTGACCACGAAAATGAAAATGAAAATGGTGATTTCTCTTTTTCATTAACACTAGTAAAATAAATTGGATATGGGAAAAATGGGAAGTCTAGTATAAAAAGTAGGGTATTTTCAGCAATGATATATTTTCCTTCGTACACATAAACATTCAAAGATTCAAGTTTGTAATGAGGATGCTCAAGGTCACATGTTGTAATATAAGCTTCGTTAAGTAAAGAACTTGCGGAATAGGTAGTTACCTTCTCCGCACCAAAATATAAATTCACATCATTTTTTCCATATTTATAATTCATAACTCCCTTAACGTTTACAACATATGCTTTATCTTCATCAAAAAAATATTTTAAATAACGTGCATAGTAAACATTCCCTTGGTATTCATATTTCACATTTCCTTCAGATTCCAACGACTTCACTTGTGAATTTTCAAGAGTAAACGTTGCATAATCTGAAATAATTATATTGTCATCCCATTGTATATAGACATTGCCACTGGCAAATATCGTTTCTCCAAAATACTCCACTTGAGAAGCATCTAAAGTTATTTCATTTGCGTAAACATGAGTATTAATTAATATAACAGTTGAAAAAAGTAAAAATATAAAAAATCTAGATAGAACCTCTCTAACTTTATATGCAAAAGGGGTATCAAGTAGAATAAACAAAATTGTTCCAAATATCCCAAACGCAATATTCGGTAACCAAGATGCAAGATACGGATTAAGTAAATTTTCTTTCCCCATAGCTGCAAGCCAAGCACCTGCACCTTGATATAAGACAACTATACCAAAAGTCAAAATTACACTCCATGATTTGCTCTTTAAACCAAATAAAAGTGAAAGAGGCACACCAAGTAAAGCAATTATAAATGGTCCTACAGAATTTGCATATCTGGATTGTAATTCCACAATCCAAGGTGAGGGATCTATACCTAATTTTACAAATGTATTTATTTTTTGTTTTAACTCTCCACCTGTCATATCTCTCGGAGACTTTCCGAACCTCATTAAACTTTCTAAATCTTCTTTTAAGTCAAGTTTAATTTTTGAAAATTTCATATCAAGTTTTAAAAATCCAGAATCACCAGTTACATACATTCGACCGTTTATCAAGTACCAAGATGAACCTTCTTTAATTACTTTTTCTGATGTAATTATTCTCTCTTCATTACTTATGTTTTGAAACAAAACAACATCATACAATATCCCACTTTCTTGATCATACTTTTTTACAAAAAAATATTGTTTATCGTCAATCTTAGTTAAAATATTTTCTCGTATGTTAAGCTCAGGCTTTTTGTATACATACTTTGAAATTATTTTCACAGCTTTCTGATTAAAATTTGGAACAATTTGATCATTTAAATAAAAAACAAAAAAGCCAAATACAAGTGATAACACGAAAAATGGTATAACTAACCTTTTGGAAGGTATTCCATGGACAAGAAGTGCTGTTATCTCTTTTGAATTATATAATTGAGATAACACCCAAAAAATTGCAAACAAAACACCAACAGGAATACCTAGTGAAACAAAATAAGGAAGATTATAATAAATCAGCTCAAATAATTTTAAAATACTAACTCTATGTCTTACAATTATATCCGATAATTGATACAAAAGCTCAACACTTGCAAAAACTACAAAACCAAAAATGCCCATTAAAAAAGGGCCTATAGAAAGTTTTAAGATATATCTTGTTAAAACTTTCAAGAATTTTCCTCCTTATTATTTTCCAAAGTATCAATAGTATAAAGTTTATCTTCAAAACATCTATATTGTTTACCTGTAATAATATAGGAAGTCACTTCAACTATTCTAGTAGCTTGATCAGCTATTTCTTCAATATTTTGGGCAATTTCAAGTAAGAGTATGGCTCTTTTTACATATTTGGAATTTTCCATCATATATACCATTAACTCATTCCTTACATCTTCTAAGTAATTGTCTATCTCATTATCTCTTTCACAAACACTTTCTGCTCCATAGATATTTTGATCAGCAAACATTCTCATACTTTCCCTTAACATAATTAAAACGTATTTAGCCATTTCTGGGATAGTAATTAAAGGCTTTAATTGAGGCTCTTTGATCAATTCAAGTGTTTTTTCTGCAATTTCCAAAGATTTCTCAGAAATCATTTCAAAATAACTTGAAATTACAAAACTTCCAGTTACTATCCTCAGATCTATAGACATAGGCATCATGGTAGCCAAAATTATTAATGCTTTTTCTCTTACTTTCATATCAAGAATTTTTATCTCATTCTTTCTTTCGAGTACTACACGGGCGGACCTTTCATCCCTTTCTTTTAAAGCATTTAAAGCTTGATTAAATAAAGCCTCTGCAAGCCACCCCTCTTTTAAAACCATTCTCTTTAACTCTTCAATACTTTCTTTTAAAATCCAATCCATATAATCACCCTACTTAAAGTAATTTTTCCCATATCCCATTTTTTCTTTTATTGATTTCGAAAAATCATAATCAAGAGGTCTAAGAATAGTAATACTTTTCTCAGATTTTCTAACCGAAAATTTGTTAAATTTACCAAAATCATGCCCATCAACAATAAGATGCGAAGGAAAACTTGTTTCAACGCTTATCTTTTCATCATCTGGTAAAATAACACTCCGTGAAGCAAGAAATTGTGGGGCTATAGGCGTTAAGACATACGCTTTAACATTTGGTAAGAGAATCGGACCACCAAGAGATAGAGAATATGCTGTAGAACCTGTTGGTGTACTGATAATTATTCCGTCCGCATGAAAATAAAATGAACCATCTTTAAATTTCACATTGATATCTAACATTTTTTGA